>DASXMX010000279.1:0-21467 GCA_036495445.1 Tepidisphaeraceae bacterium
CACCACGGACAAGAGTACTTGTCCGTGCCACCCGGAACTGTGTCACGCCCATCTAGCCGAGCACCTCGATCTGGCCGTTGTGCTCCCGGCGGTTGATCTTCGCCGCGACTTCCTCGGCCTGCTTGCGGTCGCGGCAGGGGATGCGGAACTCGTGCTCGCCCTGCTTCCCGTTCCACACGACGTACTTGTTGCCGACGAACATCGCCACGCGAACCTTCCCGACGTTTTGGGGGATGTCGTATCGGGCCATGACAATTCTACGCTTCGTCTCCCACTGCAACGTTTCGAGCGTCCTTGGGCTTCCAGCGAAACCGATCGATGATTCCCTTCGCAAGCTCCTCATCATCCGACGGCACGACGACCAGCAGGTGCGTTATGGTTCGAGAGACCGAACCGGTGATCTGGTGTTCGTCTTTCGTCTGCAACGTCCCGAGAACACCGCGTGCGTTCAACTGTTGGACGAGCAGATCTGCTTCAAAGCCGTTGAGCGTTCGATGCACGATGAGGGGCATCTCGTGCGGCGCCGGCTTTCTCGGCGTAATTGCGTCGGCCGGCCGGTCATCGCGCAACGCGTGCGGGTTCAACGCGGCCCCGCGCGCCCGCGCCCGGTCTTCCTCGGTCGGCACCGGCGTGCCGCATTCGGGGCAAACGTCGTGGCCCGACCTCAGGTCGTAGCCACACTCGGCGCATCGTTCGTCCAGTTGTCTCTCGGCCCGCAAGTCCTCCGTTTGATCCCGACTGCCTGATGTCCACGCCCGCCACCCAAACCATATAAAGGGAGCGAGGAATACCGCCATCGCGGCAAACCCGAGAAGTTCTTGCACCGCACCATCCATGCCCGATCACCTAGACTCTCCCTGCCGCCAGTTCGGCTTCGATCGTCGTCGGCGTTTCGTTCACCACTTTCTGCAGCACCATGTCCGTCGTGATCCCCTCGGCTTCGCCCTCGAAGTTGAGGATGACGCGGTGCCGCATGGCGGCGAGGGCGACGTCCTTGATGTCCTTGAAGCTGACGTGGAATCGGCCGTCGAGCAGGGCGCGCACCTTGGCGGCCAGGGTGATCGCCTGGGCGGCGCGGGGGCTGGCGCCGACACGGAGGAACTGGTTCACCATCGGCACGGCGAACTGCCCCTGCGGGTGCGTCGCCAGCACGCAGCGGATCGCGTAGTCCTGCACGTGCGGGGCGATGATCACGCGCTTCACGAGTTGCTGGTGGGCAAGGATCCGCTGGGCGTCGATCACCGGGTTGATCTGCACCTTGTGGCCGGTCGTCGTGCGGTCGAGGATCGTGCGGAGCTCCTCGCGGTTGGAGTAGTTCACCAGCAGCTTGAAGAAGAAGCGGTCGAGCTGGGCCTCGGGGAGCGGATAGGTGCCTTCCTGCTCGAGCGGGTTCTGCGTGGCCATGACGAAGAACGGCTCTTCGAGCTTACGCATCTCGCCGCCGGCGGTCACCTGGTGCTCCTGCATCGCCTCGAGCAGCGCGCTTTGCGTCTTGGGCGTGGCGCGGTTGATCTCATCGGCCAGCACGATCTGCGAGAAGATCGGCCCGGACATGAACGTGAAGGCCCGGTGGCCCTGCTCGTTCTCCATGATCACGTTGGTCCCGATCACGTCGGCGGGCATCAGGTCGGGGGTGAACTGGATGCGGTTGAACTTGAGGTTCAGGGCGGAGGCCAGCGCGCGGATCAGCGCGGTCTTGCCCAGCCCGGGCACCCCCTCGAGCAGCGCGTGGCCGCCGACGAAGAGGCACGTGAGCACGCCGTCGACGATCTCCTCATGCCCGACGATCGCCTTGGCGATCTCCGCCTGGACCGCGCGGTAATCGCGCCGGAACGCGTCGGCCTGAGCCTGAACTTGCGGGTCGACGCCGGGAACGGCTGATTGAGTCATAGTTGTCCTTTCAAGATCGATTCACCACGGAGGCACGGAGGACACGGGGGGAAGAGAAGAATCGGTCCGCGAATGGACGCGGATGAACGCGAATGGGAAACGTTGATTGTGGCACGGGCGTCTCGCCCGTGCGGAGCGCCTCCCACGGGCGAGACGCCCGTGCCACAGGCAATGCCTTTATCCATCTCTTCTTCCATTCGCGACCATTCGCGTCCATTCGCGGATCAATTCCTTTGTCCTTCCGCGCGAGCGCGCCTCGATGTCCTCCGTGCCTCTGTGGTTATTCTCCTTCTTCTTTCTTCTTGATCTGTTGCTGAGCACGACGTTTTGCTTCGAGGAGGCTGCTCGTGTGCCCGCCGGGGCCGGGGGTGGGGGCGCCTTTGGGTTCGATTTTTTTCGGGGGCGGCGGGACGGGCTTGTCGGTGGCGCCACCCACGACTTGCGTGATATCTCCCTCGACCCCCTTGGCGGCGGTGAACTTCGCCTTGGGGTCGGGCTTGGGAGCGGCGGTCGTCGGTGGGGCGGCGGTCTTGTCGGCCGGCTTGAACTTCGTCTCGGCCACCTCCTGCTTGACGCGCTGCAGCGCATCGACTGCCGAGCGGCTTTCGACGCGGCGCATCGTCGTGAACTCGCGGACGCGGGCCGCGGCCAGCCGGCCGTACCGTTGGATCGCCGCCCAGTCCCACGCGATCCGGCGGGTCGCCACGTCCAGGATGATCAGCGATAACAGGATCGGCAGCAGCACGTCCCACACGGGCAGGGGCGAGCTGGTCACCAGCAATCCCTCGCGGCGGAAGATGTCCGCCCCTTCCGGATTGAACGGCTCGACGATGTGCCCGCCGGTCCGGCTGGCGATCTCGCTCAGCAGCCGGTCGTTGCTCTTGAGCTCCCGGTACTCCGGCTCGCTGTTCATCACCGCGCCCGTCGGGAACGAGCCGGTGCCATCTTTGCCCGCATAAGAGATCTCGGCGACGTAACTGCCCGCGATCTTCGCGTCGAATGTCCCTTCGTACGTCCCCGGCCCGACCGGGTTGAGCTTGATCGGCACGGTGGTCATGTCGGGGCGGAGGACCGTGCCTTCCATCGTCTCGAAATTGAGGTACTGCCCGTCCTTGCCCATCGCCTCGACGTGGATTTTTCCCTTGTCGCCGACGATCGTCGTCTGCGGCTCGAAGTTCGCGGGCATCGGCGGCCGGCGCACGCCGCGAACGATCTGCGCCCAAAACCGCTGGTAATCCTCCCAGCCCACCCAGCCCGGCGCCCAGATCGCGCTCGCGTCGCTGGTGAAGACCGCCGACTGGCCCAGGCCCGTCTGCCAGTGGGCGAGGATTGGGTCGTGCATCTTGCCGGCGGTGATCGGCATCACCACCTTCGGATCCTGCTTGCGGCTGGTGAGGACCATCCCAAACACGTCGGGCAATCCCGTGTTCGCCCCGAGGCCGTTGAGGAACTGGTCGGACGGATCGACCAATTGCAGCGCGATGCCCTTGGCGTCGGTATGGAGCAGCGTCCGGCGGACGACGGTGGCCTCCTTGATGAAGAGGCGCGGGAGCTGGTTGAAGTTCCCGTTGATCGGCCCGTAGGCCCGGCCTTTAAGCTGCGCGGCCATGTCGGCCATGGCGGCGGGCAGGCCGTTCTTCTCGCCGCTGTGCGGGTAGACGCTGATCGTGGAGACGCTGATCTTGTGCTGGATGTAGTCGTTGATCAGCGCCTGAGCGGGGGCGGTCGGGTCGCCGTCGCTGATGATGACCACGTGCTTGAACTGCGCGTCGCTCTGGGCCAGCCCTTTTGATCCGCCGCGGCCGTTGAGGGCGGCGCGGAGGGTGTCGTCAAAGTCGGGCATGTCGCCCGGCTGCATCTTCTTTGCCGCGGCCGCGGCGGCGGTGCCGTCGCCTTTTTCCTGGAGCGGGAAGTCCCACTTGCTCCCGCCGCCGCCCCAGTCGAAGGTGATGATGCCGACCTCGTCGTGGGCCGAGAGGGTCGAGATCGCCTGAAGAGCGCACTGCATGCCCCAGTAGTTCCCGTTGGGGAACTCGCAGGAATGCATGACCAACACCAGCGCGCCCTTGCCGATCTGGCGCTGGGCGGGGATGTCCATGTCCACCGGCAGGATCTTCTCGACCGACGACCCCTGCCACCCGCCGGCGCCGAACGCCTGGTCGCCCCCGATCATGATCAGCCCGCCGCCCATGTCGTGGGCGTAGGACGCGAGCATCTTGTCCTGCTGCTCGCTGACCGCGTTGTGCGGGACGTTGGCCAGGATGATCGCGTCGTAGTTCTGCAGCGTGATCGGGTTGGTGGGGATGCCGTCGACGGTGACGTGATCGGTCTTGATCTGCTCAGCGGTCAGGGCCTGGGCGAGCTTCTCGCCGGGGCCGAGGTTCCCGTCCTGGTCGTGGGCGTTGTCGACGTAGAGGACCTTGCTCTCGCCCTGGACGAACGTGAACGCGTCGGCCGTGTTGTTGACCTCGACCGCGGCGGCCGGGCCGCCCTGGTCGGGCGCGAAGGCGGCGTGAAACTGGTGGACGCCGCCTTCCCGCAGCGCCGGCACGTGGATGGTCTGGACGTTCTTGCCCGGGTGCAGCGTGATCTGGCGGTACGGATCGATCTGCTGCGTGGAAAGGTCCATATCCAGCGGCGACTTGCCGCTGGAGGTTTCGTGCGTGACGCTGAGCTTCCCGGTGACGTCGTGGTCGGCCGTGGAGTTGAGGTAGACTTCCAGCGAGAACGGCTCGTTCTCCCGCCGCCACGTCGGCGCCTCGAAGTGGTCGATCATCGCCGCGTTCTTCACGTTGTAGTGGAGCGGGACGACGTCGATCTGCACGTGCTGGGCCGCGGCGGCTTCGAGCGCCGGCTCGAGGTTGTCGGCGGTGTCGTTCCCGTCCCAGAAGAGCACCAGGCGGTGCATCGCGTCCTTCGACAGCGTCGCCAGCGCGAGCTGGATCGCCGCCCCGGCGTCGGTGCCGGTCCCCGGGTCGGGGATCGCGTGGGTGTCGAGCCTCGGTTCTTTGGTCGGCATCAAGTCGATCAGCGCGTTCTGCTTGAAGCTGATGACGCCGACCTTGTCATCCGCCTGCTTGTCCGGTTCCTTGCCCAGTTGGTTCTGGATCCACTCGTCCTCGACCGCGCGCAGCGGCTTGTTGGGATACCCGCGATACTGCGTGAAGTAGCGCATCGACCCGCTGACGTCGACTAGCGCCATCACTTCCAGGTTCTTGTGGACGCGCTGCCAGCGGATGCCGCCGAGGATGAGGATGAACAACAGCAGCACCAGCAGCCGCAGGCTGATCGCCACCCACTGCCGCACCGGCCCGAGCCCGGCCAGCGACCGCACGCCGAGGAAGACGATGATCGCGCCGAGGCCGAGGAACAGCAGGAACGCGACCCAGCCCGGGAAATACTCCAGGTGAATGGGCCAGGTGAAGGCAAGCATCGTCGGGACCGGCATCGTCACGCTGGACACCCTCCGCATTCAGAACGTAAATACCTGCAGCCGGTTGTTCCCCGCGTCAACGGCCACGACGCGATCGTCCTTATCCACCGCTACGCCCCAGGGGTAAGCCAGCTCGCCCGGCTGGCGTCCGGCGTGGCCCCAGATCTTCAGCCCGCGGCCGGTTTCCTTGTCGATCATCTGCACGCGATTGTTGCCGAACTCGCAGACGATCAGGTGGCCTTCATTGTCTTCCGTCAGCCCGTAGGGGAATCGGAACTGGCCCAGGGCTGAGCCGGTTGAGCCCATGTTGCGGACCCATTTGCCGTCGGTGGTGAAGACGTCGATGCGGTGGTTGCAGGCGTCGGTGATGTAGACCAGGCGGTGGTCGATGACCATCGACTGCGGGCGGGAGAACTCGCCGTCGCCCTGGCCCCAGCGGCCGAATTGGAAGAGCTTGTGGAAGCTGCGATCGAACACCTGCACCCGATCGTTCCCGCCGTATTCGCTGATGAAGACCCGGCCGTGATCGTCGAAGGCGATGTCGGTCGGGAGATCGAACTGCCCGTCCCCCTTGCCCTCGGAGCCGAACATCGTCAGCAGTTTGCCGGCGGGGGAGTATACCACGATCCGGTGGTAATGCGTGTCCGGCACCCAGAGGTTCCCGTCCGGCCCGAACGACGCGTTGACGGGCTTGCCGTTCTTCCACTCGGGCATCTGCCACTCGGCCAGGCAGTGGCCATTGCGGTCGAGCCGCTGGACGTGGGCGACGCGGTCGATGATGTAGAAGCTGTCGCTGTCGCGGTCGTAAGTGATCGCGCGGGGGTAAACGACTTCGGCCGGACCGGTCCCCGTCTCGCACCAGATCGCCCTGGGCTTGGTGGCGTCGCCGCAACCGCTCATCACGCATGCGAGCAGGACCAAGGGGAGGGCGAGGCTCCGGCCGAGCCGAGTGTTTCGAGCGAGCTTCGGCTCGGCAGGAGCCTTGCCCTCCCGGATGACGCCTGATGCATCACGGAACAGGTCGGCACTCGAGGCGAGTCGCCCCGACTCACCCGGAGGAGCAGGCGCTGGTTCAAGCGTCGTGAGGTGTTGCATGACACTGTCCCCCGGGCCGACGGGGGATTATACAATTCCCGCGCCCACCCGCCACAACAGAAAAGGCCCGCACGTCAGGCGCGCGGGCCTTTTCAAAGCTTGCTTTTTGGGAACGGAAGCTACTTCAGGTCCTTCATGTACTTTTCCGGGTCCTTCTTGAACTTCGGGATGCAATCCTCGCAGCAGAAGCCGATGACCTTGCCCTGGTACAGGCAGGTCACGGTCGGATCGATCTCCTCGTCACGGTTCACCGCGCAGTACTTGTTGATCGGCTTCTGGTCGGCCGAGGCCTGGGTGGCGGGGGCCGTGGTCGGCATCGCCGCCTTGTTGCTCTGCTCGGGCGGCTGCGTGCTGCCCTGGTTGCAGCCGGCGGCAAGGACCAGAAGGGCGGCGGACAGGATCAGTCGCTTCATGGGTTCTCCTCCAAGCAAGGCCTGTGGGTTCCCGCACACTCTCGAATACGTTCTGCGCCCCTTACTACTTCTTATAGTACTGGGTGTTTTTCTCGATGAACGCGGCCCACTCGGCCGGCAGGTCTTCCTGGGGGAAGATCGCCTGCACCGGGCACTCGTCCACGCACAGCCCGCAGTCAATGCAGGTGTCGGGGTCGATGTACAGTTGCTCGGCGGTTTCGAAGTCGGCATCGTCCTTGGTCGGGTGGATGCAGTCAACCGGGCAGACGGTGACGCAAGCGGTATCCTTCACGCCGATGCAGGGCTGGGCAATGATGTGTGACATGTCGTGATGAACTCCTCAGCTTCTCCCGTACTCGGTGCGGGCTGGCGCCGCTTTACGGCCGCGCAGGCCGGTTGGAGCGTTATCGTCGAAATCTCAGCGGAAACCTGAGCCGCACCATTTGCGGGCTTTTCTCAGGGAGAGGGATGTTAGCGGGAGGGCCAAGCCATGTAAACTGGGGCGGGATGGCTGTTGTTGTGGTGCAGGCTTCCAAGCCTGCACGTATCCCGACTGCAGGCTCGGAAGCCTGCACCACAAATGACCTCGTCAAGCAGCCGCGACGGGTTCGGCGGGCAGGACCTTGTCCGTGACCGGGTCCCGCCGGACGGTGCGATAAAGGGTATCCCGCTCGACCGGCTCGCGGCCGGCTTCGCGGATGAGTCGTTGGATGTCGCGGACGTGCAGCTCCTGGTGCGTCCCATCCCCGGCTCGCTTGGTGATGTCATACCAGACGACGGTGCCGTCGAGGTCGTCGCAACCCCAATCGAGCGCGACCTGCGACAGCCCGATCCCCTGCATGATCCAGAAGGCCTTGATGTGCCCGAAGTTGTTTAACATCAGCCGGGCGATCGCCAGCGTCTTCAAGTCCGTCAGTCCAGTCGGCCCCGGCAGGTGACCCAGTTCACTTTGCTCGGGGATGAAGGAGAGGGGGATCATGCAGTTAAAGAACGCCGACGCGGGAACGCGGGGACGGGGGGACGCGGAGACAAAAACCGGGACGGGGACGGTTTTTTGTCCCTCTTCCTGCCCCGCGTCCCCGTGTCCCCGTGTCTCCGCGTCGCTTGCGTCGAATGCGGCGGCGAGTGACTCCGCCTGCAACTCCCTCAACTTGATCAAATGCGTGATCCGCTCCTCCGGCCGTTCGACGTGGCCGTAGAGCATGGTGGCGTTGGTGAAGAGGCCGAGGCTGTGGGCGGTGCGATGGACCTCGAACCACTTGTCGGCCCGCACCTTGCCCTTGAACGCCTCGTCGTGGACGCGGTCGTCGAAGATCTCGGCCCCGCCGCCCGGCATGCTGCCGAGGCCCGCCTCGCGGAGGGCCGTGAGCACCTCGCGCAAGTTCAGCCGCGCGATACGGCAGAGGTGGACGATCTCGATGGCGGTGAACGCCTTGATGTGCAGATCGGGGCACTCCCGGCGGATGCCGCGGAGCAGGTCGAGGTAATAGTCGAACTTCAGCCACGGGTGCAGCCCGCCGACGATGTGGACTTCGGTCGCCCCGGCGTCGGCCGCTTTGCGGGCGGTGGCGATCACCTGCTCGACCGGCATCTCGTACGCGCCCTCCTCGCCGCGTTTGCGGTAGAACGAGCAGAACTTGCAGCTCAGCGCGCAGACGTTGGTGTAGTTGATGTGGCGGTTGCGGTTGTAGTAGGTGCGGTTGCCGTGCAGCGTTTCCCGCACGAAGTTGGCCAGCCGCCCGATGCCATGCAGATCGCTACTGCGATAAAGGGCGACGCCGTCGTCAAATTCCAACGGCTCGCCGGCGCCGACTTTCTCGGCGATCGGACGGAGGACCGGGTCGCTTACCACTAATGCATCGTTGCCCATCGCCAATCAGTATAGATCGTACGGGCAAGGCATCCTAATCCTTTCGGCGGTTTTGAAATGAGCGCCTCCTCTGACACGGGGGGGCGGCGCCGGGCATTCGCTCTTCCCCAAAGCACCCGCTGACTGTATCGTTCCCCATGGAAATCGCATGACTGACACAACGCATTCGGTGGAAGACGCGACGACCCGCGGCGGGCTGCCGGTGTCGCCTTCGCTGGGGCCCGCGCTTTCGGGCGAGCACGTGCCGGCGTACGCGCCATTGGTCGACCGGCGGGTGGTGCTGGTCACGACGATCTCCGTCCTCCTGGCCATCGCGGCGGCGTTTATCGCCGAGGGGCTGATGCTCCTGATCGGCTTGATCACCAACATTTCGTTCTACGGCAGGGTTTCCACGAGTTTTGCGCCACCCACGACCGAGTACCTGGGCGCGTTCGTGATCGTCATTCCGGTGATCGGCGGGCTGATCGTGGGGCTGATGGCCCGCTACGGATCGGAAGGCATCCGCGGGCATTCGCCAAGCTGCCGGTCCACTGGATGTGGTGGCCGGCGATCGGCGCGGTGGCGGTGGGGGTGATCGGGTATTTCGCGCCGGACACGCTGGGCGTCGGGTATGACAACATCACCCGTGCGATCTCGGCCGACACGTCGTCTTCTGTGGCGCTCAAGGGGCTGGCGGTGCTGTGGGTGCTGAAGTTCGTCTCATGGGCGATCGCGCTGGGCAGCGGCACCTCGGGCGGGACATTGGCGCCGTTGTTCACGATCGGCGGGGCGCTGGGGGCGTTGCCGGGCGCCGGGGCGGCCCACCTGTTCCCGGGCCACAACATCGACCCGCGCGTCGCCGCCCTCGTCGGCATGGCGGCGCTGTTCGCCGGCGCATCCCGCGCGCTGCTCACGTCGGTGGTATTTGCCTTCGAAACGACGCTGCAACCGCTCGGCTTGCTCCCGCTGCTGGGCGGGTGCTCGGCCGCCTATTTTGTCTCCTGCGCGATGATGCAGGACACGATCATGACGGCCAAGATCAGCCGGCATGGCGTCCGCGTCCCGGCCGAGTTCCTCGCCGACTTCCTCGACCACGTCCGCGTCCGTGACATCGCTCAAAAAAACCTGGTTTGCCTGCGCACCGGGCAGACGCTGGGCGAAGTCCACCGATGGATCGCATCGGGCGCGCCGGGGTCTGCCCATCAAGGGTTCCCGGTCCTCGACGACGACGGGCGACTCGTCGGCCTGGTCACCCGCCGGGACTTGCTGGGCGACGGGCGACGGATGACCGTCCCTTGGGCCAGGTCATCAGTCGCCCGTCGATCACGATCTTCCCCGACAGCACGCTCCGCACGGCGGCTGACGAGATGGTCGCCTTGGGGGTGGGGCGCCTTGCGGTCGTCGAAAGGGACCGCCCCGATCGGGTGGTCGGCATCATCACCCGCAGCGACCTGCTCGCCGCCCACAGGGCCCGGCTCCGCGACGTCCGCCGGGCCGAGCGAAGCATTCGCCTGTCGTTACCCCGGTTCCCGCGGCGCGAGCCTCGCGCGAACGGGCAGACGCCATCGGGCTAACCGTGCCAAGTGGAATACGGCTGATTCCGATATTCGAACGGCTTTCTAACCATGGAAGCTTCGGCCATGGGAGACATATGATCAGCGACAGCCAGTTCACAAAGGAAAGACGCTATGTCGATGTTTGGCAATTCCTATCAACAACCCGTGCCGCTCGATTACGGGCGAAGCACGGACGCCCTAGTCATCGCCCGGTTCTTCAACTCGGTTTACGCCTGGATGGCCGCGGGCCTGGCGGTGACCGCCGGGGTGGCGTGGTGGACTTCCACCCAGCCGCAGGTTCTGCGAGTCGTGTTCGGCAGCGGCGGGGCGCGACTCCTCCTTGTCATCGCATTATTCGCAATGGTCTGGGCAATTTCCGGGACCGTGCAACGAATTGGGCCAACGGGCGCGACCATCCTGTTCATGCTTTTTTCAGCGGTGAACGGCTTGGTGCTCTCTGGAATTCTGCTGATTTACGCCAAGGCGATCATCGCCTCGGCTTTTCTCATCACCGCGGCCATGTTTGGTGCGATGAGCGTCTATGGACTTGTCACTCGTCGCGACCTCACGAGCCTCGGTGCCTACCTGTTCATGGGCTTGATTGGAATCATCATCGCATCGGTCGTCAGCATCTTCTGGCACCCGACCTGGCTGACGGTCGTGATCAACTACGTGGGCGTCTTCATCTTCGTTGGCCTCACTGCGTACGACACCCAGCGCCTGAAACACATTGCCTTGGAAACACAGAACGACCCAAGGCTGGCCGCCCGGCTGTCAATCAATGGCGCGCTGATGCTCTACCTCGACTTCCTGAACCTGTTCCTGTTCATCGTCAGCATCCTCGGCAACCAGGACCGACGCAGGTAATCGAACGCTTCACGAATGCCGGATCATTCAGCGTCCCCGGGCCCGGCGGCCCGGGGACGTTTGCTTGATCGCCTCCCGATCGCCTGCGCTTCTTTCGGGTGGCACGGACAAGTACCCTTGTCCGTGGTGATTCGAATGGGCAAGCGGCGCGTTCAAACATTGTCGTACGCGACCCGTGAAACCCCGCCGCAGACCGGGGCGTGGTGGCGGCGGCACGGGACGGTCCCGGCCGCGGGGCTTGCGCTCTGGCTCGGGCTGGTCTTCTTTTACGTTGGCGCCGCCTGGCCGATGGCGCTTTATCGCCTGATCGTCGACGGCGGCGTGATGCTGCTGTGGCTCGGCGGGGCGGCCGCGCTCGGATCGATGCTTCTTTTGCTCATGCGCGCAACCGATCTCGCGGCCGATCGCGGGGCGCTTCGATTTGTCACGGCAGCCGCCCTGGGGCTGGGCGCGTTCAGCCTGATCACGCTTGGGCTCGGCCTGGCCGGATGGCTGAACCGCGGGACCGCGATCGGCCTCGTCGCCGCCGGGATCCTCGCGGGTATCCTTGGTCTGCGGCGATTGAACTGGAATGCCCAACGCCAGTGGCTCGCCAACAGGGCGGCATGGGCCTGGCTGTTGCTGCTGGTCGTGCCGTTCCTCGCGATCATGACCGCCGGGTCGATGGTCCCGCCGGGGTTCCTTTGGACGCCCAACGAACCGCACGGGTACGACGTTGTCGAGTATCACCTGCAGGTCCCGCGCGAGTGGTACGAGGCGGGGCGGATCGTCCCACTGCACCATAACGTCTTCTCGTTTTTCCCGTTCAACGTCGAACTGCACTATCTGCTGGCGATGCATCTCCGCGGCGGCCCGTGGGCCGGGATGTACCTCGCGCAGATGATGCACGGCGCGATGATCCTGCTGACGGTGCTGGCCGCGTGCGGCTTCGCCCGCCGCCTCGCCCGCGCGACGCCGGGCGCGTCGGAAACGATTAATCAGCGCATCGCCCCGGTCCTCGCCGGCCTCGCGATGCTCACGACGCCCTGGCTCGCGCAGCTCGGCGCCATTGCCTACGACGAAGGCGGCTTCCTGCTCTTCGGCACGCTCGCGATCGGCTGGGCCGCCCTCGCGATCCGCGACGCGGATCACCGCATCCCCCGGTTCATCCTCGCCGGCATCATGGCGGGATTCGCCAGCGGGGCGAAGCTCACCGCGGTGCCGGAAGTGCTTGTCGCCGTTGCCGTGGTCTCGCTGGTCATTTTGCTTGTCTCGCGGGCGGAGAGGATGCAGTCGATCGGCCGCCGTGCACTGGGCCCGATTGTGTTCGGGCTTGCCGGCACGGTCGTGTTCGCCCCGTGGCTCGTTCGCACCGCCGCCTGGTCGGGCCGGAATCCGGTGTTTCCCGAGCTCGCCTCCGTCCTGGGCCATGGCGACTTCAGCCAGGTCCAGATCGAGCGCTGGCACCATGCCCACACCGCGCCAGAGCCGCAGCGCACCGTTCCCGCGCGCCTCCACGCGCTGGGCGCCGAACTGCTTTGGAGCTGGCAGTTCGGATTCGTGCTCGTCCCGTTGGCTGTCGTGAGCATCGCGTTCAACCATCGCGACCGGGTCGTCTGGTTCCTCGCGGTGCTGCTATTCGGGCTCATCCTCTTTTGGCTCACCTTCACGCACCTTCAGAGCCGGTTCCTGATCCTCGCCGTCCCGATTTGCGCGCTGCTGATCGCCCGGCTGCCGTGGTTCATCGGCGTCGTGATCGCCGCCCAGTTCGGCACGGGATTCATCCCGCTGAACCGCGAGTTTCTCGCCCATATTGACCGCTTTCCGTCCCAAGTATTCGGCATCGAGACCTTCGAGTGGGCGGTTCCCGAGGCGGTACAGAATCAGGTCCCGCCGGACGCGACGCTCACGCTCGTCGGCGACGCGAAGGCGTTTCTCTGGCAGAGGCCGATGTCGCGTCTCCGATACAAGACGATCTTCGACGCCGACACCAGCAACGGCCGCGGCGTGATCGACGCCTGGGCCGGCCCGCCCGACGGGAAGCAGTGGCTCCTGATCGACCCGGATGAGCTGAAGCGGTTCGAATCGTATCAACCCTTCCCGCCGCTCCCGCCCGAGATCGCGCAGCGGCACGACCCATATCTCATCCAGCGATGATCGTGTTGCCGGGATGGGCTGGTTGTTCATCGAGTTGCCCCCGCTTGCGAGTTTTCGACGACCAGACGCGCCGCCGCGCGGTGGAGGATGGCCAGCGCCAGGTAACTCTCGGGTTCGAGCAGGTCGTCTTCGCCGGGGCAGGGGAACCGCGCCGGGGGCAGGACGGTTTGGGCGTGACCGCGGCCGTCGGCAACGGCGTCGCGTCAAATCTCGAGCATCAGCCGCGCCGGGTCTTCCAGCGCGTCTTTGACCCGCACGAGGAAACTGACCGACTCGCGGCCGTCGACCAGGCGGTGGTCGTAGGAGAGGGCGATGTACATCATGGGCCGGATCTCGACCTTGCCGTTGATGGCGACCGGACGGTCCTTGATCGCGTGCATGCCCAGGATGCCGCTTTCGGGCGGGCTGACGATCGGGGTCGACAGCAGGGATCCGAAGACGCCGCCGTTGGTGATTGTGAACGTGGCGCCGCTCAATTCGTTGAGGCCCAGCTTTCCGTCGCGGGCGGCGGTCGCGAGCCGCTTGATCTCGGACTCGACCTTCGCGAACGACATCGACTCGGCGTGCTGCAACACGGGCACCGTCAGCCCGCGCTCGGTGCTGACGGCGATGCCGAGGTTCACATAGTTGTGGTAGATGATCTCGTCCCCCTCGATGAACGCGTTGACGCGGGGGAACTCGCGCAGGGCCAGCACCACCGCCTTGGCGAAGAAGCTCATGAAGCCGAGCGACACGCCGTAGGTCTCGTTGAACTTGTCCTTGTACTTGGCCCGCAGGGCCATGACGGCGGAGAGGTCGACCTCGTTGAACGTCGTGAGGATGGCCGCCGTCTGCTGCGCCTGGACAAGGCGCTCGGCGATCCGCTTGCGGATCTTGGTCATCGGGACGCGCTGGAGGCCGTGTGCGTCGAAATTACCCGCGACGGGGCCGGTGGCGGCCGTCGGCGCGGGTTTCGGAGCCGGCGTTGTGGGAGCGGGCGTGGACGTGGGCTTGGACGGGGCAACCGTTGCGGTCGTCAAGGGCGGTGCGGCGGCGGGGGCCGCCGAGCCATTGCCGCCGGCCGGCTTCTGCTCGTCGAGGTGCCGCAGCACGTCTTCCTTGATGATGCGCGCGCCCGGGCCGGTCGGCGTGATCGCGGCCGGGTCGAGCTTGTTCTCTTCGACCAATCGACGGACGGAGGGCCGCAAGTCATCGACGTTGGCCGCCGATGCCTTGCCCGCCGTCGGATGGGCTCCGGCCGCGGGAATCGCCGGCGCCGAGGGCTTCTCGGGCGCGATCGACGCGGCTGCCGCGCCCGCCAGGACGGCCGGGGCCGCGCCGGTCGCGGGCTTCGCGCCTTCCTCGATCCGCGCGATCGTTTCGCCGACCTTCACGGTGTCGCCCGCGCGCTTGGCCTGGCGGAGCACGCCCGGCGCGCTCGTCGGGATGTCGACGTTCGCCTTGTCGGTTTCCAGTTCGACCAGCGGCTCGTCGACCTCGACGTAGTCGCCGTCGTTCTTCAGCCATCGCAGGACGGTCGCTTCGCTGACGGATTCACCGAGGGCGGGGACGGAGATGTTCGTTGGCATGGGATGCTAGTGCCGAGTGCCGAGTGCCGAATGCCGAATGAGGGGAGAATCGCGAGGCGTTCTTTCTTCAATTCGGCATTCGGCATTCGGCACTCGGCATTCCTTTCGTTCCTTCCTTAGTCCGAAACGGGCGTCGCGCTGCTCGCGGTCGCCGG
This sequence comes from Tepidisphaeraceae bacterium, assembly GCA_036495445.1. Taxonomy (GTDB): domain Bacteria; phylum Planctomycetota; class Phycisphaerae; order Tepidisphaerales; family Tepidisphaeraceae; genus DASXMX01. The sequence continues at coordinate 14,963 of DASXMX010000279.1, forward strand.
CTGTTGGGCGGCCACCTTGGCGACGGCGGGGACCGGCTTGGCCGCCGGCAGATCCAGCGCGTGGCTGATGATCTCCCGCTCTTCATGATCGTGCGCCTTCTTGGAACCGGTCGCCGGGCTGGCGGATTCGTGCCGCCCGTAGTACGTGAGCGTGGCCGGGTCCGGGAGCATGTCCCGCAGCCGGTCTTCTATGAACCGCCAGCCGCCGCGGTTCCGCGGCTCTTCCTGCACCCAGCAGATCTCCCGCGCGTGGCGGTACTTGGCCAGGACTGCCTGGATCTCCTTCTTGGGGAACGGATAGAGCTGCTCGACGCGGACAATGGCGACGTTCTTCTGGCTAGTCTGGTCCCGCGCCTCGCGCAACGAATAAAAGAGCTTCCCGCTGCAGAAGAGAACGCGCGTCACCTCGTCCCGCTGGACGTTGGCCGGGTCGTCCAGCACCAGCTGGAACTGCTGATCGGTGAATTCGGCCAGGGTCGAAAAGCTCGGCGCGAATCGGAGCAGGCTCTTGGGCATCATCAGGATCAGCGGCTTGCGGAACGGCCGGTTCATCTGCCGCCGCAGCGCGTGGAAGACCTGGGCCGGCCGCGTGGGCACGCAGACCTGCATATTTTCTTCCGCGCAGAGGCTGAGGAACCGCTCGAGGTAAGCGTTCGAGTGCTCCGGCCCCTGGCCCTCGAAGCCGTGCGGGAGCATGAGCACCAGCCCGTTCATCAGCCGCCACTTGGACTCCGCGGCGGAAATGAACTGGTCGATGATCGGCTGCGCGCCGTTGACGAAGTCGCCGAACTGGGCCTCCCAGATCACCAGGTTCCGCGGGTCGGCCGAGCTGTAGCCGTATTCGAACCCTACGACCGCCAGCTCGGACAACATCGTGTTCATGATGTTGAGCTTCGCCTGGTTCTCGCTTAGGTGATTCAGCGGGATGTATTGACGGCCGGTCTTGTAGTCGTTCAGCACGGCATGGCGGTGGCTGAACGTGCCGCGCTGGGTATCCTGGCCGGTGAAGCGGATCGGGTGACCTTCCAGCAGCAGGCTGCCAAGCCCGAGCATCTCCCCGTTGCCCCAGTCGATGCCGCCTCCCGTTCGAACGGCCTCGAGCCGGCCGGGCATCAGCTTGGCGAGCTTCGGGTGGGGGGTGAACTCGTCCGGCAGCCGGGCCGCGGCCTCGGCGATGCCGAGAAGCGTCTCCCTCGGCAGCGACGTCTTCGCCGACCAATCCGTCGGCGTGGGCGTCATCTCCCGCCACAGGTTGTTCATCACCGCTGTGCGCTTGCGGGGGCGGAATTCCTTGGCGTTCTCGAACGCCTTCTCCAGCCGCTCGGCCGCGACCTTCCGCATCGCATCGAGCTGTTCCGCAGTCACCTTCCCGTCGCGCAGCAATTGTTCCGCATAACGTTGGCGCGTGGAGGGCTGTTGCGCGATCTGCTGGTACATCAGCGGCTGGGTGTAGCTGGGCTCGTCCACCTCGTTGTGGCCGTGCCGGCGATAGCACCACAGGTCGATCATCACGTCGCACTTGAACTGCTCGCGGAACTCGATGGCGAGCTTGGCCACCTGGACGACGGCTTCGGGGTCGTCGCCATTAACGTGGAAGATCGGCGCCTGGATCGCCTTGGCCACGTCGGTCGGATACGTGGTGAACCGCCCCTCGGTCGGCAGGGTCGTGAAGCCGATCTGGTTGTTCAGGATCACGTGGATCGTCCCACCCGTGCGCCACCCGGGCAGTTCCGAGAGCCCCAGGGTTTCGTGGACGATTCCCTGCCCGGTGAAGGCGGCGTCGCCGTGGATCAGCACCGGGATGACCTTGGTCCGCTCGGCGTCGTCCCGGTATTCCTGCTTACATCGGACAATCCCCTCAACGACCGGATCGATCAGTTCCAGGTGACTGGGGTTCGGGCTGAGCCCAATATGCACGGTCCGGTTGGTGCCGGCGGGGCGGTCGTTGGCGTAGCCGAGGTGATACTTCACGTCCCCGTCGCCCTGGCCTTCCTGGGCGATCGTCCCGGCAAATTCGCTGAGGAGCACCTCGTACGGCTTGTTCAGGACGTGTGCCAGGACGTTGAGCCGCCCGCGGTGGGGCATGCCCATGCAGACTTCCTGCACGCCGATCCGCGCCCCTTCGTCCACCAGGGTGTTGAGCAGCGGGATGAGCGACTCGCCGCCTTCGAGGGAGAAGCGCTTGGCGCCAATGAATCTTTTGTGGAGGAACTGCTCGAACTCCTCCGCCGCCACGACCTGAAACAAAATCGCCCGGCTCTCCTCGGGGGAAAAAGCCGGGCGGTTCAAGGTCGGCTCCATGCGTTGGGCGAGCCATTCGCGCTGCCGCTTGTCGGAGATATTGACGAATTCCACGCCAATGGTGCGACAGTACGTGTCGCGGAGCTTTTGAACCAGGTCGCCGAGCGTCCCGTCGGCGGGGCCGTAGAAGTCGGCCCGGCCCACCTGCCGCGTCAGGTCCGACTCGGTCATGTTGAACTGCGACAGGTCGAGCAACGGCTGCGGGGGACGGGGGTTGCCGAGCGGATCGAGGTCGGCAATGAAGTGCCCCAGGTCGCGGTAGGAGTGGACGAGGTTATGCACCCCCATCGTCAGCGGGGCGCCCTCGTGCATCCCCTTGCCGCCGGCGGCGTCGAACCCGGCGAAGTATGCCTGCCAGATCTCCTCGACCGACGAAGGGTCCTTCAGATATTGCTGGTACAGTTGTTCGATGTAGTCCGCATTGGCTCGGTGAAAGAAGTCGAATTGTTGCATCGGTTTCCGCTCCCGGGTCTTGCCCACGGCAGCCCATCTTCTAACGAATACTTTATGTCCGCCGACCGCGCTTGCCAACCCGCTTCCCCTGCCATGTTGTGCCATCAGGTCGCCCCGACAGCGACCGGGTGGCAGGGTTGTCGGGGTCGGTTTGCGACGACGGGTTCGCCCATCGGTCCCAAACCCCGTTTCCCCGGTGCGGCACCAGGGTCCGTGCGCATAAGAGATGATCGGCGTTGACATACCGTCAGACTCCACCTCTTTTCCGGAGCCTTCACAACTCCCACAATTTCGTGCCTTCGGGCCTACCGAAGTCAGGTTTTCTGCGTCCAATAACTGCGGATGGTACCGCTGTTGCAGCCTCGGCCGCATACGCGGTAGCGCTGCAGCCTCGGACGGGCAGAGTCCTAAGGTCGAGGGCGACGTCCGGGCCGGCCGCGTACCACGGGAAAGGCGACCCGTGATGGTGCTCAAAAAACCAATGGAGTGAGGGATGCAATCCGGCACACGTAATCGTGGCTTCGCGTCGATGGACCGGGAAAAGCAACGGGAAATCGCGCGCAAAGGCGGCCGGGCCGCGCACGAGAAGGGGACGGCCCACGAATTCACCCCGGACGAGGCCCGCGCCGCAGGGCGAAAGGGCGGCGAGCGTGTCAGCGCCAATCGCGACCACATGTCGCGAATCGGCCGGCTGGGCGGCAAACACTCCGCCGGCCGCCGACAGGCCACCCGGCAATCCGCCGGCGGCTCGACCACGCAGCCCGGGTCGGAGGCAATGGAAACCTCCGAAACCTCCGCTTCCGACACCGAGAACGCGCTGGATTCCGAAGAAGAAGCATCATCCCCCACCTGACCGCCTGCGAAGTTCCCCCCGGCGACCGCCTGCCCGACCGTTCATCCATGCCCTGAGCGGCTAGGCTGGCGGTTGCCGGGCTCAGCCGTGGCTTCGTCACCTTGGCAACATTTCTTCCACTGTGCATCGAACCCGACCATGGTTCCACAGTGACCACCCCACGGTGTCTCCTGTTCCAGCTGCGAAGCGCATGGACTCCTGCGCGTGTCGTTGTCGCGCGGGGTCACCCCGGTTCCACACCCCAATTCGCCGCCGGCCGCATCGGTGGGTAGTCGCGGGTCGCGCGGCGTTTCCGTGGCCGCGCGTAAAGGGTGATCTGGTGTTTGGCGAGATGGACGCGCATCGCCGCGACGGCTTCGCGCCGCCCGCGCCCGTCGCGAGACCCGCCTTCCAATTTCGCCAGCAGTTGGCCGAGCCCCGCGTGCAATTTCAGTGCTTGGTCGAAGCTGAGATGCACGTCGAGCCGTTCGAAGGACGCGTCGCGCTCGAGGCCCCGCGGTGCGAAGTAAGCGACCGACGCACGGCCGAACAATTTCCGCCGCTTCTTCTTGGATTGCGCTTTTACGCCCGTCGGGGCGACCGGAACTGCGGCGACGGGTTTCGCCGCCGCGATTGTGGCGGCGGGGCGGTGCGACGCGGCGCTGGCGCGCGCGGGCGCGGCGGCCGTCGCCGATGACATCGCGGCCACCGCGGCCGCCCGCGCGGCGGGGCGGAAGTAGACCGGCTTCAGCGCGAACGCGCCGCCGGACGTCGGCTGGAACATCTCCCCGTGCTTGCCGCCCAGGTAGCTCTCGACCACCTGCTCCGGCGCCTTCGGCTCCTTCCCGCCCCAGAACCCGCGCTCCCGCAGTTGCCGCGCCACCTCCGCCGCCGTCAGCGGCCGCGCGCCGGGCGACTCCTGGAACACCTGCACGATCGCATCGATCAACGTCTGCCCCCGCACGTTCTGCACCATGATGATTGCCTCCCGCGGTCGACCTACTCGATTCTCCCTTCTCTGTTTCGGCACTCCGGGGGCGCGAGATTGCCCGGGCAAGGCGTGCCGGTTTCCCCACGTGTCCGGCCTGTGCAGCGTGGAACGGGTATGGCGCCGAAATGAGCGTCATCGCGACGCACCTGAACAACAAAAGACGCGAAGAACACCGGCATTTGCGGCATCCATCGCGTCGTCGTGATTGCCGGATTCGAACGTCCCCCGCGCAGCGGTCGGACCGAAGGTCCACCCGTGCTGCGCACGTGGGAATCAAATCATCAACTGGAACTGAGCCTGGACGATCACCTGGTTTCTCCCGCTGACCAGCAGGTCACTCTGCGTGTTGGCGATCGGCGACCCGTCCGGCAGGTAGCTGGCCGCGCAACTGATCTTCGCCCGGTGCCCGACGAAGTAGTAGTTGAACCCAACCGTGATGTCCTGGATCACGTCGTGCGGCGCGCCCTTGGGCAGTTGCAGGTTGTCGAAATGGATGTACTCGTACCGGCCGAACGGCTCGAAATGCCGGCCGAACATGTAGGCGCCCTGAAAGCGGAAGGTGGACGTGTAGGTGTCCGGGAAGACGCCCTTCGTGGTGGACCCGCCGTTCGTGCCCGGCGCGCCGGCGTTGTTCGTCGTGTATTGGCCCATGTAGGCCGCGTAGAGCGTTATCGCGTTGGGGGTGTTGAACTGGACGTCGGCCACGCCCGTCCACTGGTTCGTGTTGCCCGCCGCCGTGACGTCGCCGCCGGCGCCGATCACCAGCAGCGGTTCCTTGTCATCCAGTGCCGTGAACTGCGTGTAGTCGATCCACCGGCCGAACAGTTTCCAGTCCACGCGGCCCGCGGCGCCCCAGGTCGCCGGGTTGGTTGGGAACCCTTGGAAATTCGTGTCGGTGTTCCGCATCCCGTTCGTGTACCCGGCTTCGACGCGCACCGGCGAATAGTCCCCGTTGGGCGTGGGCCGGTCATAGCCGAACGAGAAGGTCACGCCCTTGACGATGTTGTCGCCGCCCAGGAGGACGTTGTTGACGATCGACCGTTCCGGCGTCAGTGAGCGCGTGCCGAACAGGATCTGCTCGTGGTCCAGTGGGTCGCGGATGTTGCCGGCCCGGATCGCGAACGGCGTGTTCGGCAGGTGATACCGGCCCCACGCGTCCTGCAGGAACAGCGACCCGCCCGTCGGGGCCGCGGACCCCTCGGTCGTCGTCGCCCAGATGAACTGGTACGTGAAGTCCGTCGAGAACATGTTGCCGTCGAGGATCAGCTTCATCCGCGGCAATTCCAGGCCCGCGTCCGTGGAGGAGCTGCCGGTCCCGGTCAGGCCATTGTTTTCGCGGTAGTTCGCGACGCCGCGGATCTGGATGAAGGCCCACGGGTGCAAGAGGAACGCCCCGTCCTCGCTGCGGATGACGAACCCCTTGCCGGGATCCCACACGCCGGTCAGCGGGTTGATCTCCAGCGTCTGCCGATGGTTGATATCTTGGAGCAGGTCCGCGGTGGTCGCGCCACCGGTGGCGACGCCGGCCGGCTGCGTCGTCGCCGCCGTCGCCCGCTGCTGTTGCTGTTGGATCTGCCGTTGCTGCGCGTTCAACTGGCCGCGAAGGTCTTTGACCTCCGACTGCAGGGCCTTGAGTTGATCGATGAGTTCCTGTTGCGATGGTTGTGTGGCCGGGGCTTCGGGCTGGGCTGCCGCCAGTGCCCCGCTCGACAACAAACCCGCCAACAGCCCGACCGACCCGAAACGATGGATCGTGCTCATGTCACTTCCTTCCCATGGAACCACCTCCGCACCAAGAACCTAGCGCGGCAACGGCAAGCAGGCGTTAAGGTTAGATTAGTGCAAGGGCAGCAGGAACGGCCAAATTTCCTGAGCTTTGCGACAGGAGGGGACGGACGTACCATCAACGAATCGATCGGAGGTTTACC
>DASXMX010000280.1:0-11366 GCA_036495445.1 Tepidisphaeraceae bacterium
ATCAGCGCGCTCATGAGCACCGGGCGGAGGCGGATCTTCGATCCCTCCACGACCGCCTCGTGCAGCGGCGTGCCGTGAGCGCGGAGCTGGTTGAACTGGCCGACCAGCACCGTCCCGTTCAACACACTCACGCCCGCCAGCGCGATGAACCCGATCATCGCCGAGACCGACAGGTTCGTTTGCGTCAGGTAGAGCAGCGCGATCGCGCCGACGAGCACGAACGGGACGTTGACCATGATCAGCAGCGCGTACCGCAGGCGGCGGAAGGCGAAGAAGAGCAGGCCGAGCACGCCCAGCAGCGACAGCGGAACGATCACCCGCAGCCGGGCCGTCGCCCGCTGCTGGTTCTCGAATTGCCCTTCCCACGTCACGTAGTAGCCGGGCGGGAGCTTGACCTCCTGGGCGACCCGCTGCTGGGCCTCGGCGACGAACGAGCCCATGTCGCGGCCGCGGATGCCGCACTTGATGGCGCAGCGGCGGCTGTTGTTGTCGCGGCCGATCTTGCTTGCCCCCTCGACGAGCTTGATGCGTGCCAGATTCGCCAGCGGCACCCGCTGGCCGGTCGGCGTGTCGACCCACATGTCGGAGATGTGGTTGACCGCGTTGCGCGCCGACTCGGCCAGCCGCACCGACACGTCGAACCTTCGCTGCCCCTCGACCAGCGACCCGGCGGTCTTGCCGCCCAGGCCCGTCTCGACCAGAGACAGCACCGTCTGCCCGTCCAGCCCGTAGCGGCCGACCTCGTCGCGGTTCACGTCGATCGTGAGGTTCGGCTGGCCGGAGAGCTTGTCGACGCCCACGTCGGCGGCGCCGCGGACCGACTCGATCACCTTGCCGATCTCCTCGCCCTTGGCCTGAAGCACCTTGAGGTCGTCGCCGAACAACTTGATCGCCAGTTCCCCCTTCACGCCGGAGAGCGCTTCTTCGACGTTATCCTCGATGTACTGGGAGAAGTTGAAGTCGAGACCCGGCAGTTGCTGGAGCTCGTCGTTCATCTCCGCGATCAGCCCCTCCTTGTTCACCACTTGGCCGGTCTTCGGGTCCTTCGTCGTCCACTGCTCGTGCGGCGGCAGGTAGATCGCGATCTCAAGGTTGTTGAACCCCTTGGGGTCGGTCCCGTCATCGGGGCGGCCCAGTTGCGTGTAGATCACGCGAGATTCGGGGAAGCTCTCCAGGATTGCGCGGACGCGTTTCTCATTCTCCTTCGCCTGGTCCATCGAGATGGACAGCGGCATGTCGACAGTGAGCCAGATGTTCCCCTCGTCGAGCTTGGGGAGGAACTCGGTCCCGAGGTGCGCGCCGACATAGATCGAGAGGGCCAGCAGCGTGACGGCTACCCCGAGCGTCGCGGCCTTGTACGCCAGCGCGGTGCGCAGGACGCGGCCGTAGCCCGCCTTGAGCACGCGCGTGACGGTGTTTTCGTGGAGGATGCGCTTGGTCTTCAGCAGCATCGCCGCGGCCAGCGGGACGAGCGTGATCGTGACGAGCGTCGCGCCGATGATGGCCCCGGCGATCGTCAGCGCCATCGGCCGGAAGATCCGCCCCTCCACGCGCTGGAAGGTGAAGATCGGGATCAGCGACACGATCAGGATCAACTTCGCGAAGAGCATCGGCCGGCCGAGGCCTGCGCTGGTGGTGCGGACCAATTCGGTGAAGTTGGAGTCGGGGAACAGCACCTGCCGCACGAGGATCGCCTCGACGATGATCACCGCCGCGTCGACGAGGATGCCGAAGTCGACCGCACCGAACGAGAGCAGGTTGGCGGCGACGCCGTAGACGTGCAGCGTGATGAAGGCGGCCAGCAGTGACAGCGGGATCACCAGGCAGATCACCAACGCCGCCCGCCAACTGCTGGTGAAGATCAGCGAGATGAGCAGGATCAGCAGGCTCCCCTCGATCAGGTTGTGCATGACCGTATGGAGCGTCTGGTCGACCAGTTCCGTCCGCTCATAGGTCTGCATGAGCTTGACGCCGGGCGGGAGCATTTTGGCGTTGATCTCGACGACCTTGGCCTTGACGCCCTCGACGACCTTGGTGGCGTCGGTACCTTTGCGGTTGACGACGATCCCCTCGACGATGTCGTCCGTCTCGACGACCTTGCCGTCGGCGCCTTTGCGGTAGAAGGCGACCTTGCCCTGCTGCGGGGCCATGCCGGTGCGGACGTCGGCCACGTCGCGGACGAAGATCGGGCGGCCGTTGTAGCTGGCGACGGCGACCTTCTCGATGTCGGCCACGCCGGTCAGCGCGTTGACGCCTCGGACGACCAGCCCCTGCTCGCCGTTGCGCAGCACGTTGCCGCCGGTGTTGGCGTTGTTGTTCTGCAGCGCCTGGAAGACCTGCTGGAGCGTGACGCGGTTCTGGCTCAGCAGCTCTGGCCGGACGAAGACCTGATACTGCTTGGGCGCGCAGCCGAAGGCGTTGATGTCGGCCACGCCCTGGACCTGCCGCAGGGCCGGCTCGACGACCCAATCCTCCAGCGCGCGAACCTCCTCCTTGGGCATCGAGAGCGGCGCCTGGATGATGTAGCGGTAGACCTCGCCGGTGCTGGTCGACAGCGGCGCCAGTTGCCACTGGGCGCCCGTCGGCAAATTGATCGACTGCATCCGCTCCAGCACCTGGGCGCGGGCAAAGTTGTCGTCGGTGCCGTCCTTGAACGTCATCGTGACGACCGACAGGCCGAACATGCTGATCGACCGCAGCGACGTGCGGTCCGGCGTCGAGTTGAGCGTCTGCTCCAGCGGCCGGGTGACCTGCGTCTCGATGTCCTCGGCGGCCTGCCCGGACCAGAGGGTGATCACCTGCACCTGCACGTCATCCGGGTCGGGAAACGCCTCGACCGGCAGCTCTCGGAACGCGTACAGGCCGTACGCGATCGCGGCCGCCGCAAGCACCCCGAGCAGCAGCCGCTGGTCAAGCGCGAAATCGACTAGCTTCTTAACCATTACTCACCGTTCGCTGACAATGACGATCGTCATTCGAGGTTTCGTCATTCCTGGCTCGGCTCGGCAGGAGGCTCGCCCTCCCAATCGATTCGAGCTACTGCTTCGTGTGCTGCTGGAGCTCGTTGAACAGCCCCAGCGCGCCATTGCGGACGATCGTCTCTCCGGGTTGGATGCCGCTGACGATCCGCACGGGGCGCGCCTCGCCGCCGGCGGAGGCGCCGGCGCGGCTGTCGATCGTCGAGCTGGTCGCGGCGGTGGCGGAGTCGGACGTGCCGAACCCGACATCGACCGGCGCCACCTCCACCGGCACGCGCTTGAAACGCATCGTGTCCCCGCCGGGTGCGAGTTGGACCAACGCGTACGCCCTGGTCCCCTCCCGCACGACGCATTCGGCGGGGACGACGACCGCGTTCTTGCCCGAGTCCACCGTCACCAGCAGCGTCCCGTACATGTCGGCCAGCAGGTGGCCGCCTTTATTGTCGACCGTGCAGCGGATGCGAATGCTGTGTGTATTGGGGTCGAGCACGGGGCTGATCCAGTCGACCTTCGAGGCCAGCGGGTGGTCGGGATCGGAGGTGAAGATCGCCTTGACCGCGTCCCCCACTTTGATCAGCCGCAGGTCGCGCTCGTAGACGTCGCCCCAGATCCACATCGTGGAGGTGTCGGCGACGGTGAAGAGGTTGAGCGTCGGGTCGGCGATCTCGCCGCCGCTGACGCCCTTCTCAGCCACCACGCCCGACCGCGGGCTGGTGATGACGTAGTCCATCCGTTGGCGGCCTTGCTGCGTTTCGACCTGATCGATGTCCTTCTGCGTCAGGCCGAAGACCAGGAGCTGCTGGCGGGCGGCCTCCAGCACGGCGACGTCCTTCGTGACCGCAGATTCCGCATCGAGCAGGAACTTGTCGGCCAACACGGTGCTCTTGACCAGTTCCTTCGTGCGGACGAGGTTCTCCTGATCGAGCTTGAGCTGCACCTTGGCCTGCAGGTAGTTGGCCTTGGCCTGGGCGAGGTCGTTGGATTCGATGACGCACAGCACGGTCGACCCACCGGGCGCATCGGGGCCCTTTACCTGGCTGCCCAGCTCGGGCGCGACGCGGGTCACCTTCCCGCCGAACTGGGCATGGACGTGGGCGACGTTCTCCATGTTCAGCCCCGTGCGGCCGGTAATCGCGAGGGTGACGGGGATGTCCCTGGGCTCGACGGTCATCATGCGGATGCCGGCGGTCTTTACCGCGTCGGCCGGGGCCTCAAGCGTGTCCGGCTCGGCCAGGCGGTAGGAATCCGAGCCCGCGTCGGCGGGCGGGTCATCGGCCGCCGCGCGGGCCCGGGAATGAACGCTCAGTGCGAGGACCGCGGCCAAGGTGGCGGTCGCGCCGACGCAGGCGCATGTCGCGAGGATCTTGTGTGGCATCTTCATGGCTGTGGCTCCGTGCCCGCGGGCCGGGTCGTCGGCCCGGTTGCGGCGGGTGAGGTCGTCGTCAATGGGATCAAGCGTGGAACGTCCGAGACGCCGCTCGTCGTCGGGACCGACGCCGCGCCGCTTGCCGGCACCGTGGCGGGCTCGCTCGCGGCCCGCGTCGTCGCCGGCTGCGTCACGGCGCCGCGGACGCCCGACTCGGCCAGGATCCGGTCCCACGTCAGCCCCACCGCCTGCTGAAGCGCCACGCCGCTGTCGTGGTACGCCTGGATCGCGTCCTCGAAGGACTGAAGCTGCGAGACGTAGTTCTGGTAGACGTTCAGCAGCGTGTCCAGGTCGTCGTTGCCGAAGCGGAACGACGTCTCCATCAGGCGGACGTTCTCCTCCTGCTGCGGGATGAGGCTCTCGCGGAAAAAGTTCACGTCGTCGGCGGCGATCCGCCAGTTGTCGAACGCGGTCCGAACGTCCTGCCCCACCTGTCCGTCCAGGGCGGCATAGGACTTCTGCGCCTTTCGGTTCTGGGCCTCGGCCAGCGCGAGGGCGACCAGGCCGGGGTCGAAGATCGGCAGCGTGACGCCGATGAGGATCGGCCCGCCGGACCACATCTTCTGGTTGTCGCGGGCGAACTCGCCGCCGACCGTGATCTGAGGGATCATGCCCAGCTTTGCCATCGCGATGCCGCGCTCGCCGAGCTTGCGGTCGAAGTCGGCCCGGAGCAGGTCGAGCCGGAACTGCCGCGCGAGCTGTCCGAGCCGGTTCATATCGGGAGCGACCGGGACGGTGCCGACGTCTTCGATCACGGGTTGCGGCAGACGCCACTGCGGCTCGGTCGCATACCCCATCAGCCAGTTCATCTCCCGCGCCGCGCGGGCATATTGCGTCGTCAGGTGCCGCACCTGCCGCACGGAGTCCTGATAACTGAGTCGCGCCCGGTTCAGCTCGGGCGTGGTAATGATGCCGACCTTGCGCCGGGCCTCGGCTGCGCGGACGGCGCGGGCGTACAGCTCGGTAATCCGCTCGGCAAGGCGTCGCCGTCGCGACAGTTGGATCATCTCCTGGTACTTGCCGTCCACCTGCTGGGCGAGCAGGTAAGCCTGGCTGGCCATGTCGATGTTCGCCTGCAGTTCCTGGAGCTGGGCAATCGAGACGCGCGCCGGCTGCGTGAAGATGCTGTTCAGCATCATCGTGATGTTCACGTCGAACGCGGGGGAGGCATGCGACGCGAACGGAAACAGCCACCCCGAAGACTGCCCGACGGTTGGATTCGTGATCAGCCCGACCTGCGCGAGTTGGGTATGCGCGACGGACAGGTTCTCGCCCGCCGCGATCAGCGAGAGGTTATGGGCCAGCGCCCGCTCGGTCGCCTCCTGCAGCGTGAGGTCGCCGATCGGCGCAGGGGCGACGTGGTCGGCGGTCTCGTCGACGAGCCGGCCCACATCCCACCGGATGGCCGTGCGGTCCCGAACCAATTGGTTGACCTCTTTGATCTGTTCCGGCGACGGGTGCCCGGCGTCACTGCCGCAGCCCCACAAGGCTGTGGCCAAGCCCGTCCCGATCCCAACTTTGAAAACGAATGCACACGCTCGGTCCGCCATTCACCGCCGCTCCGCTTCTTCCCTGTGAGTGAACGAGATCGCCCGGGCGGCTTTTGCGAACGCCGTGCCGGCGCGGCAAGTGGCCTGCCGGGCTTGGAAACCCGTTCCGAGGCGGCCGTCAGAGGGAAGCAGCCTTGCGATCTGAAATGGAGGCGCGGCGGCGCATTGCAAAATGAAATGGCAACGGACGAACCGTCCCACAAACCTTGGCAAACGGTGACGAGCGGATCTGAGACGGCAGCTTGCTACTTGCCGTGATACCGTACTCCGCAAGGTTTCGTGCAGGCGGCGCTTTCGGGCTGACCAGCCGCGGAGACGTTCAAGAATCTGGGTGCGGCCTTCGCGGTGGAGGGCTGGGCGGCGCACGAAAGTGACAACATCCCCACGAACGCGACGGCCAGAGCCTTCACGGCCCACTCCTTGCTAGATGCATCTCACTTTACCGCGCGGCTTGCATGCAATGTCTGCGCCGACGCCACGGTTCGAGATTCACCTATAATTAATTGATGAACCGGGCTCGCGGGGAACCTGATTCGAACATGACCAGCGCGACGGCGGCGGACGCCGCTCCACCAACTTCGTTGAACGTGCTCGTCGTCGATGACGAGCTGAACATCCGCAAGGCACTGTGCGCCTGCCTTGATGCCGACGGGCACAATGCGATCGCCGCCGGCACCGCGGCAGACGCCCTGCTGGCGCTGCAGCGGCGATCCTTCGACCTCGCCTTCGTCGATCTGTTCCTCGGCAGGGACAACGGCATGGACCTGATCGAATCGCTGCTGGCGGCCGCGCCGTGGATGAAGGTGGTGGTGATCACGGCGTTCGCGTCGGTTGACACTGCGGTCGAATCGATGAAACGCGGGGCGGCGGACTACCTCCCCAAGCCATTCACGCCCGCCCAGGTGAGCGTGCTGACGCAGAAAGTGGCCGGCGTGCGGGCGCTGGAACAACGGGTGGCCGACCTGGAGGAGGCGTACGGGCATGCGAATCCCGCAGTGGACTTGCAGAGCGTCAGCCCCCCGATGCAACGGGCGGTCTCCCTCGCCATGCAGGTGGCCGAGAGTGATGCGACGGTGCTGATCCGCGGCGAGAGCGGGACGGGCAAGAGCATCCTCGCCCGCGCGATCCACCACTGGAGCCGCCGGGCGGGTAAGGCGTTCTCGGTCGTCGCTTGCCCGGCCTTGTCGCCCGAATTATTGGAAAGCGAATTGTTCGGGCACGTGAAGGGCGCATTCACCGGCGCCGTGCGCGACAACCCGGGGCGGATCGCGGTTTCCGAAGGGGGCACGCTGCTGCTGGACGAGATCGGCGACCTCCCGCCGAGGCTCCAGCCCAAGTTGCTGCGGTTCCTGCAGGACCGGCAGTACGAGCGGGTGGGCGACCACGTCACTCGGACCGCCGACCTGCGGGTGCTGGCCGCGACCAACGTCGATCTCGCCCAGGCCGTCGCCGCCGGCCGGTTCCGCGAGGACTTGCTCTACCGCCTCAACGTCATCCAGATCGACCTGCCCGCGTTGCGGGAGCGCGCCGGCGATGTCCCCAAGCTGGCCGAGCGGCTGCTGGCCTACTTCGGCCGGCAAAACCGCAAGCCGGGGCTCCATCTCACACCCGAGGCGGTGGCCGCGCTGCGGGGGTACGTGTGGCCCGGGAACGTGCGGGAGTTGCGCAACGTCCTGGAGCGTGCGGCAATCCTGGCGCGCGGCGATACGGTCGCGCCTGAGCACCTGCTGCTGAGCGCGAACGCCGGCGCCGCTGCAGCCGCGACGCTCCCACAGTTGGGCGACGCGATCGCGATGGAGCGGATCGAGGAGCTGCACATCCGCGGCGTCCTCGCCCACACCCCTTCGATCGAACGCGCCGCGGAGATCCTCGGGATGGATACGGTGACGCTCTGGCGACGCCGGAAGAAGTATGGCATCTGACGCATGATCGGCCTCCGCTCCAAACTTCTGCTCGGGTTCGCCGGGATGCTGTTGATCGTCCTGACCGTCAGCGTGCTGGCGCAGACGGTCATGGAGCATTACAGCCGGGCGATCCAGAAGTCGTACCGCGAGGACTACGAGAGCGTCGCCGCCTGCCAGGCGATGAAGGAGGCGGTCGAGCGGTTGGACCGCTCGGCCCAGGACGCGCTGTGGGACCGCCCGCCGGACGCGGCGACCGTCGGCGCGGCGCGGGCCGAATTCGAGCGTCAACTGGCCGCCCAGCGGGAGGAGGCGACGCTGCCCGGCGAGGCCGCGGCCACGGACGAACTTGCCCGCCGCTGGGCCGAATATGATCAAGCCTTTCCGCGGGTCTTGGCGCCCGATCTCTCCGCCGGAGAACGCCGCGCGCTGTATGTCGCGCAGTTGACGCCGCGGTCCGAGCAGGTGCGCGCCGCCGCGCAGCAGCTCATCCGGATGAACCTCGACAGCATTTTGTCCGTCCCGCGCAAGGCGCAGCAGAGCGCGCGGCAGGCGCACTGGGCGATGCGGCTGCTGACCGTCTCGGGCGTGGCCATCGCGGTGCTCTTCGCCGCCTGGATCGGCCGGATGATCCTGCGGCCCATCCGGGCGCTGACCGATTCGGTCCACGAGATCGAG
Source organism: Tepidisphaeraceae bacterium (assembly GCA_036495445.1). Classification (GTDB taxonomy): domain Bacteria; phylum Planctomycetota; class Phycisphaerae; order Tepidisphaerales; family Tepidisphaeraceae; genus DASXMX01. The sequence continues at coordinate 8,534 of DASXMX010000280.1, forward strand.
CGCGGGAACCTCGACCTGTCGGTGGCCGTCCACGCCCATGATGAACTGGGCGCGCTGGCCAACGCCTTCAACAACATGGCTGTCAACCTGCGCCGCTACCGCCAGATCGCCCAGGACCGGCTCGTCCGCACCGAACAAACGACGCAGCTCGCCATCGACAGCCTGCCCGACGCGGTCCTCGTGATCACGCCCGAGCGGAAGGTGGAGTTGGCGAACGTCGCCGCCCGCAAGCTGCTGGGCGTCATGCCGGGGGACGATCTGGCCGGCGGCGCGAACCCGGGGCTGCTGGCCGATCTGCTCGATCGCATCGCCGACGCCGAGCACGCGACGGAGCTGAGCGACTACCAGTCGATCCTGCAGGTGGATCAGGACGGGCAGACGCGGTTTTTCCTGCCGCGCACCGCGCCGATCCTCGATGCCGCGCGCCGCACGTTGGGTGCGACCGTAGTGCTGGCCGACGTGACCGGGCTGCGGCGGCTGGACGAGATGAAAAACAGCCTGCTGTCGCTGGTCTCGCACGAACTCAAGACGCCGCTTACCGCCGCCCGGATGGTCCTGCACCTGGTGACCGACCGAAAGATCGGGCCGCTCACCGACAAGCAGGCGGACCTGCTGCAGGCGGCACGGGAGGACGTGGACCGGCTCTTCCGCATCGTCGAAAGTCTGCTGGACATGAGCCGGATCGAGTCGGGCCGGGCGCTGATGGAGTTCGAGCCGATCGCGGCCGACGAACTGGTCCGCCGATCGATCGAGCCGCTGGCCGGCATGTTCCAGGACGTCGAACTGCGGACCGCGGTCCCGCCCGACCTGCCCCAGGTCTTTGCCGACCCGCTGAGAATCGGACACGTCTTCGCGAACCTGCTGATGAACGCCCTGCGGCACACGCCCGCGGGCGGTCGCGTCGCAATCGAGGCATCCCGCCGCGGCGGGTCCGTCGAGTTCCTCGTCCGTGACACCGGCTCCGGCATTCCCCGCCAATACCTCCACCGCCTGTTCGAGAAGTTCTTCCGCGTTCCGTGCCAGAACAACGCGGGCGGCGGGTCGGGCCTCGGGCTGGCGATCGCGAAGGAGATCGTCGAATCCCACCACGGCCACGTCCGCATCGACAGCACCGAGGGGGCCGGCACCACCGTCGCGTTCACGCTGCTCGTCTGCACCGCGGGGTCTGAGGATCATGCGGCGTGCTCCACGAGTGGCGTTGGTGTTTCATTTTGAAGTCTCGTGCCGCGGCGCGCATTGCAAAAAATGAAATCCGCGACCAACCCCAGTCTCTTACGAACCATCGCCGACGGGGATTCCCGTTCTGGCTCGGAACTTGTTCCTTGACGCGCAATACAGGGCATCCGGCGGCCCGTGGGCTACGCCGAGGCATCCGTTGATGTTCCCAACCCAAAGTGACGATCCCCAAGCAAGAGAGTGCCCGGCCCTCCATCGAACGGACGCGCACGGCCCGGGAGGTCCTCGCGCTGGCTCTCTTGATCGCGATCCTGCTGATCTTCTGCGTGGTCGTTCTTAATCTGATCACTACGTTGTGAGGTCCTCATCCGGGGTCCGTGGCGTTACAATGGGGCAATGTCGCGCGGCCGCCAGAGTCTGATCCTCGATCGCAGCAGTTCCGATCCGTTGCACCTGCAAATCGAACGGCTCCTCCGCCGGATGGTGAGCGACCCCGAATACCGCAACGGCAAGCGGTTCCCGACCGAGCCGACGCTGGCCAAAGAGCTGAAAGTCAGTCGCAACACGGTGCGGGCGGCGATGAGCCGGCTGGAATCGGAAGGATTGCTGGAGCGTAAGCCCCGGGTCGGGACGCGCGTCGCCCCGGCCCGGCCTCACGTCAGCCTCGCGGAGTGGTACAGCTTCAGCGGCGAGATGCGCCGGCAGGGCATCGAGGTGCGGGACTTCGAACTGGCGATTTCTCGCGAGCCGGCCGAAGCGGAAGGCGCCGCCGGGCTGGGCATCGACGAGGGAACTCCCGTTTGGCTGCTGCACCGCGTTCGCGGGTGGGAGGATGTGCCCGCGGTGGTCTCCGATTCGTGGTTACACCCAAGCGTCGAGCTGACCGGTTCGGAGGACTTCCGTCGCCCCCTTTATCAGGTCATCGGCGAGGCCGGCGGCGCCGCCCCGGCCGTGTCGCGCGAGGAGATCAGCGCCGCCGCGGCCGGGGCGCGCATCGCCAAGGCGCTGCGCGTCGCCAAGTCCGAGCCGGTGCTCGTGCGCAAGCGGGTCATCCTCGACGCTCACGGCAAGCCGATCGAGTTCAACGTCAATTACTACCGCACCGACCGGTACACGCTCACGCTCGATCTGGCCCGGCCCGCGGGCGATCGTGAAACACGGTGATCGCTCTGGACGTGCTCACTGGCTCGCCGCGGCGGTGTATTGGAGGTCGTCGAGGTAGAGTTTGACCATTTGCCCGCCGGGGCCGACTGAGAAGGGGCCGAAGTGGTCGAAGCGGGCTCCTTTGGCCCCCTCCTTCTGCCCCTTCCGCAGGTTGAGGGTGACGGATTCGGAGCCGAGGGTGGCGGTGATCGCGCCGTTGCCGTCGTTGGCGGCGGGGTCGTACAGCAGGCTCCAGTCGTAGGTCTTGCCGGGCAGGAGCGACGGCCCTTTTTTGATCTTGCCGCGCAGGTCCGGGTTGACGCAGAACGCGGGGAGGAACGGGTGGCCCATTCGCGTCGGCCCGCCGACGTGGATGCCGAGGAACGTGCCGGACTTGTCGGGCGCGTGATCCTTGTCATCGCTGTGGAACCAGCCGAAGCACATGTCGGCGTCCGGGCCGGCGGCAGTCATTACGACTTTGCCCCGCGCTTCAAGGCGGTCGTTGAACGTCAGC
>DASXMX010000281.1:0-8895 GCA_036495445.1 Tepidisphaeraceae bacterium
CCTTCCCACTTGTTCACCGCCGGGTCGAAGATCTCCAAAACTTCGACGCCGTACGTCGGCACCATCAGGGCCTGGCAGAAGATCCGGCTTCCGAAGCGTTCTTCGAGTCCCTGCTTGATCGGTTGCACCTCGTCCGGGTCGGCACAGATGCCCAGTCGGATCGTGTGCTCGTGCGGGTACGTCGCGAGGCTCGGCACCCGGTGGAGCTTCGCCTGGGTAATCGCCATCCAAGCCTGGGTTGCGTCGTTGAGCGGCGCCTGCCCGCTTACCAGGTAATCGACGCCCTCAGCGCCCCGATCCTGCAGCGCCAGGGCCGTCTGGCCTTCCCGCTCCAGGAATTCACAGATCTGACCCGCCAGCGTGGGTTCGACCAGCGTACGATGGAGCGTGGACCGCTGGTGGGTGTCCATCACCACCGCGCCGCCGACGAAGACGGCGGTGGGGTAGTGCTCCAGCGCGTCGAGCACGTCCCGACTTTCAGTCCAGTTTCTGCCCGTGGCGAAGCAAACCAACAGCCCTGCGTCCAGTGCCCGGCGGATGGCTGCCTTGGTGCGAGGCGTGACCTCGCCGGCGGGCGAAAGCAGCGTCCCGTCGAGGTCGAGCACGATCAACCGGTACTGGGCCATTTCCCACGCGTGCGGCAGATTTGATCGCTCCCGCACGACATGGGCGGAAACTTATCACCTGCCCGACAGATTGCAACGATAAATTGTGTGTGAAGGCAGGTTATCCACAACGGGTGGTGCGCCCACCCGTTGCCCGGCATGGTTACTTCAGTGACCATGTCTGCTTAACGATGATGTTGAAAGGGTGCCCCGATCGGAAGAAACGCGCCCTAAAATCGCCTAAATTCGATTTTTCGAGTAGCATGCCGCCCGGCTTGGCTTGTCCGAGGATTCGTAATGCCCCGAATCGGAATTCTGGTTGTCGCGTATAACGCGGAGACGACGCTGCAGAAGGTGCTGCATCGCATCCCGCCGGACGTCTTTTCGAAGATCGAGGAGATCTTCGTCTTCGACGACGCCAGCTCCGACCGCACCTACGAGACGGGCCGGAGTTACATGTCCGAGGAGCCGTACGGTCAGAAGCTCAAGATCTTCCGCAACCCCGTCAATCTCATGTACGGCGGGAACCAGCGCAAGGGGTATCAATACGCGATCGGCCGCGGCCTCGACATCGTCGTGCTGCTGCACGGCGACGGGCAGTATGCCCCCGAGGTGATGCAGGAACTGCTGACCCCGCTGGAGAACGGCACCGCCGACATGGTCATGGGCTCGCGCATGATGATCCCCGGCGCCGCCCTCCGCGGGAACATGCCGATGTACAAGTACGTCGGCAACAAGGTTCTGACCTTGATGGAGAACAGGCTGGCCCGGCTGAAGCTGACCGAGTTCCACTCGGGGTACCGGGCTTACTCGGTCGCCGCCCTCAAGCAGATCCCGCTGGACTCGATGACCTGGAACTGGCACTTCGACACGCAGATCATCCTCGAATTCCTACGGAAGGGATTTCGCATCAAAGAAGTGCCGATCCCGACGTACTACGGCGACGAAATCTGCCACGTGAACGGCATCCCGTACGCCTGGAACTGCATCCGCGAGACGATGAAGTACGCGGTGAAGGAACGATGGAGGCGGCCGGCGGCAGCAGTGCCGGCGGGCCGTGTGGAGTCGAATGCCGCATTATCGCTTGCACCGCGACCCCAGGAGTAGCCACCAGCAGATCGCCGGCCTCGTCAAGTCCCTGCGGCTCAGTCCCATCCTGGACGTGGGGGCCGCGCAGGGGATGCTGGGCGATTTGGTCCAGGGCAGCGGCCTGACGATCGACGCGGTCGAGGCCAACCCCGAGTGGGCCGAGCAGGCCCGCCCGTATTATCGCAACACCTGGGCGAGCATCGTCGAAGACGCGCCGCTTCCGAGCCGCGAATATAAGCTGGTCGTCTGCGCCGACGTGCTGGAGCACACGCCCGACCCGGCCGCGGTGCTCAAACGGCTGCGCGAGGCCGCGACCGAGGATGCGACGTTCATCATCTCCGTGCCGAACGTCGCGCACCTTGCCGTGCGGCTCATGTTGCTGTTCGGGTATTTCCCGAAGATGGAGCGCGGCATCCTCGATCGCACGCACCTGCAGTTCTTTACGAAGGACACCGCGCGGGAGATGCTTCGGCAGGCCGGTTTGGAAGCCAAATCGATCCGCGCCACCGGGATTCCTCTCGACGAGGTCTGGAAGGCCGGCGAAGGGAAGCTGCCGTTCAAGGTCGCGCAGAAGATGCAGCACCTGGCGCTGGACGTCGCGCCGCGGATGTTCAGCATGCAATGGGTGATGGTCGCGACCGCCAACGGGCAACCGTAGGGGCGTACGGCGGTACGCCCGTGGGCACACGGCCATGTGCCCTTACACGTGTGGGCCACTCCTGGAAACGGAACTCACCGAGTCCGGCGATGCTGTCAGCACAGGCGAGACGCCCGTGGCACGTGAGGCCGTCGCGCCGCTGTTTCAGATTCCGCTGATCATCGCCGCCGTGGCGGTTGGGTTCGCGATCCAACTACAAGACGGCGAGTATACGCCGGCGGCAATCTCGCTCATCACGGTTGCGATCGTCTGCACTGCGTTGGCCGTCTTCGTCGGGAGGCGTGCATGTCATGAAGATGAGTCGCCGACCCAGGCGACCGGGGTGGCGACGCATCATGCGGTTGCGGGGGCGTTGGGCGTCGGATTGCTTCTGCAACTGTTGACGCTCCTGGTCGCCTGGCCGGGCGTTGACCTGCCTCGCGAGGAAGGGTCGGCGCTGATCCCATTCCGATCCGGAATGCTCGTGATCGCGGGCTTGCTGGCGGTCGGCGGTTGGATCGACGTCCGTCGCATCCGCCGGTGGATCTTGCCGGGGTTCTTGATCGTGTTCCTCGCCCTCGGTGGATGGATGGTGCACGCCTCGCCGGATCCGCACATCGACGTATGGGTCTTCGAGAGCGACGCCGCCCGGCAACTGCTCCGCGGCCACAACCCGTACGCGATGACGTTCCCGGACATTTATCACAGCACGCTGCCGGGGCATCAGCAGGTGTACGGGTCCGGGCTCGTGGTCGGCGACCGGTGCCAGTTCGGCTTTCCCTATCCGCCGGTCACTTTGCTGCTGACGACATTGGGATACCTGCTTGGGGGTGATCCGCGATACGCGCAGGTGTGCGCGCTGGCCCTCGCGGGGCTCTTCATCGCCTTGAGCGGCCGGGGGCGCATCGCGCTGCTCGCGGCGGCTTTGCTCCTGCTGACGCCGCGGGTGTTCTTCGTCATTGGGCGGGCATGGACGGAGCCGTTCGCGGTGATGCTGCTGGCGGCGACGATCTTCTGCGCGGTGCGGCGCTCGCGGTGGCTCCCCGTCGCCCTGGGACTGTTCCTGGCGACGAAGCAGTATCTCGTCCTGGCCGTGCCGTTCACGTTTTTCCTCCTGCCGCCCGGCTGGAAGTGGCGCGACTGGATTGGGCTGCTGGTGAAATCGGCGACCGTGGCGGCAATCGTGACGCTGCCGTTCGCACTGTGGGATTTCCACGCGTTCTGGAAATCGACGGTCACGGTCCAGCAGATCGCCCCGTTCCGATGGGATTCGCTTAGTTACATCGTCTGGTGGGGCTTCCACGGGCATGGCGAGCAGGTGAAGCTCCCCAACTACGCCGTCCTCCCCGCGACGATCGCGTCGCTCGCGGCGCTGGGCTTCGCCCTCTGGCGTTCGCCCCGCACGGCGGCGGGGTTCGCCGCCTCGCTGGCGCTGCTGAGCCTCGCCTTCTTCGCCTTCAATAAGCAGGCGTTCTGCAACTACTACATCTTCGTGATCGGTGCCCTCGGCGGCGCGATCGCGGCGTCCATGGTGCGCGCGGGAGCGACACCGCCGGCGCCGTCGGTCGATCGGGTGCGGACCTGACGCCGGGAGGGCGAGGCTCCTGCCGGGCCGCGTTTGTCGGGGGAGTTTCGGCTCGGCAGGAGCCTCGCCCTCCCAAATCCCGTGACAATCCTCGTCCCATCGGGTACAACTCGCTGGTCGGAATCCAATCTTCGATGGGTGGCGATTCGTCGCTTTAGGGTGTGAGGGGCTCACCATGCCGATCGTTGTCACGTGTCCGTCGTGCGGGAAAAGTGCGCAGGCGCCCGACAGTGCCGCGAGGAAATCGGGCCGGTGTCGCGGGTGCGGGCAGCCGGTTCAGGTGCCGTGGGAAGGCGGCGCCGCGCCCGCGAAGGTCTGCACGGACTGCGGCATCGACGTGAGCGGGCAGAGACGGACGAAGGACACCGCCGGCCGGTATTACTGCCAGCCCTGCTGGGCCGCGAAGGTGCAAGCCGGGGCGGCGACCGCGCTGTCGCGCCAACCGGCTGTCGCGGCTGCACCCGTTCTCGCAGCGGCGCACGATCCGTTTTCCACCCAGGATGTCCTGCCGCTGCCGGAACCGTCGCCGGCCCACGAATCGGACGATCTGCAGACGCTCGAAGAGTGCGCCGACTGCGGCCTGAGCGTTCCGGCCGGGGAATTAGTTCCCGATCACGAGGATCGCATGATCTGCACGTCCTGTGCCCGGAAGGACGTCGCGCTGGCACCGCCACCGCTGCCCGCGCCCGCCTACGCGCCGCCCGCCGTCAGGCCGGCGCAGGCGCTGCCCTATCAGACCCCGCCGCCGGCCAAGTCGCGGCGGGCTGCGGGATCGAGCGGCGGCAATGTCGCGCAGATGCTCATCGGCGGGGCGATTTGCGTGGTGGGTATCGTGGTGACCGTCGGAACGTACTTCGCGGCCGTTGCCGGCGGGGGCGGGCGCTACACCATCGCGTGGGGGGCGATCGTCTTCGGGGCGTGGCGATTCTTCAAAGGCTTGAGCGGCGTTCTTGACAACCGCTAGCATTGGCCGTTGTCGTTTGTCCTTGGTCCGTGGTCATTTGCATCCCGCAGGAGCAAGGGACAACGGACCAAGGACAAGGGACCACGGACGCGCTAATCCGCTGCGCCGGCCAACTGCGTGGGGTGAGCTTCCCGCGGGGGCTGGCGCCAGACAGTCACGTCGCGCACGACGGCGCTTTCGGCATGGAGCGTGTTGAGGACCGGCGTCGTCTTGCGGACCGCGTCGGCCAGCGGTTCATATGGCTTGTCGTGCACGTCGACGAGGCCCATGTTGGCGTCCTCGCCGTCGCACAGCCGGCCGCTGGGCGGCTCGTCCATCCACTGGAACCAATCCGCCCCGATCACGAACGGCACCCGCGCCAGCCGTGAGGTCATCTCCCGATACCCGTTGGCCCGCGCCTGCTGATCGCTCACCAACGCGGGGAATCGGCTCAGGTTGCGGTTCCCGCTGCGGCCGTCGAGCGAGTGGAACGAATACTCGCTGACGATCAACGGCTGGCCCGATCGCTCGCTGATCGTGCGGAACGTGTTGTAGTCCAGCAGCGCGTCCGCCGCGTAATAGTTTAACGACTGCGCGTCGGTGAACCCCCGCGCGCCCTCCGGCACTTCGGCCGGCGCCCAGCCGCGGTAGCGGCAGCCGAGGATCAGGTGGTTCGGATCGTACTTGCGGATCAGGTTCGTCGTGATCTGGAAATAGGACCGGGCGTAGTGCAGGAGCCAACGGTTCTCCAGCGTCTCGTACCCATTCCTCGCGCCCATCGGCAGCTTCGGGTGGTTCTCAAGATCCGCCCAATCGCGGAACGACGTGTGCCAGTCGCGATTGAATGCGCCGACGTCCGGCCACGTGTCGCGAATGACCCGCAGGACTTCCAGCCGGTTCGGGTCGGTGGGGGGCAATTGGTCGAAGTAGATGCGCGGGCCGACCGCGTCGTCGTCCCAGCTCAATTCGTTGTCGATGTAGTAGCCGATCAGGTTGCGGTTCTCGCGCAGCGGGAAGGCCTGTTCCCGGATCGCGGCTTCCGCGCTGCTCCGCCAGTCCGGGCTGTAGAGCCGGGCGTCGTACGGTACCCAGTGCCAGACGTTCAGGTCCTGCGTCATCGGGACCGGCATCTGGTGCATCACCGGGTTGCACCACGCCCCCAGGCTCTTGAACCCCATCGTCTGTACGCGATCGAGCGTTTGCTGCGCCCAAACGAGCAAACTGGACGAATCGGCGCGCCCGTCCCAATCGCACGAGACGTAATCCGGCCCGTGCGGGTCGCGGCCACGGAGGGCGGGCTGCACCGTTGTCACCCCATTGAGGAACTCAGGCCGGTTTTGCGGGCTGAGGAACCACCAGATCCCCTCGTGCGTCCGGGCCACCCGCCAGAACCCGTCGCGGCCACGCACTTCGCTGAAGGAGGCGGGGTCGGCGTGCCGGATCTCTTGATTCGGCCTCGGCAGGGCGACATCGGCGCTGGCCAGATGCCGGCGCACGGTCAGGGAGGACACAACCCCGGCGACCGCCGCGGTGCCGAGGACCATCAGGGCGATGCTGATCCGCTTCATGTCACCTCGACCACACAACCACATCTTCGATCGTCGCGATACCCCAAGGACGCAACGTGTGACATCCGACTTATCGGCCCTTGCCAACTGAATCTTGAACGAAAACGCGCGAGAGTTCAACATTCGTAATCATCTGTAAAACTTGAACTTGAATATAACTGCGGTGCGTCCCTGTTTTCTCTGAAGGAACCCCGTGCTGCTCCGCGGCGGGCTCGGCTTGCAAAGGGGTAAAGGTGCCGTATATTCAGCAATTCAAAGGGGTTCTGCGCCGGCAGGGAGGCTGGCGCCCCGCAGCCCAAGGAAGGGTTCTATGCACATCACGCTACGATTCGGCAGCACTTCATTTCTGCTCATTGCCGCACTGGCCGGTTGCCATCAGGCGACGCCGCCTGCCCAGCACCAGGATGTCTCGCCGCTCGTAAAGCAAAGCCAGACGCAGACAAACGCGCCCAAATCGGCGGAGTCGCCCTCGGCATCCGCTCCTTTGACGGGAGCCGAACCCGACGCGCCGCCCGCTCCCGGGACCGCACTGGCCTTGGCACAGCGCGCCACGACTTATGCCCAATCGGTTGAACCCGCGGGCGGCAAACGACATGCAAAGCCGACGGCTGTCGCAAGTTCTGACGCGCCCGATGCCGACCTCGGCCAGTTCACGCCGCAGGCTCAGATCGAACGCTCCGCGAACGCGGCTGTCACCGCCCCGGCCGCCCCGAAGGTCGCGCCACCCCCGCCGACGGTTCCTCCCGACGCCAGCGCATCGATCAACGTCCCGACCGCTCAGAAGCTCGTGGCCGGCGGCGCCGACGCCGACCCGCGATCGGCTTCGGCGGCGACCCTGGGCATGGACGCCGTCGCCAGCCGGATCCTGAGTCGGGCGAAGGACTACTCCACCGATCTGTCGGCTCAAACGGACGCGCAGATCCTCAAGTTCGTGCGTGACGAGCCGGTGCCCGATGTCTCGTTGATGGCCGGCCTTGCCCCGGAGGATCGTGAGCTGCTCGGCGCGTTGATGGATTCACTGACCAACTTCCGCAATCAGCTCCGAGCCGACAACAACATGCTCTTCTCGAAGAAGATCCGCCCGCTGGTCGAGCTGTCCGACCGGCTGCGCAGCCAGGCGGAATTGTCGGTCCCGACCGTCGCCCTCTGCAACAAGGTCAACGCCTACGGCAACTACGAGCCGATCGACCCGGCCCGTTTCATCGCCGGCAAGGCGAATCAGCAGGCCGTCGTCTATTGCGAGGTGGAGAATTTCCTCTCCTTGCCCAACGAGAAGAACGAATACGAGACCAAGCTCACCCAGGACATCGTCCTCTACACCGAGGCCTCCGGCCTGCCGGTCTGGAGCGACCACAAGAGCACCTACGATGACAAGTCCCGCCGCCGCCGCCATGACTTCTTCATGGCCAAGATCATCACCCTCCCGACCAACCTGACCATCGGGCGCTATTTGCTGAAGGTGACAGTCGAGGACCAGCAGGCCAGGCATATCGCCGAGAACACGATGCCGATCGAGATCGTGGCGCAGTAGGCGACTGAAAGGCGACGGACACGAGGAGGAGTAAGATTGGGAGTAGGATTAAGAGTAGGACGGCGGCTCCGGACGCGCGGTCCTAATCGTAATCTTGCTCCTACTCTTAATCCTCGTTCCGAATTGGTCGTTAAAGTGTTGGTCCCGTCTTGGCGATACAAGCGATGACGCTGCCTCTTCTCGTCTTCGAACAAGACGAAGATCGGACGGACATCGCATGTTCACGCCTCGGAAACCCAAAGACCGCCCCGCCCGGATGCGCACGCGGTATCTGACGCCGGTGCTGCTCACGGCTGCGGAGGAAACGCCCGCGGAGCCGCTGCGCGGGTTCCTGCTCGAGTTGGCCAGCGATGAGGTGACGCTGGTCCTGGGCGAGGAGCTGCGGCCCAACGCCCGCTACGTCCTGCGGATTGCCGGCGAAGAAGGCGTCAGCGAGGAACCGGCCTGCACTGTGCTCCACTGCCGGCGCGACGACGCGTCGCATGTAATCGCCTGCCTCCGCTTCGACGACTACCGCCTCTGCCCGCCCGCCGCGGCCGCGTGAGCTGTCATTTGTCTTTGGTCTCTTGTCCGTTGATCCTGGTCCGTTGCCACATCGCGCGAGGCGAGGGGCAAACGACAAGGGACAAATGACAAAGCACCCGCCGCTGGCTACTTTACCCGCACGCACCTCAACCACACGGGAGGCCCTTCGGCATGCAATTCAACATCAGCGGCACGACGATGCAGACCGTCTCGATCGACCTGCAGGCGGGCGAGACCATCTACAGCCAGCGGAACGTGATGGGCTGGATGACCGACACCATCCAGATGAACACCCACACCGGCGGCGGGCTGTTCAAGGCGCTCAAGCGCTCGATCAGCGGCGGCGGAATGTTCGTCGTCGACTACACCGCCACCGGCCCCGCGCGCATTGCCTTCGCGGCCCGATTCCCCG
>DASXMX010000282.1:0-6078 GCA_036495445.1 Tepidisphaeraceae bacterium
CGCATTGGATGCGGCGCGGCAGTGCAGTTTCTTACCTCATCCTCGTTTGGAGGCATCATGAAATCGGAGTTCAAGTTACTGGTTTTGCTTTCCCTGGCGTTGATGGTGCAGTGGACCGCGGGGATTGCTCGCGGCGATGAACCGCAACCAGGACAAGCGGCCGCCGGCGGGGGCAGCGGGGCCGTCGGTGCGATGACGGTCGACGCGGCCACCACGACGGCCACCGTCACCGCCATCGACCCGGCCAAGCGGACCGTCACCCTGCGCGGGGGCGACGGGCCCGAGGTGACGGTCACATGCGGCCCGGAGGTCCGCAACTTCGACCAGATCAAGGTCGGGGACCAGGTGAAGGCGACCGTCACCCAGTCGCTGGCCGTCTTCGCCCGCAAGCCGGGCGAAGCGCCGCCTGCCGGCGAGCGGCAGACGATCGCCCTGGCGCCCAAGGGCGCGATGCCGGGCGCCATGGTCGCAACCACCCACGAGACCACGGCCAAGATCGCCGCCATCGACCCGGACTCACGGATCGTCGCGCTGCAGGACAGCAATGGGCAATACCACACGTTCCACGTCGGCCCGAACATCGACCTGGCCGCAATTCACACGGGTGATGACGTGGTCTTCCGTTACACCGAGCGTGCGCTGATCCGGGTCGAGCGGGGCAATGAATCGGAGGGCGCGCAGGCTGCGGCGGCCAAGGTTCGCGGTGCGATCATCGCCGCGGCGATCACGACCGACGCGAAGGTCACGGCACTCGACAAGGACCAGCGGACGATCACCCTCAAGCGGCCCGACGGGGAGGAGCAGACCTTCAAGGCGGCCAAGCGCGTGGACCTGGACAAGGTGCAGGTGGGCGACGAGGTGAAGGCCAAGCTGGTGGAGGCCATTGCGATCGGCGTCCGCAAGCCCGGCGGCGGACAGGCCCCCGAAGCCGAGCCCGCCCAGGCCACGATCTCGCCCGGCGGCGAGGCCGAGCCGGTCATGGCGGATACGAAGCAGGACACCGCCAAGATCCAGGGCATCGACACCGAAGAGCGGGAAGTCACGCTGGAAACGCCCGACGGAAAGACGCACATCATCCACGCCGGGCCGATGGTTGACCTCAAGGGGCTGAAGGCGGGCGACGAGGTCGTCGTCCGGCGGACCCCGGGCGTGGTCGTGGGAGTCGAAAAGGATTGACGCACCCCGTGCGGCGCTCCGTGCGCGCGGGCGGGAGCCCGCCATCAAGCCCGCCCGCGCGCCGCTTGTGCCCCGCGTCCTCCTTTGGAGGCCTTATGAAATCGAAGCGAATGGTCCTCGTGTCGCTCACGCTGATCGCAGATTTGGTTGTCGGCCTCGGGTTCGCCCGCGCCGCCGAGCCGAAAGCAAGCGAGCCGGGCGACACTGGCGGAGCGGTCGGCGCGATGAAGGTCGAGGCGGCCACCACCACCGCGGTCGTCATGGCGATCGACTACCCCACCCGGATGATCACGCTGCGCCGGACAGACGGGGCCATGTCGACCTTCCACGTCGGCCTGGAAGTCCAGAACTTCGATCAGATCAAGGTCGGCGACCAGGTGAAGGCCACGACGATGAAGTCGCTGGCCATCACCACCCGCAAGCCCGGGCAGGCGCCCGGCCCCGCGGCTCAGCAGACCGTCGCCGTGGCCCCGAAGGGCGCGATGCCGGGCGTGTTGGTCGCCAACACCGCCGAGACGACCGCCAGGATCGTCGCCATCGATCCGCGCACGCGAAAGGTGGAACTGCAGACGCCCGACGGGAAGGACCATACGGTCCACGTCGGACCGAACGTCGACCTGGGCGCCACACACGAGGGCGACGACGTGGTCGTCCGTTCCACCGAGCGCCTGCTTCTCCGCGTCGAGCGGGGCGCCGAATCGACGGACGCCCAGACCGCGTCGGCCAACCTCCGCAACATGATCGTGACGGAAGGGATCACGACGGATGCGACCATTACCGCGCTGGACAAGGCCCGGCGCACGATCACGCTCAAACGGCCCGACGGGTCGGAGCAAACCTTCCGGGCGGGCAAGGGCGTGGACAACCTCGACCCGTACCAGGTCGGCGACGAGGTGAAGGCCAGGCTGATCGAGGAACTGGCGATCGCAATCGACAAGCCCGACGCCGCCGCGGCGGCGGAGAAGCAGCCCGACTCGGTGGCGCTCGCGCCCGGCGACGCCCTGTCCAGCGTCGCCATGGCCCCCGTCAGGCAGGAGACGCTCAAGATCCGGGCCATCGACGCCGAGGAGCGGGACGTCACGTTCCAGGACGCCAACGGCCAGGCCCGCATCATCGAGGTCGCGCCGCGCGTGAACCTGGCGACGCTGAAGGCGGGCGACGACGTGGTGGTCCGCATGACGCCGGGCGTGATCGTCGCCCTCGAGAAATCGCAGTAGCGCATGCGCGCACCATCGGGCCGGGATGTATCGGAGGCCCCATGTTCGGATCCAATACCACACGCTCGCCCGGGCGTTCGCGCGGTGGGCTGGATCCCGTGTGGTCGCTGGCCGCCTTGCTGCTCGGGGTGACCGGCTGTGAAGTGAAGTACCCGCCTTCGTGGTACGAGAATCTGCCCGCCCACCAGGCCGCGTCGATTGCGCCGGCCGATTCGGCCGCCGCCTGGAGAGCGGACCCGGGCGGGGCGCCTGAACCGACCAACGGGCGTCATGCCGGACCGGCGTCGCGCCCCTCATCCCCAGTCGAGCCGCCGATCTGAACGCCCCGGGCGTGCGCCAACCACCACGATGGCCGCCCAACCGCGAGGTCGCCACCGCTCTTGAGGCACGCCGGTGATTGGAGTGGTCGTATGAGCCAGATGAATTTGATTCGTGCACGGCGCTGGTGCCATCTCGTCCACGTCGCCTCGGTACTCCCGCTGCTGGCATCCGGCGTGATCGGATGCGGCGGCAAGGGCGCGTCCACCTCAAGCACGCCGAGCCAGGCCGCCGGCGCGACGCCGGCGTCGGCAACGACCGCACCGTCGGCGCAGGCCAACTCCGACGCCGCGAAGATGGTGGAACTCGGGCGGACGCACACCAACAAGCTCTTCGGCTACAAGCAGACCGAGGGGTTGCGGAACATGCTCGGGGGCGCCCAAGGCATCTTCGTCGCGCCCAACGTTGCCGGCGGGGCGTTCCTCGTGGGAGTCGATAACGGCACCGGGTTCCTCATGCGCCGCCATAACGACGACTGGAGCGACCCGGTTTTCTACACGATCACGCAAACGAGCGCCGGCATGCAGCTTGGCGTGAAGAATTCCCAGTTCATCGTGCTGCTGATGACCGACACCGCGGTCGACAACTTCATCCACGGCCGCATGCAAATGGGGGGCAGCGGCGGGCTGACGCTCGGTGTGGTCGGCATCAGCGCCGCCGGCGCCGGCGGCGTTGATAGCGGGTTGGAATCGCTCATCGTCGCCACCAGCCAGGGCGCCGCCCTGGGCAGCGGCGTCGCGACGATCGTGCCCAAGTCTGCCGCCAACCTCAACGCCCAGGCCTACGGCGCGCATACGGATAAGGACCTTCAGTCGGTGCTCGCCAGGCCGGGCGGAACGTTCGCGCCCGCCACGCCATTCCGCCAGGACCTGACGCGGATGGTCCGCCACGCCTGGGACATCCGCAACGCGCCCGGCCAGCCGGTCGCGGCGAATGCCGCGAAACGGTGACAGGACGCGTCTACGGGACGGGATTTGTCGTTCTATCGATCCGCATCCTCGGACGTCGGCGTCCGAAGAACGTTCCCGCGATGAGCCGGTACACGACGACCGCTCCCAGGACCGCCCCAGCCGCGATGAGGACCAGTGACCGCAGCCGCTCATATGCCCGGTCGATCGACTGGTTCATCACGCTTTGCAGATGCTGGCTCAGGGCGTCCTGCTGGCCGCCGAGCGACGAATTGAGCTGATCCACCGTTGTGGTTCGCAAGGCGGCGACTTGCGTCGTCGCCTGCTCCAAGGCACCCTTGCGCTCGCGCGCGACGAGCCGATCCACCTGATCGACCAGCGTGGCCTGTTGCCGCGGCAACTCCTGCCGAAATCGCTCCAGCGTCTCGGAGAAGCGGTTGCCTGCACCTGCGAACTGCCCGGCGGCATCGCTGACCCGCGTGGTGCTGGCGGCGACGGTGGTCGTGTTCTCAAACATCTGCCGGATCTGGGGCTCGGCCAGCATTTGCGAATAGAGCAAATCCACCTGCCACGAGAGGAGCATCGGCATATGCTGCGAATAGAAGAACGCGCGTTCCGCCAGCAGACGCGTCTGTTTGACTTGCTGAACCGCCGGGTCCAGGCCTTTGAATGGATCGACCTGGGCCAGGCCGAAAACGTCGTTGGGCAGTTGCCCGATGTTGATCTGGTTCTGGGGCTTCTTCGATTCAGGAAAGTCGGCGAGCCTTGCTTCGGAAACGAATCGTTGATTCGGATGCTCGCGACGCCACCGGTCGGCCAGCGCGTGCAACTGGCGGATCTGCGCCGGAGAAAGGTAGGCGTTGACGACGGCCCAGATCTCCGCCTCCTGGGTCTTCAGGCGGGCGAGGATGGCGGAGGCGTTTTCGGTCCCGAACGATTCGTTGGGCCAGGGCGCTTCGGCAATCTCCCGGGAAGTCGTCACCATCAACGCCATGTCCATCATCCCCGCCTCGGGGTTCGGGTTTGTCGCATTGCCCATAGCGCCGGTCCCGGCGTAGATCATCGAGCGCTGGGCCATGATCTTTCCTTCCAGGGTCGGGGCAGAACGGCGCGTCTGTTCGTAAACGTCCGCCGTCGCCGTCATGTAACGGTCGGCGAAGCTCATGGTCCGGCCTTGAATGGCCTCGGCATCGATCAACGCTGCCTGGGCGCTGCTCGGAGTCGGACCGTCGGACTGAGACGGATGCGGCTCACTGCACCCGAACGATGCCAGGGCTGCAAGCCATGCAAGATGAAGCGGAAGATGGGCAATGTTCTTCATGCCGGTGCCCTGCCGAGCCGCTACCGGCGGAACCCGCGAAACCCGCCACCGCCGCCGCCGAACCCGCCATGAAAACCTGAAAAGCTGCCGGCGTTCGAATCGCCGCGCGACCGCGCGGCGTCGTCATGATTCAGGCCGTCCATCGTCGATCGGTCCGACGAATCGCCGGAGCGGCTGGCGTTGTCCCAACTGTGGCTGCTGCCATTGTACCGCTGCCAATCGCCGCCGCTGCTCTTTTGGTAAACGTTCCCGTCCCGGGCGGCGTAGGTGTTGCCGCTGCCGGTCCGGACGGCGCTGCCGCCGAACGCGCTCTGGCGATACTCGGCGGACTTGCCGCCGGACGTCTGGACCCATCCGGACTTCCCGAGCGGGCCGGCCGTGTGCCCGGCCCAGGCGGTTTGCCCGTTGTGGGAGACGACGCTGCTGCCCCAGGAGCGGTATCCGTTAGTCGCGCCGGCGTGCGACGCGTAGGAATGCGTGTACGGGTTATACGCCTGCCGGTAACTGGCCGCACCGTGCGGGCCGTAGGCATACGCGCCGCGCGAGTAGGTACCGGTGGCCGCGTTGTATTTGGCGCCGTATCCCGCGCCGCCGTAAGGCCCGTAGACCGAGGAACCGCGATAGAACGACCCGTAGGCGTAGCTATAGTGCGCGGCGCAGCCGTAGGAATAGAATGCCGCTCCGCAGTAGCCCCAGCTATTCGCCATCGACGCGCCGACGATCATCCCGGCGCCGAACATCAGCACGCCGGTCGCCGCGACGTAGGCGCCGCTGTATCCCTCGGTGTAACCGACGACCACGGTGTCCGGCGTCGAGCTGTAGACCTGCACGTATGTGCAGTTGTAGACGGGCGAACTGGGCGGGATCGTGTAAATCACCGCCGGCACGACGGTGCACACGGCCCAGGGGCCGTTCGCGAGCGGGGAGACGAACCACACGCCCTGGTAGCAGCAGTAATACTGGCCCGCCGCGTAGATCACCTGGTCATGCGTGTTGGTCGCGTACGTCATCGGCGTGCCCTGGATCGACACGAACTGCGGCTCGCCTTTGTACGTGACGTCGACATTCGCCTCCTTGATGTTGATCGTCGCCTCATGCGGGATCTGCGCCAGCAGGACGGCATCTTTCGACTGCTCCG
>DASXMX010000283.1:0-29192 GCA_036495445.1 Tepidisphaeraceae bacterium
TAGAACGGGGCCCAGGGCGACCTGAGCCCCGACTGTCAGCACAGCCTCGACTCTCCCGCAAGGGAGACGACCCCCGCGGCGACGCGGCGGGGAGGGCATCCGACTATCACACTTGATAAAGTTAAAAGGCCCGGTGCCGAAAGGTACCGGGCCTTTTTTGTGTTGGTACAAAGAGAGTATGGGAAGCGACTCCTCTTATCGTCGCCGGCTCCGGTGGACCCCGCCCGTCGCGATCCTCCTCGCCGCGATTGCGGCGATCGGGTTCATGCACTTCAGCGAGCGGGTCGAGAGCTACATCGCGGCCTATCTGATCTCGGCCGTGATCGTGCTCGCCATCGGCAGTCTGTTCGTCTGGTTCGTTCGTTTTTCGGGCTTCGAACCGCGCATTCGCAGGCGGGGAGCAGTGGGATTCATTGCACTCATTCTCGTCGCCGCGATCGCGATCAAGCTGACGACGCGCGTTCAAGGTGTGATCAATGGCGTCGGTGTACCCAAACTCGTTTGGCGCTGGTCGCCGCGGGTGGGGAGCGAACTGCCGCCCGTCGCGGTGGAGAGCCATGCGACGGTGGACCTGACCCAGACGACGCCTCTCGATTTTCCGGAGTTCCTCGGCCCCGGGCGCCGCAATGCCCTCGAGGGGATTGGCCTTGGCCGGGAGTGGTCGCACGTGCCGCACCTGCTCTGGCGGCAGCCGATCGGTGCCGGATGGTCCTCGTTCGCGGCGGTCGGGCGGTGGGCAGTCACGCAGGAGCAGCGGGGCGACTGCGAATTGGTCGTCTGCTACGAGATCGCGAACGGAAAGCCGCAATGGGTCCACGCCGACGACCACACGCGGTTCGTCGATTCGCAGGGCGGCGATGGCCCGCGGGCGACGCCGACGATCTGCGGCGGGCGCGTCTTCACCATGGGCGCGACCGGAATCTTGAACTGCCTCGATGGTTCAGACGGGAAGGTGATTTGGTCGCGGAATGGGGTCGGTGAGCCATCCCAAAACCTCACCTATGGGAAGAGCTGCTCCCCGTTGATCGTGGACGACAAGGTCGTCGTCACCGGCGGGCGTGGCGGCCCATCGCTCATCGCGTACGCTGCGGCTGACGGGACGCCCGTTTGGTCGAGCGGCAGCGAGTCGCCCGGCTACGCCTCTCCCATCTTCGCGACGCTCGCGAACGTCCGGCAGATCATCACAATCAATGCACATAGCGTGACCGCCCACGATCCCGCCGACGGGCACGTCCTCTGGCGGTTCGACTCGCCCGGCTCGATGCCAAAGAACATCCAGCCGATCCCACTGAAGGGCGATCAGCTTCTGATCTCCGCGGGGTATGGGCTCGGGACAACCTTGCTGAAGGTGAACGCCGCGGGCGGCGCGTTAAGCGTTGCGCCGGTCTGGACGAGCCATCATCTCAAGCCGAAGCTCACCAACAACGTCGTTCGCGGCAACTACGTGTACGGCCTCGACGATCCCGGCGTCCTCACCTGCCTCGACCTGTCCACCGGCAAGCGAATGTGGCGCAACGGCTCATACGGCTTCGGCCAACTCCTGCGCGTGGACGACCTGCTCCTCGTCCAGTGCGAATCCGGCGAGGTCGCGCTCGTCGACCCCAGCCCCGACGGCCTGCACGAGATCGCCCGCTTCCGAGCCCTCGAAAATCGCACCTGGAGCTGCCCGGCCCTGGTCGGCCATCGCCTGCTGGTTCGAAACGATCAGGAAGCCGCCTGCTTCGAGCTGCCTTGATGCACGCGGATTACGGAAATTGTGCCTGCGACACTTTCCACACGCCGCCCACGCGAGTGAGCATAATGTCATACGTCTGATTCCCGTTCGCGAACTCCGCGATCCCGTGCAGCGTGCAGGTGGCGACGCCGTTCGTGTTGTTCATGTTGATCTGACTCGACGTCATGTCCTTGAACGCGCCAAGCGGGTGAAGTTTCTCGGCCAAAGCATTCAGGTCCGCGGGCGTCAGGCCGCCGGTAACCTGTTTAGAGGCGGCGGCGGGATCGCCGCCGCTCAGGTCCTGCATGAACTGCCGCGCCGCAAGTCGGGGAGCCTCGGAAGCTTTGATCGCGGCGTGGACGCCGTAATAGATCCCCCCGACGATGATGAAGGACGTCAGGATGCTTAGCAGCCCAATGACGATCCCGGCCACCGCCATCCCGTGGCCACCCACATTCGGGTCGCGCGATTTGCGAAGACTCAGGGTCCCGAGGATCACGCCCACGAGCCCGCCGACGAACAGCACGCCGAACCCGACAATCGAAATGATCAGGCTCGCCAGTGCGAGCCCGTTCGTCCGGGCCGGCGGCGGGGGCGCGTACGATGGTCCGGCGGGGCCGGCCGGTGGGGGCGGATACTGTGTCACGATCGCCTCGCTTTCTTTGAAATCTCCTCGCCTACGTGATCACGACGAACTTCGATTTTACCTGCTGGCGGACGTACGTGCGGGTGATATCCACCGTCCCTTCGTGCTCGAACTGGCCATGTGTCGCGAGCCACTGCTGGCCGCGGGCGAAGAACGCGTCGAACTCGCCCGGCGTCATTTGGCCCGCGAAGTAGGTGTCCCGCCGGACGGGCATCACGCGGCAGAGTGCGTCGCCCTTTTTGATCTCCACCCGACGGTGTGAGTTGTCCAACTCGATCACCGTGTGCCACGGGTAGCTGGCTGGGTACCAGTCGGTGTCGATGATCGCCGAGAGGCTCCGCCAGGGGCGCTTCAGGTTCGGTACGTCCGTCATCAGGAGTAATTCGTTGGGGTCGGTCTTCAGGAACAGAAAGCTGCTGACCTTCGCCTGGTTTCGGATCGACTTGTAGACGTTGTCCGTAATAACGTGCGGCACTTTCTGTCCCTTCTGCCAGAACCAAGCGTATTGCTGCCGCAGCGGGGCACCGTCGCTCTCTTCCGTACCCGCGTAATCGAAATCACTTTCGACAACGAGGTCCGGCTCGGCCCGCCAGCCGCCATCCCGCTTGCGAATGAACGTCACGTCGAAGTTGGCCAGCAGGTCGAACCCGAACGCGTTGGCCGCCCGGATCGGCGGGCACTCCTCGCGCCAGCCCTTCCCCGGGCCCGGCTTGCCGTATATCTCTTTGGCCGGCTGAGGCGCGAGCAGGTCTTGTCGAAACTTGAAGTAATGGAGCATTGTGCGCGGGAATGTAGCGGAGAAACGGCGTCGAGGCACCTGCCCATTGACGGCCCGCGACCGATCTGCATATTGTTCGGCTCTCCTAGGCGGACCGCCTCGTCGGGATAAGGCTGGCCCCGTCGTCTAGAGGCCTAGGACACGGCCCTTTCAAGGCCGCGACACGGGTTCGAATCCCGTCGGGGTCACTGAGTCGTTTTGCATAGCTTGGCGTGCACGTGAAAGCCCCGGATAGCCCGGGGTTTTTTCGTTGCTGAAAGGGGGGCCGCCCCGAATCGCGCGCCTCTGCGCATTCAATGTGAACTTTTCCGGATCCGGGGCGGCTCTCCTTGGAAGAAATTCCTGTCACCGCGCATCTATTCAGCCGTGAATGGATGCCTCGCATTGCAATCTATACTGAAAGGAATATGCCGCCGACTGCCCAATAGCGGTGGCGCGGCGCGACATGACAGAGATATGTGGGTGACTTCCTTCCTTTGAATGACGTTGGCCGTTTTTATGCCGGCCTCACCACTGATTAAACACCGCGCGGGAGGGTTGTGGAAACCAACGAAGTCAATCAGTTGCTGGCGCAAGCCTACGACTTGGAGAATGCCCGGGATCTGCCGGGTGCGGCGTCGGTCGTCGACCGGTTGTTGAACGCCGGTCATTGCACCGCGCCGGTTGCCCTGTTGTTCGCACGCGTCGCGCAGGATGTGGGGCGCGAAGCGGAAGCGCTCGGGGCGGTGCGCGCCGTCCTGGCGAGTCAGGTTCCTCAGCCGCCGCGTACGACGGCCTCGCTCCATTTCGCGGCGGCCCACCTGCTGGATCGAATGGGGCGGTATGACGAGGCCTTCGGGCACGCGACACGTGCCACCGCGCCGTGGGCCAATGCCTACGACGCGGCGGGATTGGAGCGGTTGGTCGCCGGTTGCATCGCCGATTTTACTCCGGCCACGCTGGCCCGGATGAAGCGGGCGACGATTGACGATCGGACGCCGGTGTTCATCGTCGGCATGCCGCGATCGGGCTCAACGCTCGTCGAACAGGTGCTCGCCTCTCATCCGCAGGTATTCGGGGCGGGCGAACTGCCGTGGCTCGTCGAGCTGTGGCAGAAGCTGTTCAGCCGGCTGGGCATGTTCCACGTGTCGATGCGGGAGGCGTTGACGCAAATGTTGCCCGCGGACGCGGACGCCGTCGCGGCCGAATACCTGCGTCCGCTCAAAGCGCTGCGTGCCGACGCCGCACGCGTGGTGGACAAAAACCTTTCGAACTTCATGCACATGGGGTTGATCCGTGCGTTGTTCCCTGTCGCACGGGTGATCGTTTGCCGGCGCGATCCGCTGGATACCTGCGTGTCGTGCTACATGACGGATTTCGACCAGGTGCTGCCGTTCACGTGCACCCTGCCAGCGCTGGGCCACTTTTACCGCCAATACGAGCGGCTCATGGCACACTGGAAGCAGGTGCTGGACCTGCCCATCTTGGAGCTCCAGTACGAAGCGATGGTTGGCGACCTTGAGGGGCACGCCCGCCGCCTGATCGAATTCCTCGGGCTTCCGTGGGACGACCGATGCCTGCATTTCCACCGCAACCCTCGCAAGGTGGCAACGGCCAGCCAGGCCCAAGTGCGGCGGCCGATCTACTCGTCCTCCATCGGACGCTGGCGCCACTACGAACGGTGGCTCGGGCCGTTGCGGGACGCGCTCGGATCGTCGTCCTCGTCGTAGGCCGCGCGCACCTCCTGCCGCGCGAGCCTATGATCCCGGCCGATGTACGTGGATTCGTCGCCTCGGGCATCCCGCTGCTATTCGACGCGCTCACCGGCGCGGGCGCGGAGTATTGAACCGCTCCTCCCTCGTGGAATGTTTCGTTGCAACGAAAACCGCACAAGCCGGGACAGAGCGGCGCCAGGGGTTCTGATTGTTCGATTACGCGTCACGCCGCGCCGTCCCGGGTCCGGCAGCGCGATTGCCGCTGGCACCCGCGCCCGCGCGGGATTAGTTTCTGACCAAACGATGAAACCGCAGAAGCATCCGAATAAGCAGAAGCCGCGCTCCCCCCGTCCTCCCGAGAAATTCGGCCCGCGCACCGATTGGGGCGAAGTTGCGGATTGGTATGACCAGCTCGTCGGCGAGGCCGGCAGCGAATACCACCGAGAGGTCGTCATCCCCGGCACTCTCCGCCTGCTGGCCCTGCAGGCGGGGGAGTCGGCGGTCGATATCGCTTGCGGGCAGGGCGTGCTCTGTCGCGCACTAAACGAGCGCGGCGTGCAGGTAACCGGCGTCGATGCCGCGGCCGAGCTGATCGCCGCGGCCCGCCAGCGCAGCGGCGACGCGATCCGCTACGTCGTGGGCGACGCGCGGAACCTGTCGTTTCTTCCGGCCGGCCGGTTCACCGCCGCCGCCTGCGTGTTGGCGATCCAGAACATCCACCCGATCGCGCCCGTCTTCGCCAGCGTCGCCCGCCTCCTCGCCCCCGGCGGCCGGTTCGTCCTCGTCATGATGCACCCGGCCTTCCGCGGCGCGAAAGAAACGAGCTGGGGCTGGGACGAGCAGAACAAGATCCAGTATCGTCGTGTCGATCGGTATCTCACCCCGCGCAAGACGCCGATTGTCACGCATCCCGGAAGCGCTCCGGATCAGTACACGTGGACGTTCCACAAGCCGATTGGCGAATACGTCCGCGCGCTGCGGAACGCCGGGCTGCTGGTCGATTCGTTCGAAGAATGGCCCAGCCACAAGACCAGCGGCCCCGGCCCCCGCGCGGCCGCCGAGAACCTTGCTCGCAAGGAGATACCGATGTTCATGGCGATTCGAGCGATCAAGATCGCGCGAGCACAAGAGCCGATTGCCTCGACCGAGGATCCATCCGCCCCGTGACACGGGTGTCCAACCCGTGCCGACGATCTTGATCAGAAAAGAGCGTGCCGATCCCGGGTTTGCCCAATATGAAAGCTGCACGCACGGGTTGGAAAGCCGTGTCACGGGGCGGGCGATGTCGTCTGCCTGTCGTACTGCGGGGGCTTATCCCACGAGCACGTCGGCGCCGGACGTGGTTTCGGCCATCCACCAGAGGATCGCCAGCGCGCCCATTCGTCCGGCGAGCATAAGGCAGGAGAGGACCAGCAGCCCCGGGCCGGTGGTCGAGACCGGGTCGTGGGAGAGGCCGACGTTGCCGATCGCGCTGCAGCAGAGGAACAGCAGCCGGTCGGGCGCGATCTGCGGCTCGATCGTCGCGAGCAAAAGGATGCCGGCGAACAGCACCACGGTGAACGCGACGAGCCAGACGGCGGCAATGCCGAACGGGCGGGGGACCGGCCGGCCGCGGAGGACGTCGCGGACGCCGCGGGCGAGTTGCCAGAGGGTCGTCGTCTTCAGGCCCGAGCCTGTGCCGGCCGGCGCGGCGCCGATTAGCATCAGCGCCATCAGCAGCCACTGCCCGGCCACGGTGAACGCAGCGGGCGATTGGAACGGGAGCCCGGCCGACCGCGTGTTGATCGCGGCCACCGAACACGATGCGATCGTGTTCCGCCACGCGACCGCGCCGCCGCCCCAGGCGACCGGCGCCTGGGCGAGGACCAACGCGACAAACCCGGCCAGGTAAATGCCGCCTGCGAGCATCAGCACGACGCGCGAGTGCCGTGAGAGCGGCGGGCCGCCGAAGAGGCGGTCGCTGATTTCCATCAGGACCGGCAGGCCCAGCCCGCCGAGGATCACCAGCGGAAGCAACACGAGGTAGCTCGATCCGTCCGTCGTCCCCGGCAACGGGCCGAGCCAAAGACCGCTGTTTCCAAACGCGCTGGTCGATTGGAAGATCGCCTCGAACACGTTTCGCCCGCTGGCGGCCAACATGGCGCCGCCGCCGAGCGTCGAGAGCAGGAGGGCGGTGCCGGCGGCCCAGGCGATCTGCGAGGCCGTATGCGGCATGCGCAGGATCCGGCTCGCGGCCAGTCCCCCGACCGTCAGGGAGAGAAAGGATCCGCCCAACGTCAGGACCAATAGCAACGTCGGCCCGATCATCCCGGCGACGCGCATCTCGCGCAGGCCCATCGTCTGCTGAAAGCCGGTGAGCGTGGAGGTGTTGATCGCGGTGAAGATCGCACGGTCCCAGGTCGTCTCGTTCCCGTTCGCCACGACATGACCCGAGCGGAACGCGAAGCAACTGCCGGCGGTCAGCACTACCCAGGCCGTAAAAAGGCCAAGTGCGAGGAACCTGGCGCGCGACCAGCCCGGCGGGGCCACCGGGGCGGCAAGCGTTGCAACCCCAACCGGTGGCGACATCTGCTCCTCCGCCCGGACCGCCTTAGATTGTCCTCTGGGTTCCGTCCTGGGCATGGTCTTACTTGTGGTAGACCTCTTTCGGATCGAACACCTTTCGCCCGACGACTTTCCAATCCCCATCTCTCTGATGTTCGCGGTAGAAGCAACTGTAATACCCGTCGTGGCAGGCCGCTCCGACCTGTTCGACGGCGATCAGCAACACGTCCTGGTCGCAGTCGGTCCGGACGCTCTTGACGTGCTGCACGTGCCCGCTGCTCTCCCCCTTCAGCCACTGCTTGTTGCGGCTCCGGCTGTAAAAGTGGGTCTTGCCGGTCTCGACCGTTTTGTCCACCGCCTCCCGGTTCATCCACGCCATCATGAGGACCTCGCCGGTCCTGTGGTCCTGGATGATCGCCGGGATCAGCCCGTGGGCGTCAAACTTCAGTTTCTCCAGTTGCGCATCCATCCCCCATTTCTCAGGGGTATGGAGGGATTTGTCAACCAGGGCCCATAGGGGGGCTGAGTCACATCGTGCTCTCTTGCTGCACGATCGCGTTGTAGAGGTCCTGAGAGGTCTGGGCGGCAGCGAGGGCCTGGCGGAAGCGGTCGATCGTCATCAGGCGGCTGATCCGGGCCAGCGCGTGGATGTGCGGGCCCGTCTGGTCGGGCGGGGAGGCCAGCAGCCAGATCAGGTTGACCGGGCGGCCGTCGATCGCCTGGAAGTCGATCGGCTGGGCCGGGCGGCCGATCGCCATCACCAGATGGTTGACGCCATTGCACTTACCGTGCGGAATCGCCAGCCCGTTGCCGATGCCGGTGGTGCGGGTCGACTCGCGCTCGAGGACGGAGTCGAGTACCTTTTTCGGGTCCGTCACCTCGCCGTTCTTTGCCAGTTGGTCAACCAGCTCCGAAATCGCCTCCGTCTTGGTCTTGGCGGCGAGCGGGACGTTGATGTTCTCGGGCTTGAGGATTTCCGTCAGACGCATACGCGAACACTCCGACGCACACCGGCGTCGCGAAGCCGGGGATGGTTCAACTCAATTCGAAGCGGTCAATGCTACCGGACCGGCGGGCGGGGGGCAATGCCGGGAGAGACGAAGGGGGGCCGGTCCGCTTGGTCAGGCGTGAGGCGGCAAACGATTGCTGATTTCGGATTGCGGATTGCTGATTAGGGCAATAATATACTTGCGTAACCAAGCCTCGTCCGGTCAAATGGCGGGATGGGAAGCAAAAAGAAGAAGAAGCCGCCCAAGCCATCGCGTTCATCGCCAAAGCCCCCCGGCACTCCGGCGTTTATTGCGAAAACCGTGCCGACGGAAGAGGCTGCATTTCAATGGGCCGTGGCGTTCGAACTGACTTCGCGAAAGCTTGAGCGAGACCTAGTCGAGGCGATCGAAATAACCCGCGATGCACAGAAGTTGTTTCTCGTCTCGATTCCTTTTTCGGTGAACCGAGCGTTCACAATTGAGCTTTATCTGAAATGTATTTGGGCTCTTACAAATCGAAACGTGGAGGTTCCTCCCACGCATGATCTAGACGTCCTGCGAAAAGGTCTACCCGTCCAAACGTGGTCGAGGATCGTTAAGCTTTACCATGATCATCTCGCGCGAACCAATACCCCACGCAGGTCGAATCTGCCGCCCCACGAGACGGATTCGTACGATCTTGAGGCGGTGGTGTACAAGGAGGGTTTGGGATTCGAAGACTGGCGTTATGGCTTTGAGGGCGGAAGGGTTGGATCAGCCTCAACACTTCCGGTTACCGACGCGATCAGAAGGGCGATTATTGAACTGAAGCCGGAATGGGCCGCGATTGCTGTGGGCCTTGATAGATGATCCACATGCCCAGTTCGGTCCCGGCGAGCAGAAGCCGCTTGCTATCGCCACCAGCGGTTTGATAGTCGATGACCAAGCCGCCGCCCTCCACGGCCTTTGAATCGGCCAGCGTGCCGATAGAGAGGATCTTCGCGCCGGTCAGGTCTGCCGGCACGGCTTGCCCGCGATCGCTTCCGAATCGGTGCGGAAGACGCGGAACAGTTTTAGCACGTCTCCAGTTCATACAATTACCGCCTCTTTGACTTTTTCTTTGCCGCCCTTTCGCTCGTAGGCTTTGCGCCCCGCTTGGGAGCAGCTAGAACCTTCCGCGTGAAGTCTTCAAGACGGTGGAAAGCGGCGGCGGGATCATCCACTTCCACGTTGACCGGAGGCCCGTCTTTGGGAGTGCTCATACCCCCATTGTATCATCCACCGCTCAGTTAGGCAGACTCGCGCCGTTTTCCTCGCCGCTGCCGCTTGCGGGGGCTCCCTCCGGTGCCGCGGTTAACGCCTTGTAGGTGATCCGCTTGCCGACGATCCCTTTGAGCGCCATGACGAACCGCTCGCCATCCTTCACGTCCCGGTTGTTGAACCGGAACCCCTCAGAGTCAAGGTAGCGGAACAGGTGGAACGGCTCAACCGAAACGTGTGTGCCCTTGATGCACCGCTTGAACAGGGACCAGAAGTTTTCCAGCCCGTTCGTGTGGATCAGCCCGTCAACGTACTTCTCCGCATGGTCGATGGCCGCATGAATGAACTGTTCGTTCAGACCATTGTAGCCTTTGTGTGCATCGCTATAGATGTTGCTTCCCGGCTCAACATGCTTGTGAATGACCGCATGCAACGTCTCCTGTTGCGTGTTCGGAATGACGCATGCCGCCACACGACTGATGCGCTTCACCTTTTTCTTCCCGTCCTTCTTCTCAACAACCGAACGGTCTAACACGGCGGCCACGATCGTCTTATCTACGCCGCCAGTGCCGGTGAGCCCGGCCCGCTTCGATCGATGCATGTTACGCGCGAGTCCGCCGATGTACGTTTCGTCAACCTCAACGCCGGGACTGCCGGGACCACCAAGCTTGACGATGGAGTTTTCCTGAACCGCAAGGCGGATCCGGTGGAGCATGAACCACGCGGACTTTTGCGTGATGCCCAGTGCCCGGTGGAGTTCGTAGCTGCTGATACTGTTCTTGGCGTTCACTTCAAGCCAGAACGCAACCGCCCACTTATCCAGCGACAGCGGGCTGTCTTCCATGATCGTCCCGACCTTGACCGTGAACTGCGGGCGGGCATGCCCCTCGCGGCACTTCCACCGCGAATACTTCGCCATGAACAGGACGTTTGTAGAACCGCAGTGCGGACAGCAAACCTGTTCCGGCCAGCGGAGTTTCGTGAAGAACGCCAGCGTTACGGCGGGATCAGCGAAGTACCGAACGGCTTCCACCAGCGTCTTCGGATACTTGATCACGTTGTTCTGTTCAGCGTTCATGCCTGCATTCTAGCGAGGCAAGCGTGGTTAGTCAAGTATATTATTGCCCTGATTAGGGAGGGCAAGGCTCCCGCCGAGCCGAGCCTTTCGAACGGGCTCCGGCTCGGCGGGAGCCTCGCCCTCCCAATCGGCCGCATTTCAATCAGCAATCAGCAATCCGAAATCGGCAATGGCTGTCACATCGCCTTGCGGAACTGCACCGCCATTTCGTGCCGCCCGTTGCTCAGCGGGCGCGAGCGGACGACTTCGCAGACGTGGTGGGCGGCGCGGGGGCCGGTGCCGATGACGATTCGGCAGGTCTGGCCAACCGCGAGCGGTTCGCGGAGCAGGAACGAAACGCCGCTGAACGACAGGTCGCGAACGAGGATTTCGTGGACCTTGTTGGCGGTCGGCCCGTCGAGAACGGTGAGGACGCCGGGCGTCTGCAACGGCCGGCGGGAATCCCGACGGCGGTCGCGCTCCGAAAGGCCAACGCGAACGGGCGGTTGAACAGTCATCTGTGGAAATCGGCTCATACTCTTCCCTGAGTGGCGATGTGTGAAAGGGCTCTTGCGATCCGTCGAACCCGTGGCCAAACGATTCGCGCGCGGGTCGATCCTTACGACCCCGAACACGCGCGCCCGGCGGGCCGGTCAACGGAAATGCACGGCTGAGCGCTGGTCGCTTGCCTCGTCCTGAATTTCACGACGTTTGAATGACAGCCCCAAGTGCGATTCACATTGTGCCACCGAGTTCGACAGTTTCAAGGGGTGGCATTTAATCCGTTCAGATTTTATCGGGCGCCCCGGGCACGATCGCGGCCACCGTGACCGCTGACGAAGACGGGATGCGAGTGGCGGGGTCGCCACGCCCCGGCGGGCTTGCCAGTCCATGAATACTCTTGCCGGTCCATGAATACTATCGACATGACGGGTCGCACAATTCACTCGACACAGGGAAAGCGGCCGGGCGCGAAGAGGACGCATTGCGGCGCCCAGAGCGCGGGAGACGAGCCGGCCGGCGCGGCCGACGGCGGGGGGTAGAGGGCGACTCCTCGATACACGCCGCAATCGTGATCAGCAATGTCGAGAAGATGACAACGACGGCCGTGGCGACACGGAGACGCGGGGACGCGGGGACGGTGAGAGTGGTCGTCCTTCACGGTGTCTCCGCGCCCTCGTGTCGTCCTGCAAGCCCTGGGAGTTCCATGAACGCGTAGCAGAGCATGTGACAGATGGTCATCTGGACGTCCTCGGCCCGGCCATAGTGTTCGGTGGGGACGACGATCGCGACGTCGGCCAACTCGGCCAGCCTGCCGCGCTTGCCGCCGACGAGGGCGGCGTTCCAGAGGCCGTGTTGCTTGGCCCACTGCACGGCCTTCAACACGTTGGGCGAGTTGCCGCTCACGCTCATCGTCAGCACCAGATCGCCCGGCTTGGCGTAGTTCATCAACTGCCGCACGTACACGTCTTCGTAGGCGTAGTCGTTCCCCAGCGCCGTGAGCCAGCTTACGTTGTCGTTGAGCGAGAGGACGCGGAACCGCTTGCCGAGCTTGTCGGACGAGCCCTTGCCCAGGTCCGTCGCGAAGTGGGATGCGTTGGAGGCGCTGCCGCCGTTGCCGAAGACGAATACCTGCCGGTCCTCGTTCAAGGCCTGGCGTAGTTTTTCGACGATCTTCGCGACTGCCTGCGTCGGGATCGATTCGGTCGCGGCCTGCTGGGCCGCCCGGTAGCGGTCGATCCATCCGTGGAGCGAATCGGCGGCGGTTTTCGATCGGGTCTCGGTGGCCATGGTCTCCTCTAACGACTGACGACATTCTGCGGGCTACGGTCCGAAAAGTCTAACGGACGTCTGGGCGAGTCCCGAGTACTGCGATGCCGCTTGACCGAAAACCGGGGAAGACGGTCCAATCAAGAGGGAGCAACACAGGAATGATCCAAACCAACCCAGCGAATCCATTCTGTTCTTTGTTCCGTTCATTCCAGCCTGTGCTGCTGATTGGGCTTCTCCTAGCCACGGTCGGAAGCGCAGCACACATTGCGACCGGCGCCGAATCCTCTCCGACCGCCTTGTTCCCGCCCTCCGGCGCGAAAGACGTCCCGCCAGACGCACAGCTCCGGCTCACGTTTGCCGCGGCCCCCGTGATCGGCAGCGGCAAGGCCCACATTATGGACGCCGCCAGCAACACGGTCGTGGAGACGATCGACGTCAGCACCGAACCCGCGACGCAAACGATCGGCGGGCTGCCGAACTTCAAGTATTACCCCGTGATCATCAACGCGAACGAGGCGACGATCTATCCGCGCAACGGCACGCTGACCTACGGCAAGACGTATTCCGTTACGTTCGATATCCATGCGCATGCAAGAATTCACGCACCTTTGACAACGCGACGGAACCTGCAGATTGATTCCTCATACCGTTCTGATGCCGATTAAGGCGGAGGCAAAGGAGGCGGCGCGTCGGCGTCGGCCGGGGGGGCTTCCGACGCAGGGGCCGCGGCAGCGGCCCGCTTCCGCCGGGCGGGCGGGCGACGGCCTTGCTTCACGTCTTCCTCGAGCTGCGACTTGCGGCGAAGGATGTGGTGGTAGTGCTGCGCAAAGCGGTGGGCCTCGTCGCGAATGTATTGGAGCAGCTTCAGGCCCAAGTGGTTGCGCGGGAGACGGATCGGCTCGGACTTGGCCTGCACGTAGACCAGTTCCTCCTTCTTGGCCAGCGAGATCACCATCGGCGGCTTGATGTCCATGGTCTTGAACACTTCCATCGCCGCGTGGAGCTGACCGAGGCCGCCATCGATCAAAATTACGTCGGGGTAGAGCTCGTTGTTCGCACCGGCCTCTCGGTAACGACGCGAGACCACCTCCTGGATTGACAGGTAGTCATTGTTCCCCTGCCCGTGCTTGATCTTGTAGCGGCGGTAGCCGTCCTTGAATGGCACCCCATCGATGAAGCAGACCTTGCTGCCGACCATTTCGCCGCCTTGAAGGTGGGCGATGTCGATCCCCTCGACGATCCGCGGCGGCTCGGGGAGGCCGAGGGCGGACTGGAGTTCGACCATCCCCTCGCGCGGGTTTTGGACGAACGACTCGGGCTGCCAGAACTGTTCGTCCCCTTTTTTGGCCCGGCCGCCGAGGGCGTTGAGGGCCTTGATCTCGTCCCGCAGCCGGGCGGCCCGCTCGAACTGCATGCTCTTCGATGCCTCGAGCATCTCCTTTTCCAAACCGGCGACGACGCGCTTCTTGTCGCCTTCGAGGAACTGGACGAGGCGCTTGACGTCCTCGTCGTAGGTGTCCTTGGAGATCTTCGCGGCGCACGGCGCGGTGCACTGGTGGATCGGGTAGAGCAGGCATGGGCGGAAGAACCGCCGGGCGTCGTCGTCCTCGCGAATGTCGAGGTGACAGGTGCGGAACTTGAACGCCCTTTGCAGGTGCGTGACGGCTTCCTTGAGCGCGTAGACGCTGGTGAACGGCCCGTAGAGCTTGACGCCCTTGGTCCGCGGCTCGCGGGTGACGTAGACGCCGGGGAACTCCTCACCGGTCGTAACCATCAGGTAAGGATAGGTCTTGTCGTCCAGCAGGCGGGCGTTGTACCTGGGCTGGATGTCCTTGATGAGCCGGTTTTCGGCCAGAAGGGCTTCGACTTCGCTGTCGGTCTGGATCGTTTCGAAATCGACCACGTGATCGAGCAGGCCCGCCTTCTTGTGCTCGAGCTTGGTCGACGCCTGGAAATAGCTGCAGACGCGATCGCGCAGGCTGGCGGACTTGCCGACGTAGATCACGCGGCCCTTGTCGTCCTTCATGAGATAGACGCCAGGCGCCTTGGGCAGTTGCTTGGCTTTTTCGGCGAGGTTTTCGATTCGCTCATCCATGAGGCGGCGGTCCATTCCGGCGGGCCATTATAGGGCGGGCGGACCGCGGCTGTCCGCTGGTCACCCGGACGGGTTTGTCGGGCCGTGGCGCCTGGTCCTTTCCCGAATCTTCTCGTCTTGCCGGGCCTCGTATTCGTCCTCGCGGCGTTTTTCCTCGAGGCACTCAATGAAATCGCCACGCACCGAAGAATGCAGTTGCTCCTGAAAACTCTCATCCAAGAGGATTATATCTTTAACTGTCCGAATGGCATCCCGCCGCTTCACTTTACGAGTCGGGTCGCTACCCTCCCGCCATGCCTTTGGAAATCGTCCCAAGCATCGATCTTCGCGGCGGCCGCGTGGTCCGGCTCAAGCAGGGGGATTACGACCGGCAGGTGAATTACGAAGTCGATCCGCGGCAGACCGCCCGCTCGTTCGCCGAGGCCGGCGCGCGATGGATGCACGTTGTTGATCTCGATGGCGCCAAAGAGGGCCGGCCGGTACAAACAGATTTGATCGCGCAGGTGATCGCCGGGGCCAACCTGAAGGTGGAAGTCGGCGGGGGCGTACGATGCACTGACGACATCCGGCGCCTGCTCGATACCGGGGCGGCCCGCGTCGTCGTGGGGACCAAGGCGCTGGAGGACTGGGAGTGGTTTCGTTCCTTGGCCCACGACCCTGCATTGGTGCAGAAACTCGTGTTGGCCATCGACGCGAAAGAAGGACAGATCGCGACCCGCGCATGGACTGAGACCTCGCCTCGCACAGCCGTCGACGTGGCACGCGAGGTCAGCGATTGGCCGCTGGCGGCCCTGCTCTACACCGATGTGAGCAAGGACGGGATGCTCCAGGGACCCAACCTGACGTACACGCAGGCGCTGGCCGAGGCGGGCCGCGTGCCGGTCATCGCCAGCGGCGGGGTGGGGAATATCGAACACATCCGGCAACTGCGCAAGCTCTCGGTGTGGGGCGCGATCGTCGGGCGCAGCTTGTATGAGGGGACGCTCGACCTCCGTGAGGCGATCCGCGTGGCGTCAGGAACGGAATAGACGTTACAGCCGAACATCGCACGCTATTGCCCGGCCCCTCCAACGCCCAAACTGCCGGCGCCGGAGTCCGGGTTTGTGATAGCTTTCTGGGGGACCGGCGCGAGCGGACGATTTATTGGCTTTTGCTCTGGCCCGGCAGGTACAATGGCCGCGTCGTTCAATTCGGGAGTTCAGGGATGTGTGGTTTTGCTCGGCGGCGGTGCGTCGTATTACTGCTCTTGGCCGGGATCGGGTGGGCAAGCCGCCCCGCGTGGGCAGGTCCGCCCCCTACCACTCAGCCGGTGAGCCCCGATCGCTTGAGCCTCACTGGGGCGGGCCAACTGGTTCCCGAACACCGCCTGACGCTCCTTTCGCAAGGTGATGGCCCGCTCGACCTGCCGGCTACGACCCAGCCGATCGCGGCCGCCTCGCGGGCTCCCGCCGCGGAACCGCAGGCGATTTACGATCCGTTGCCGCCCGCATTGTGGTCGGGGCTGAGTTTGCTCGTGCTGGCCGGGGCGGTCCTTTCCTTCCGTCGTTTGAGGGCGCAACTTCGATAACCCGACGCCGGGGTCGCTCGGAGAATCACCGTTTTTTGCCAATCCCCGCATTCGTCCGCCCTGCGGTATGAATGCCGGGATGGCGATCCCCTTCAACAAAGACACGCGATTCCTGTTCATCGGCGACGCCCCGACCGAGGCCGGGCGCCCCACCGATCCGGAGGAGATGGGATGGGGATACGTGCGTTTCGTCCGGGATTTCCTGCGGGCCCGACACCCCGCCATTGCACCGATCGTTGTCAACCGCGGGGCGAACGGGCTTCGCTTGGTCGACTGGCTTGAGCGGTGGCCGCGGGAGGCGCTGGCGCAGCGATCGGACGTGGTGTCGATCCATTTCGACGTTCCCGCGCCGTCAGGTCCGCCGGGCGCCCCCGCATCCAAAGTGGTGGAGTACCTGACGCTTTACCGGCAGATCCTCGAACAGACCAGCGAACGGCTGCCGAACTGCAAGCTCGTCCTGTGCCAGCCGGCAGCGGTCTGGACGGCCTCCTCATTCGAGGCCGCCGACGCGCTCCGGCCCTATGTTCACGGAGTGATGGAACTCGCCCGCGAGTTCAATGCCGCGTCGATCGTGCCGATGCACGAGGCCTTGGTCTACGCCCGCCGGTCGCGGCCCGACATCGGATGGATCGAGAGCGACGGACAGTTCACTTCCTCGGCCCATATGGTCATCGCCTACACGTGGCTCGAAGAACACGGGATGGTGCCGCGGGCGGTGAGCTAAACCGAGTCAGCCATCGGTCTTGTCGTTCCTCAGCCGGAACGCGTCGGCGAAGTTGTGTAGTCGGTCGACCGGTGTGGAGAAAATCATACCGATGATTGATACGCGGTGGGTGGCGTAGAGCGCAGCGAGCGCCTTCACCGCCCGGATGGCGCCCGGATCGGCCGGCTTGAATTGATATCGCGGCTCCCGCCCGGTATAGCAAAGCAGGATCCGCCGGCGGCACAGCTCGTCCAACTGCGATTCGATCCATTCGGCATCAACCCGCAGTTCGGCGACGATATCGCGTCCGCTCCACAAGCGGCCCGGGTCCCCCCGCAGCAGAAGGATTAGCTCCAATTGCATGACCGAGTCGACGTGGTCGACTAGGAACTGTCGAACTTCGTTGGGAATCGCCTCTTTGCCCACGGCATTCGTCCGAACCCGCACAAACCCCCACTTCCGCCAAGGTTGCGACAATGTAACAATCATCGGCCCGAGGGGAAGGTGAGTTCTCACGAAAATCTCATGCCGGACGCAAATTGATGACGATGGCGAGCGGGGACACGTCGGCGGCTAAGGTGGGTCGCCGTGGAGAGCTCGAAAACCGCAACGGCGCGTGGAGGACTAAGGACTGAGTTGATTCGGACGGGCGGGGGAACTTGGCTCCTGCCGAGCCGACGCATACACAGAAGCGACGGCCCGACAGGAGCCTCGCCCTTTGAAACATTCTCGCTCCGATCCAGTCTTGAGTCGCTCACCCTTCCCGCGTCATGCGGAGCGCGATGTCGCGGGTGAAGGACGGGAGGCGCAGGCGGAGTTCATTCCCATTAACACTGATCGTCTCGGATCGCACGACCCGGCCGGCGCGGGTGTCCCACCAGTCGAGGCGATACGAACCCGCCCGCGGGACCGGGAGCGTCCACGTCAGTCCTTCGTAGGTCTGCGGCGCCAGTCCTTCGCCGTCGGCGTACCAGTTGGAGTTCACGTCCTGCAGCCAGGCGAGCGTTTCGCCGGTGGCGGCGTCCTGCAGAACCAGGGGGCGGACGTCGGTGACGAGCGACGAGCGGCTGCGGGTGAGCGTGATGGAGGAGAGCCGCAGCCAGTCGCCGGTGGCGTTGTCGAGGGCGATCTCGTGTTGGCCGGCCGAAAGGTCGACCGTACAGGGCCGGTCGAACTTCGCCCGCCATGTGTGGAACTTCGGGTCCTCCTTCGCGACCGCGTGGTCCTTGCCGGCAGGGCGGGCGTCGAAGTCGAGATCGCCAGAGGGTTTCCCGTCCACCGTGATCTGTAGCTTCGCGAACTGAGAGACCTCGGCCACGTGGACGATCATCTGGCAGTCGTTGGGCAGGTTCACCTTCAGGATCGTCGGGACGCGGAGGTCTTTCTTGTCCGGGCCGTAAAGGAATCCCGGGACGGGGTCGTTGGGCAGTTCGCCTTCCGGGTCGAGCGTGGTCGGTTTGCCGTCGGCCTTGCCCCAGGCGGAGGCGATGGGGAGATGTTCGTCCGTCCAGGCGACGGGCTGTGTTGCCGGGAATCGAGGCCGGCGAGTGGTGAGGGGTTCGAAGTGGCGCCGGGGCCAGTCGACGGCGGCCGCGAAGCGGGCGAGGCCGGTGTAGACGTGCCACACGTTCTTCGGCGCGACGTAATTGTCCCACCACCAGGTGCAACCGCCGCCGAAGCCGCCCGAAAGGGCGGCGGACCAGAGGCCATTATGGACGTTAGTGCCGAGGCCCGCCGGGTCGTATTTCGAGTCCGGACCCTGCCACGCGATGCCGAGTTCGGCCAGCAGGAACGGCTTGCCGAACGCGTCATTCTCGTGCGCGGCCTTCACGTAGGACGCGACCGTCTCGTGATCGCAACCCTCGTCGCCATAGATGTGGCGCTGGGTGAGGTCGATCGAGGGAAGTGACCAGGTTTCCTTGTTGCCGTTGCCGGAGAAGGAGGTGGTGACCAGGTGCTGGTAGGGATCGATCCGGTGCAGTTCCTCGGCCATCTGGCGCGTCCAGTCGAGCGGGATCGGGACCTTGCACAGGTCCTGCTCATTCCACAGTTCCCACGCCAGCACATTCGTGAACGCGCCGTAGCGGGCGACGAGGTAGCGGAGGCGATGCTTGAAGAGGGTGCGAGCCGGGCCGGCGTCGAAGTAGTTGACTGGCCGCGTGGCGGGGCCGCCGTTGGCGGCGTTGTAGGCGTCCCGCGGCCAGTCGCCCGGGCCCCAGTGCGTTTCGTCCAGCAGTTGCGTGTGGTTCTGGAACGTGAGCATTACCGCGATGCGGCGTTCGGCCGCCAGTTGCAACACGCGGTCGAAGTACGCGCAGGCGGTCAGGTCATATCGGCCCGGTCCGGTTTTCTTGCTTTCGATCATCGAGCGATTCGCGCAGAGCCAGATCCGCGCGAAGTTCCCGCCGGCCGATGCGAGGCGCGAGAACCAAGCCTCATCGTCGGCGGTGCCGCGCCGGCCCGGCCAGCCGATGTTCAAGCCGACGGCAAAACACGGCGCGCCCGAATCGAACTGGAGATAACGCGTGTTGTCCGGTGCGCGCCGGATGAAGCCCGGGCTGTCCGACCGTTCGACGTGGACCGTCACCGGTTCGGAGTGCCGCGTCCCGTTGTTATCGCGTGCGGCGACGCGCATCTGCCAATCCCCCGGCTCCGGCAGGCACGCGCGCACCAGCCATTGCCCCGGGCCGGTCTGCTCCCAGCGCTCGGTCCCATTCTGGCTAACTTGTGGCCGGCAATCCGCCGACCAGAAGCCGGGGACGACGAGCGTTCGGCCGCCCGGGCCGGTGAAGGTCGCGTCGATTGCGATTTGGTCGGGGTCGAACGGGTTGTCGTAGGTGCGCCCCGGGTCGATGGCCCATTCGGCGATCTGGTAAGTGCCGATCGAGGATGCATGGGCCGCCCTGGGCTGCACGCTGATGGGTTTCTCGGCGGCCTTGCTCGTTGCACAGGCGATCGGCAGTGTGAGGAGCGCCGGGATGAGGATGTATGAGTGTCGCATCGCGTTGAGTTCCGCTGTTCCGAGGCGCTCGCAATTCCCCCTCACCCTAACCCTCTCCCGGAGGGAGAGGGGATCAGGGACGCTCTTCGAGTTCGATGGTCGTGCGGCCCGTCAAGCCGCCTACTCTTCCAGCAGCTTCGGGATCACCTGTTCGAAGTTTTCCTGGGCGCTGACGGAGCGGAGGATCCCTTTCTTGTCGACCAGGAACATCGTGGGAATGCTGTCGATTCCGTAGCTCGTGGCGATGGCGCTCCAGCCGGGGTGATTGGCGTCGAAGAGCTGCGGCCAGGGCATGTCCTTGTTGGCGTTGAGGAAGTCGGCCAGCTCATCGGGGTCGTTGTCGCTGGAGACGCCGAGCACTTCGAGGCCCCTGGCATGGTAGTCGGCGAACGCCTTCTTCACCCGCGGGAGAGCCGCTTTGCACGGGCCGCACCACGCGGCCCAGAAGTCCACAAGGATCACCTTTCCCTTCCAGTCCGCGGTGGTGGAGTAGCCGCCGTCGAGGCGGACGCCTTCGATCGTCAGCGGCTTGTCCCGCAGAGCCAGCAGCTTGCGGTGGTGGATCTCCTGTAATTTGCCTTCCTGCATGCGGACGAATTGCTGGGCCTTGAGGGCGAGTTCCTGATTTGCGGGAGTCAGCTCGGCCATCGAACTGACCGTGCCGATCACGCGGTCATCCTCGGGGGCTTCCTTTGCAATCGCCTGGGCGTCGTCCAGCACCTGTCGCTGATCGGCGGGATCACGGGCCGCGAGGATCCAGTGGACCATCAGCAGCGAGTTGCGGGCGGCGAGGGATTCGGCCTTGTTCGGGCTCTTCGCGCTGGCCTTAAGGCGATCGACGGTCGGCTCGTCGTCAAAGACCGCGAGGAACGTCTGCAACTGTGGCTCGATCTGGGCGGCGAGTTGCTTGCCGTGGGCGTCGCCGGTCTGCTTCAGCTCGTCGAGGCAGCCTTGCATCCGCTTGAGCAGGGGGAGTGCCTTGGGGGCGGCCTCGACGCGCTTTGCTTTGTCGGCGAGGATGTCGTTCGAGAGGTAATCCGGCAGCGACTGGCTGGCCGATTTGAAGTCGGCCATGATTTGCTTCACGGACCGCGTCGCACTCGCGTTTTCGGGTTGGGTGGCGGGGGGCGGCGCGGGGGCACTGAAGGTGGGCGGGGCGACGTTGGCGAAGCCGCAAGCGGCGAGCGATAGGACGAGGATGACGCGGGGCGAACGGCGCGCGGTCATGGACACTCCTGGGCAAACCGGACGTCACCTTCGCTGCGACGCGTCCGGTCGTCAAGCGGGACTTGAAATCAGATCGCGTGCCTGCGATATCCCTATGCGCCGCGCGTCACGATATCAGACAGTGAGTAACTGGTTCTACAACCTCGTTTGGTGCGCCTGCTGGCCGGCGTTCGGCGTTTCGTCCAGCCCCATCGTGCTCCACCGCGAACGCGGCCGCCGGCCCGGGGCGTACCTGTTGGCGGCGAATCATCTCAGCCCGCTGGACGTGCCCTGCATCATGAAAGAGACGCACCGGCAGATCGACTTTATCAGCATTGTCGAGGTGTTTCGCAATCCGCTGATCGGGTGGTTCTACGGCCACATGGGCGCCTTCCCACTCGATCGCGGGCGGGTGGATACCGGCACGACGCGGACGATCCTCGATCGCCTCAAGCACGGTCGCGTCGTCGGCATCTTTCCCGAAGGGTCGGTTCAGACGGACGAGACCTCGGTTTTGTACGGCGGGAGAATGAAGCCGGGGGTGTTCCGGATCGCGAAGCTCGCCAACGTGCCGATCATGCCGGTGGTGATCATCGGGACGCGCGCGTACCACCGCTTATGGAGTTGGCTGCCTGTGCGCCGGGTCAGATACGGGGTGAATTTTGGGGAGCCCATCGAGGTCAGAGAGGGGGAGGATCTGCCCGCGCTGGAGGCGCGGCTCCGCGAGGCGTTCCGGGCGCTGCACGAGGAACTGAAGGGGGCCATGCCGAACGTCCGATAACAGAAACAGCGGAGCGGGTCGGCTCCGTCCCGATCAAGTTCGTGCAAGGAGGCACGCCATGCGGCATCGCTTTTCAGAGTTCGCCGGATTCAGCTTGATCGAGGTGGTGATCGTGGTCGTGATCCTCGGCACGATCGGGGCCATCGCCCTCCCGCGCCTCAGCCACGCCGGGCAGAGCGCCGACGAAAAGGCGCTGGCCGGCGACATGGCCGTGTGGCGCAACGCGCTGGACCTGTACCAAGGCGATCACGGCGGCGCCTTCCCGAAGGACAGCACGACGGTCGCCGCCCAGCTCACCGGGTATACGGATGCGAATGGCGAGGTCTCGGCGACCAAGGACGCCGTCCATCCCTTCGGCCCGTATCTGCGGACCATCTCCCCGCTGCCGGCTTTTGAAGGGATCGCCGGCGCCGAAATCCCGCGCGCGAGCACGACGATCGGCGCCACCCTCCTCGGCGGCGCGCCGACGCGCGTCCTGCCCAACGGTTACGGATGGCTCTACGACGGCGCTGGCCACGTCTACCCGAACACCGGGCCCCTGACCGACCTCGCGGGCAAGCTCTACAACAGCTATTGAAATGGAACGTGATGCGTCGAACGTGAAGACGCGCAGGCATGTTTCACGCATCACGTTCCGTTCCGCCCATATGCCGGAATGCATGGCTGGTTTATCTGTCCCGATCCGCGGCACGCTTGCTATGATGGGGCGGTCGGAGGTTCGGTACAGGACAATTGGATGAAGTCGCTCCAGGGACATCTGCTGATCGCCGCCCCGCAACTGACGGACCCGAACTTTTACAAGTCCGTCGTGCTGCTGGTGCAGCACAATGAGAACGGCGCTCTGGGCGTGATCCTGAACCGCCCGCTGGAGACGACGATCGAGGAGGTCTGGTCGCAAGTGAGCGTGCTCCCCTGTAACGCCGAGGGTGCGCTCTATCAGGGCGGCCCGTGCCCCGGGCCGCTGATGGTGGCCCACACCGACGCCGACGTCTCCGACCTGGAAGTCTGCACCGGCGTCTACTTCAGCACCGACAAGGACTCGATCGAAAAACTGGTCTCACGGACTGACGGCACGCTGAAGTTCTTCGTAAACTACGCCGGCTGGTCGTCCGGGCAATTGGAGGGTGAGATCGAGGCCGGCGGCTGGGTCACGACTCCCGCCACCCAAGACCAGATCTTTCACGGCAACGAAGACTTATGGGGCACCGTCCTCCGCCTCGCCGGCCGCCGCGCCCGATTCGCGGGCATCGATCCGAAGTTCATCCCCGATGATCCGTCGGTGAATTGATCCTTCCGCGCACGCTCCTGTCATGGCCCATCTTTCCCGCGCACTTGCGCAACTCAAACGCCGAGATGACATTTTCTTATCAGTTTGCCGTTAATCACTCGCAACGTCGGCACGCGACGTTCGACGGGGGTGAATGATTCGCGCGGGCATCGCTGACCCAGCCGCTTCGGGTCGCATGAAGGAGAAGTTAGGGGGCAACGTTCTCCTTTGGACCTACTGCGCCGGCCAGGAAGCCTCGAATGAAAAATCATGGACGAAGCGGGCGTCGACAGCCGCAACGCGGCTTCAGCCTCATCGAACTGCTGGTTGTGATTGGCATTATCGGGGTGCTGCTTGCGATCCTGTTGCCGGCCCTGCACTCCGCCCGGCAACAGGCACGCGCCGTGGTCTGCGCATCCAATCTTCGACAGGTGGGGCAAGGGCTGCAGCTTTACGTCAACGAGAACCGCGGCTACATCCCCGGCCCCAACACCAGCGGCGTCGCCCTGTACCGCGGGGCTTCATACGGGGGCACCAGCGATTCGCCCGTTCAGAACTGGGATTGGGTCTCGCCGACAGTGGGACGCATGATGAACCTGACGCAGGCCGGGAGTTCCACGGCCGCCGCCCTTGAGAGTTCCAGGCTTCAAAAATACCTCGACATCATGGAGCTTCGGCTCAGATGCCCGGAAAACGACACGATATATGGCGTGCATTTCAGCGGTCCGAATCTGCCGATCGGGGGCAACCCTCACATCATGAGCTACAGTACATGTAGCTTCTTCCATTTCATGCCAATCGGAAGCAATCCCTCCAAGTTCATGGTCGAGGATTCCGGATCCACCAGTTTCTTCCGGCTTCCCTCCGATTACGTTCCGAAGATGTCAAAGATTGGCAACGCGAGTGCGAAGGTCTTCGCCTACGAGGGCGCCCGTTACTGGAATGCGGCCCCGGGCAACTATTTTGATTACAGCACAGAGGCGGTGACTCCCGGTCTGTCCGGTACGCCGCAGGGCAACTTCCACTCCCGCGGGCCGGCCACTACTGGTGGATCGGGTGAGCCCTACAATTTTCTCCGTTTGGCGCCGCCGGTTCCGGACGTGGGGTACAAGCTGGCCTCCCTTCGGCACCAGGGGAGGATGGCCGTTGTTTTCTTTGATGGGCATGTCGATTTCTTTGATCCCATGGAAGCCGCTATTCCGGACTACTGGGCCCCGCCAGGTTCCAGAGTGCAGAGCATCAGTGGGTTTATCTATAACCGTCTAGCCGGCAAAACGGTCTATTCGTTCAACTATTGCGTGCCATAGAGCCCCAAGCGTGGAAGGATTAACGGGGCGGACGGGCACGGACAGCGCGGGGGGCTGGACGTCTCGTTCGGGACGGGTAGTCTTCACGCCGATGCCTCAATCGCCCACCGATGCTGACCGCGAGCAGATTCTCGGCTTCTCCGTGAACCCCACCGATGGCCTCCGAACCACAGGCCCCGGCCCGTCGGGCAGCCTGCCGTTGACCGAGGAGATGCTCCGCAACTGGGCCAGCGGCGACCTGTTCGGGCTGACGCAGAACGCGGGCATGGGGTGGAACCCGGCTCAGTTCGGGCACAAGGAGTTCCTGATCCTCAGCACGTCCGGCGGGCTGCGGGCGGATGACGGGTCGCCGATCGCGCTGGGATATCACACGGGGCATTGGGAGGTCGGCCTGCTGATGCAAGCGGCGGCTCGGCGGTTCAAGGAGCTGGGGGCGATCCCGTTCGCCGGGTTCTGCACCGACCCGTGCGATGGCCGCACGCAGGGGACGACGGGGATGATGGACAGCCTCCCGTACCGCAACGACGCGGCGATCGTCCTGCGGCGGCTGATCCGCTCGATGCCGCGGCGCAGCGGCGTGATGGGCGTCGCCACCTGCGACAAGGGCCTGCCCGCCATGATGATGGCCCTGGCCGGGATGCATGACCTCCCATGCATCCTCGTCCCGGGCGGCGTGACACTGCCGGCCGAGGGGGCCGAGGACGCGGGCAAGGTGCAGACGATCGGCGTCCGCTTCGCCCGCGGGCAGCTCACCTTGCAGGAGGCGTCGGAACTGGGCTGCCGCGTCTGCGGGTCGCCCGGCGGCGGGTGCCAGTTCCTCGGCACCGCCGCAACTTCCCAAGTGGTCGGCGAGGCGCTCGGATTGTCGCTCCCGCACAGTGCGCTGGCGCCGTCCGGGCAACCGATCTGGCTCGACATGGCCGAGCGTTCCGCCCGGGCGCTGATGCAACTCGAAGCCCGGCGGATCACGACCCGCCAGATCCTCACCACCGAGGCGCTGCACAACGCGATGGCGGTCCATGCCGCCTTCGGCGGGTCGACAAACCTGCTGCTGCACATCCCGGCGATCGCCCACGCGGCCGGACTGCCGCGGCCGACCGTCGCCGACTGGATCGAGATCAACCGCAAGGTGCCGCGATTGGTGGACGCGCTGCCGAACGGGCCGGTGGGGCACCCGACGGTCCGCGTCTTCCTGGCGGGAGGAGTTCCTGAGGTGATGCTGCACCTTCGGCAATTGGGCCTGCTGCACGAATCATGCCTGACTGCCTCGGGCGAAACGATTGGTGCCGTGCTCGACGCGTGGACCGGATCGGAGCGGCGCCGGGCGTTGCGCGAAGCGCTCCACGAGCGGGATGGCGTCGATCCCGATACGGTGATCATGAGCCCAAGCGTCGCACGGTCCCGCGGCCTGACAAGCACCGTCTGCTTCCCCACCGGCAACCTCACCCCGCACGGCTCGGTCATCAAAAGCACCGCGATCGACCCGACCGTCGTCGATGCCGACGGCGTCTACCGGAAGGTCGGCCCGGCCCGTGTTTACACCACCGAGCGGGCGACGATCGCCGCCATCAAGGCGGGGCAGGTGAAGGCGGGGGACGTGATCGTCCTGATCTGCCGCGGGCCGATGGGGGCCGGGATGGAGGAGATCGCGCAGGTCACGATCGCCCTCAAGCACCTCGATTTCGGCAAGCACGTGGCCGTCCTGACCGACGCCCGGTTCTCCGGCGTCTCGACCGGCGCCTGCGTCGGCCACATCGGCCCCGAGGCCCTCGCCGGCGGCCCGATCGGCAAGGTCCTCGACAGCGACATGATCCGCATCGTCATCGATCGCAACGAACTTACTGCCAGCATCGACCTGGTCGGCGAGTCGGGACAGGCGGTCGATCCTGCGCACGGCTCCCGGATCCTGGCCGCGCGTTCTCCCCGCCCCGACCTACGCCCCGACGCCAACCTGCCCGACGACACCCGCCTCTGGGCCGCCCTCCAAAACGCCTGCGGCGGGACGTGGGGCGGGTGCGTCTACGACGCCGATGCGATCGCGTCAGCCCTGCGCGGGACACCCGTGACCACGGATCGCGCGAGCTTGTAGGGACGAACCCTGTGTTCGCCCTCCACGTTCGGACGAGGGATCCGCATTTCGCGCGGAATAATTCAGCCAAACTCCGCCGCGATGTGTTCGACGTGGATGGATTGTTCGTCTTGGCCGTACAAACTCAGCCAGCTCCGCCGGAAAGACGCTGTGTTGACCCTCCGCGGTTGGCGTGACAATAAGGGCGTAGCTCACCGATCAGCCCCCATTTGCGGCGCGTCCGTCGCCCGCCAGCCGGCGGTTCAACTCGACGAAGTGCTCAAAACTCTCGGCTATCGGCTTGGATCGATTCATGGCGCGCAGCAGATCGTCGTAGCCGTTAATCATCGCGCCGGTGTTCCGAAGGGTTCTGGCCAACTCCTTCACTTTCCCGGCCGCAGCGAGCCATCGTTGGAAGAGCGGCACGAGCGGACGGTCCCGTTCGGAGAGGCCGCCAAGGCCCAGATGTCTCTCAAGCCGTGCGAGCGCCGTCAGCGCGAATGCGATCAGATCCTCAACTTCCGGAACCTCCGGCGATACCGGCTCGCGCTCCAGCAGTCCGATCTGA
Organism: Tepidisphaeraceae bacterium; assembly: GCA_036495445.1. Lineage (GTDB taxonomy): Bacteria > Planctomycetota > Phycisphaerae > Tepidisphaerales > Tepidisphaeraceae > DASXMX01. The sequence goes on from DASXMX010000283.1 coordinate 26,998, forward strand.
GACTCGAGGACGGCGGTCATGCCTCGATTATTCTCGACCGGCGGCGCTGGGTCAACGAACGTCGCCGTTGCCACACGCACGCTGCACCGCCTCGAAAACGCCGGGGTTTCGCGTATAGTTGCGCCCGAATGTTCGGCTCCCACCTCTCCATCTCCGGCGGCATGCACAACGCTCTGCTTCAGGCGGAGAAACTGGCCATGGATTGCGTCCAGGTCTTCACCAAGAACCAGCAGCAATGGAAGTGCACGCCGCTGGCGGACGAGGCGATCGCGAGTTGGCGGGCGCATTGTGACCGGCTGGCGTTCGAGCACACGGTCAGCCACGACAGTTACCTGATCAACCTCGCGTCGCCGGATGAGGCGTTGCGCCGCAAGAGCATCGAGTTGTTCGTTGAGGAACTGTCGCGGTGCGTGGCGTTGCGGATTCCATATCTCGTCACGCACCCGGGTGCCCACATGGGCGAAGGGGAGGAGGCGGGGCTGCGGCGGGTCGCCGAATCGCTGGACGAAGTCCACGCGATCGTTCCCGCCGACGGCGTCATCACCTGCCTGGAGATCACCGCGGGGCAGGGTTCCTCGCTCGGGTACAAGCTGGAACACCTGGCAGGAATCATCGAGCAGGTGAAGGCGCCGGATCGCCTGGGCGTTTGCCTGGACACGGCCCACCTCTTCGCGGCGGGCTATGACTTTCGCGGGCGGAAGTACCCTGCGTTCATGCGGGAGGTGGAGCGGACGGTGGGGGCCAAGCGGGTAAAGGTGCTGCACCTGAACGATTCGAAGAAGGACTTGGGCAGCCGGGTGGACCGGCACGATCACATCGGGCGTGGAAAGATCGGGCTGGAGGGGTTCAGGCCGTTCGTGCGGGACAAGCCGTTTAAAAAGGTGCCGAAGATCCTCGAGACGCCGAAGGAGAAGGACGAGCAGGGGCGGGAGTGGGATGCGGTGAATCTCGAAACGCTCAGATCGTTGATGTGAACGGGGTCGTGCTGTTGCCCAGGGACAGCAGGTTGAAAGCCCTTTGACGACGCAAGGCGTCAAAGGTCCCGTTATCGACACCGAACGAGTTGCTCGTGGGCGATGCCCAATTCGCGGCGCTTGACGTCAATGTCTGCGAGAAAGCGGGTGCCGTCGCCATAATAGCCTGCGGTGGGCGCGACATTGGGCACGTGCGTTTGCCAGTAGGCATTGAACCGCCGCATCATTGCCTCGCGGAGATACTTGCTAAGCATCGATGCGACGGCGACGGACATGCAGTCGGCCTCGGCCTTTTCGCGGAAGATGATGCGGACGCGGTCGGGGCCGCGGTGGAGGCGATAGTCGCTGTAGCCATCGCGCTCGGCGTCGATCTCGAGGGACCAGTCGGGGAACATCAACCGTAATAGCGAGCCGTATCGCTCGCGGCCGCCTTGGCGGTCGCAGACGATGACCAAGCCGCGGTCGGCGAACGTGCGGAGCAGGTGATCGAGGTGTGTCGCGGCGATCGAAAACAGTGCACTGCCTTTGTTCCGCGTTGCGTCAACCATTTGATTGAACCGCCGTTCGAATACGACCTGGGCGCACAGATGGACGCATCGCGTTGCGGTCCGGTCCATTTCTTCACGCAGGGCCTTGGCGAAGATCCGCAGCGGCATCGCCTCCTGTTCCAGCGGGAATGCCTCGCCGGTGGAAGGTTGGTACCACGCGTATTGGTCCGCCTCATCCGCGGCGCCGGGGGCGACCCGGCCCAAGTAGTCGTTTAACGACTCGCACCACTCGCCCGAGGCGGCGACGATCGAGAGCATCGATCGCTCCAACTCTTTCAATCCCCCCGAGGGGGAGTAAACGAGTTTGCTGTCGTTGACGTGGATCTTGCGGCCGCTCCTCGAGCGAGTCTTGCTCGCGTACCGCCGCAGGCGCTTCCAGAGGCAGGGGATCTGCTCGGCGGGCACGTCGCCATCGATTTCGAAGGCACAACACCCGACCACCAGCGGCCCCAGCAGGGGCCCGTAGCCGGCCTCGTCTATCCCTGAGATGATCATTCGTGCCGCGATTATGGCGCGAACCTTCCTTCGTGCAAAGCGTCGAATTCGAAGGACGTACTAAGCCGAGTGCATCGTGAGGTTTAAGGTTTCGAACACCCCGTGTGTTAGCCCCTCCCGCAATGGCCCGTCTACTGGTGGCGGGACTCTCTTTCGCAAGATGAGGCGCTCGGTCACA
>DASXMX010000284.1:0-1623 GCA_036495445.1 Tepidisphaeraceae bacterium
TCACTACAGGCGCGGAGCAGAAATGCTCCGTGCCTTTTTGCGCGCGGGACGCCTCCAAATGGCCCGTTCCGCGGCGCGCCCGGAGGGTCCGTGTGTTCTTGCGTAATCTGGAACGATCTCAAAACACGTTTGCATCGACGGTGGTATAAACTGCCGAAGTTCGTTCCGTCCGCACTCACCGAACGAAATTGGAGAGGCATTTCATGACCGAATCTCGTTCCACCGCTTCCCATTCACTCACCCGTCGCGACGCCCTGAAAGGCGCCGCAGGCGTTATGAGTGCGGCGATGCTTGCCCGCACCCGCGCCGTCTCCGCGGCCGATTCCAATGCCCCCTCGAACCGCGTTCGCGTCGCCGTGATCGGCGTCTCGCGAACCCCCAAGGGGGGCGAGGGCCGGGGCACGCACCTGGCCCACACGCTGACCACGCTCAGCGGCGTCGAAGTCGCCTACGTGTGCGACGTCGATTCGGTCCACCTGGGCAAGGCGGTCGATTCGGTCGGCAAGAAGCAGGGGACGCCGCCCAAGGGCGTGAAGGACTTCCGGAATATCCTGGACGACAAGTCGATCGACGCGGTCGTGATCGCCACGCCCGACCACTGGCACGCGCCCGCCGCGATCCTCGCGTGCGCCGCCGGCAAGCAGGTCTACGTCGAGAAGCCGTGCTGCCAGAACCCGCGGGAGGGGGAGTTGCTGCTCGCAGCCGCGCGGAAGCACGACCGCCTCGTTCAGCAAGGCACCCAGCGCCGGAGCTGGCCCGGCGTGATCGAGGCGATCGCGAAACTTCGCGAAGGGGCCATCGGCCGGGTCATCGAGGCCAAGACCTGGTACTTCAACAATCGCCCGACGATCGGCCATGGGGAGCAGGTTGACGCCCCGTCCACGCTCGACTGGGACTTGTGGCAGGGCCCGGCCCCGCGCCGGCCGTTCCGCGACAATTATGTCCACTACAACTGGCACTGGTTTTGGCAGTGGGGCACGGGCGAACTAGGGAACAACGGCGTTCACTTCCTCGACGTCGCCCGCTGGGGCCTGGGCGTCGATCACCCGATCCGCGTCACCAGCGGCGGCGGGAAGTACCGCTACGACGACGACCAGGAAACGCCCGATACGCAGAACATCAGCCTCGATTTCGACGGCCGCAAGACCATCACCTGGGAGAACCGAAGCTGGGCGGCCCAGACGCCGCTCGATCCCGCGTACGACGTCGCGTTCTACGGCGAGCACGGGTCGCTCCTCGTCAAAGGCGGCGGGTACACGATCTGCGATCTCAAGGGCAAGGAAGTCTCCAAGTCATCGCAGAAGAGCGACGACGCCGCGATCCACCTGCAGAACTTCGTCACTGCCGTCCGCGGCGAGGGGAAGCTCAGCGCCGAGATCGCGGTGGGAGTCAGCAGCGTCATGCTCTGCCACCTGGGCAACATCGCCTACCGCACCGGCCACGCGCTCCACCTCGACCCCAACGGCAACATCCTCAACGACCCCGACGCCGCCAACCTCTGGGGCCGCGAATACCAGGAAGGATGGGAACCCAAGGTGTAGAATTGCCATCTCCCGTCACATGGGTTCAAAACCTCCGGGCGGGGTGGCATGGGCATGTACTCATGCCCGTGTCTTCCAGCAG
>DASXMX010000285.1:0-11987 GCA_036495445.1 Tepidisphaeraceae bacterium
CGGCACGGGCTGGAAACCCCTGTCACGGGCGGCGTTCGCTCACCGCGCTTCGGAACTGTCGACGATCACCGTCACCGGCCCGTCGTTGACCAGCGAAACGCGCATGTCGGCGCGGAAGCGGCCGGTTTCGGCGCGGACGCCCAAGGCGCGGACGGCCGCCACCAGTGCGGCAAACAGGTCGGCCCCCTGCTGGGCGTCGGCGGCGGCCTCGAACGACGGCCGGCGGCCCTGACGCGTGGCGGCGGCCACCGTGAAGTTGCTCACCAGCAGCATCGACCCGCCGGCTTGCGACACGTCCAGGTCGAAATGCTTGCCACCGTTGGGAAAGATCCGCAGGCCGGCCAGTTTCCGGGCGGTCCAGTCGACGTCGGCGGGCGTGTCGTCGCCGCAGACCGCGACCAGGGCCACCAGCCCCGGGCCGATCGCGCCGACCACTTCGTCGTCGACCCGAACCGCGGCTTCGGTGACACGCTGCACCACCGCAATCATTGGGCACTCCCGGCGAAGGCATTTGGCACCGCCGCCCCCAGCTGTGTTCGACCGTCAGGTCGAAATGCATTTCCGCCTGCCGGCGGAACACAGCCGGGGGCGGCCGTGCTGCAAACAGATCCGATCGTCATCTGAGGCATCACGCTTTCCACGACGGCGCAAACGACGTCGCCCGGCTGGGCCGCGTCGGGTTCAAAATGGACCGGGAAATACCGCTTGCACCGGCCGTGACGGAATCGGCGGCCGTCGATCACGTCTTCGCCCCGCTCCACGATCACCTCGACGGTTTGGCCGACAAAAGCGGACCGAAATCGCAAACTGTTCGCGTTGGCCAATTCTCGCAGGTAATTGATTCGCTCATTCACCACCGGCCCGCGAATGAATTCGTCTTGCCATCGCGCGGCGGCCGTGCCGGGCCGGGGGGAATAGGGGAAGGCGTGAACGTGGATGAACCCGGCCCGTTCGACGACCTCGACCGTGCGGGCGAACTCCGATTCGCCCTCGCCGGGGAAGCCGACGATGATGTCGGTCGTCAGCGCGGGCCGGTCGAACGCGGCGGCGACGCGGTCGAGCATGCGGAGGAAATCGTCGCGCCGATACTGGCGGTTCATCCGGCGGAGCAACGCGTCCGACCCGCTCTGCAGCGGCAGGTGAAAATGGGGAACGACCTGCTCGTGGTCGCCCAGCACGGCCAGCAGGTCGTCGGTCAAATCCCCCGGTTCCAGGCTGGAGAGCCGCAGGCGGCGCAGGCCCGGCACGTTTTTGCACAGTGCGTCGACGAGTTGGGCGAGCGGCGCCGGTCCGCTTGGCTGGCGGCGCCTTAGTGCGGTGGGCTGGCCGTAGGCGCCCAGGAAAATCCCAGTCAGCACGATTTCGACGTGCCCCGCCTCCACCAGCCGCCGCGCCTCGCAAATCACGTCCTCAACCGGCTTGCTGAACAGGCCCGGGCGGAGCTTGGGGATGATGCAATAAGTACAGTGGGCATCACAGCCGTCCTGAATTTTCAGAAAAGCGCGCTGCCGGCCGGATTGGTGCTCACCCAGGAGCGGAAGCAAATTCGTGCCGCGCCGCTGGCGCCCGGTGAGGTCACGATTCTGCTCACCTCGCCCGCTCCCAATTCCGCCGCTTGCGGCTTCGCGAACGAAAGGATGTTCCTCATCGGGCGCGCACACCTCGTCCGATTTTTCGTTGACAGGATTCGCGATTTTTGTTTTATTGTCGGTCGTGCGTTGGCCCGCTCCGGACCCAGCCTTCATCATCCATCCATCTGAAAATCCGTTGTCCGGCGGCGGCTCGATGACACAGGCGTGAGGCGGTGTGAGGGCCGGGCGATTCGCGTCGCCCGGCAGGCCCCAAGCGGCGAGGAGTCGGTCGAGTTCGGCGGCGACGTTGTCCCCATGCGTTAACACGGCGTCAACGCCCGGGAGGCTCGCCGCGGCAGCTTTATCGCTCGTCGCCCAGCACCCCATCACCAGCACGCGCGCTCGCGAAGCGGTGGCCGTCTCGCTCGACGGTGGGTTGGATGGATTAAACTCGCATGCGGTCAGAGCGTCGTATTTCGGGTTCGGCAGGACCGGTAACCGGGTCATCCGGCGGGTCGCCTGTCGGCTCTGACTGGCCGCTTGGACTGTGACGCTGCAGGAGTTGATAATGCGCAGCTCGGCCCGGTCGGGCGATGTCTCCACCAGGCCGCGGGCGCGCAGGGCGGCGGCAACCTGCTCGCTCTCGTAGTGGTTGACCTTGCAGCCGAGGGTTTGAACGCAGAACGTTTTCATGACGCGCGGCAGGCCGCGAACCGGACGATCGGCCGGGGCGTCATATTAGATGCGACTTGCGGCCGGACCAAGCTCCGCGGCAGTTTCATCGCCCGCAGTTGATCCGTTTGCCGCGCAGGGTTAGAACCAAGCGACTTTGGACTCGACATCGTGAGGAGTGAGTGAGGGCGTGTCGCGCCCTCGCGCCGGCCGGCCGCCCGCTTCGCCGCGCCGGGCGTTTCGTTTGACGTGAAGTGAACCTGGCACACAACACCCGCACCCGCCGGCGGCCGCGTTAACGCGGGCCGATCGCGCGGGATGGAAGACCGCAGCAGCAGGAGCACCTATGGCAGCACCCTACGCCTGGGGCATCGACATCGGGAACCGCGCACTCAAAGCCGTTCGACTCGCGCACGGCCCCAACGGCCTGGTGATCGACGACTTCGACGTCGTCGAACACGAACAGGTCCTCTCCAATGCCGGCGACAACCGCGAATCGCTGATCCACTCCGCGCTGGCCAACTTCGTCCAACGCCACGACCTGAAGAAAACGCCGGTCGCCATCGGCGTGAGCGGGCAGAGCAGCTTCGCCCGGTTCATCAAGCTGCCCCCGGTCGAGCCGCGGAAGATCCCCGAAATCGTCCGGTTCGAGGCGATCCAGCAGATCCCCTTCCCGCTGGACGAGGTCGAGTGGAGCTACCAGCTCTTCACCGACCCCAAGTCGCCGGACGTTGAGGTCGGCATCTTCGCGATGCGCAAAGACCTGGTGAACCAGCACATCGCCTACTTCACCGATGCGGGGCTGAACGTGCAGACCGTTCAGATGAACCCGCTGGCGGTCTACAACGCGATGTACCACGACGACCGGATCAAAGGGTCGACGATGATCGTCGACCTCGGGTCGGAAAACACCGACCTGATCATCGCCGAGGGCGAAACGATCTGGCTCCGCTCGATCCCGATCGGCGGGAACAAGTTCACCGAGGCGCTGGCCACGCAGTTCAAGCTGAAGTTCCCCAAGGCCGAGGAACTGAAGCGGAACGCCGCCACCAGCAAGTACGGGCGGCAGATCCTGCAGGCGATGAAGCCGGTCTTCAACGAGCTGGTGAGCGAGATCCAGCGGTCGATCGGGTTCTACGCGTCGGTGCACCGCGATTCGCGGATCACCCGCGTCCTCGCGCTGGGCGGCACGTTCCGCCTGCCGGGGCTGCAGAAGTACGTGCAGCAGAACCTGCAGATCGAGGTGCAGCGAGTCGACCGCTTTTCGGCCGGAGCGCCGACCGACGCCAAGGCCGGCACGCTGTTCAACGAGAACATCCTCTCGTCCGCCAGCGCGTACGGCCTGGCGATCCAGGCGTTGGGCGGGGCGAAGATCAACAGCTCGCTGCTGCCGATGCACATCCGCCGCGAGAAGATGTGGCGGGACAAGACGCCCTGGTTCGGCGCCGCCGCCGCGATCTTCGTCGCGGCCCCGCTGCTCGCGTATGGGGCGGTCTACTTCGGCCAGACCCAGCTCGCGGCCAACAAGCCGATCGACGACCAAAACACCCGCATCCTGCAGGATGCTCAGCGGCTGTCGGGCCAGTGGGATTCGAACGTCGAGTCGGCCGGCCTGCCCGACCGCACGCGGGCGGTGAACTATCAATCGCTGCGGAATGGCCGCGGCATCCAGAACACGCTGCTGGGCGACATCGCCAACGCCCTGCCGGCGGCGACCGTGATCCCCATACCCGTCGACAAGACCAAGCTTCCGCCGCGGGAGAGCCGGACGGACATCAAGATCGACCAGTTGATGATGGACTATCACCCGGACATGTCCCAATTCATGAACATGACCCCGGAGCAGTTTCGGACCGAGACGGCCCAAGGAGGAGTCCAGGGAATCAAGGTTCAGCAAAATGCGGCGACGGCCGGCGTCCTGAGCCGGCCCGGGTTCAGTGGCACCGGCAGCATGGGCACCGGGAACCGGCCCACGTTCGGCGGGTTCGGCACCGGTGGCGGCGGGTACGGGGGCGGCGGGAGGCCGATCAACAACCAGCCCAACCCCAATCAGCCCGCGGCGGGCGGGCCGGCCCAACGCGGATTCGTCGTCGAGATCGTTTGCACCACTCCCAACGGAGGTGGCGCCAGCTACGTCCTGTCCAACCTCGTCGCCAAGCTCAAGCAGCTCAAGTCGTCCGACCCGGACGTGGACTACAAGGTCGACAAGGTCGAAGCGCCCGTCTCGATGCAATTGAAGAACGACCCGGCTTACGTCCAGTTGCAGGCGGCGGTGGCACAGGCCGCGACGAACGCTGCAAATGCGAACAACGCCTACGGGCAGCCGGCAGGTGGTTTCCGTCCACCTGCCCCCGCGCCCGGGACGGCCACGCCGGCCGGCACCAACCCGGCCGACCAGCAGCCGGCCTACGACCCGACCAAGGACCCCATCACCGGCGAGGACCTCGGCAACGACACGCGGGTGAAGATCTATATGTCGGTCCTGCTCGACCCGCCCAAGCCGCCCCCGGGCACGCCGGGCGGGGCACCGCAGGCCAGCGCCCGGTAACTTCGTCGCGCCCATGATCCGCGGCGGCGCTCCGCAGCCCGCCCACCACGAGGTAGCCTCGTATGAAATTCGACTTCGCCAAAATTCTGGACGTCAGCAAACGGTACTGGGTCATCATCGCCTGCTGCGTCGTCATGCTCATCGCGGTGATCGCCATCCCGGTGTTCGTCAGCGGCCAGGCCGACGCCCTGCAGAAGCAGCTTGCGGTCCGCAAGAAGACCGCCGACGACGTCAACGCCGTGCTCAACAAGGCCCGGCATCAGCCGGTTGTCACGCTCGACGCCGATGCAACCGCGCCCCCGCTCACAGTCTTCCCCAACGAGAAGGTGATCGAGGCGGGCGAGAACGCCATCAAGGGCGTTCAGGCACAGAGCGTCCAACTCAAGAGCATGGCGACCCAGTTCAACTCCCACCCGCTCCTGGTGCCCGGGTCGCTGCCGGTGCCGCGGGACCCGTACCAGTTCCAGCAGGCCTACCTGAAGCAGTTCACCATTGAGATCCCCAAGGCGTTGAACGCGGCCACGCCGCCCACCGAGGACGAGATCAAGTATCAGGAGGACCTGGAAACCAAGAAGATGACCGAGGCGATGCCGCACAACCAGGTCACCGGGGAGGTCTTCGCCAAGGAACTGCTCGATCAAAGAATCAGCGACATGCTGGCGAAGAAGCCGGAGCAAATGCGCAAGGACGCGGCCGAGCAGCACAAGATCTACATGGCCCCCAGCGCCCTGGCCCTGCAGCCCCAGTTGGCACCGCCCGCGGCCGGCGCACCGCAGGTCATGCCCGACGCCGAGCAGATCTGGCTGGCCCAGATGGGCCTGTGGGTGCAGCAGGACGTGGTCAAGGCGATCATCGACCTGAACCAGCCGGCCAAAAACGTGGGCGACGCCATCGTGAAGGAGTTGGTGCAGATCTACGTCCCGTCCGATCGGACGATGTACGTGGTGCCCGGCGCGGCGAACGGCGCCCCGGCCCCCGCCGCGGGGCCGAACGGCGTCGCGCCCTCGCCCATTCCCGCCAGCACCGACACCGACGCGTTCCCCAAGGACTTCAACATCTCCCCCACCGGGCGGGTTTCCAACGGCGTGTTCGACGTCGTCGCCTTTGACGTCGTGATGAACGTCCAGGCCAAGGATGTCGAACGTGTGATCCAGGAAATGGAGCGGAATCGGCTGATCACCGTGAATCAGTCCGAGGTGGCGGTGGTCAACTCCGCCCTGCAACAGCAGCAGGGGTACTACTTCGGCCCCGAGCCAGTCGTCACGCTCACGCTCAAGTGCGAGGAACTGTTCATGCGGGACTGGACCCGCCAGTGGATGCCCGCGTCGATCAAGCAATACCTGAACGCCGAGCTTCCGCAGGGGGCGCCGGGGGCGCCGACCGCGTCGGCCCAGTAACGATGGCCCGTTGCCCGTTGGAGGTCTGCCATGCAAAAGACACTCGACATCCTTGAAAAAAACGTCCAATGGTTCGTGCTGGGCCTGGCGGGGCTGTTCCTGCTGTGGGTGGCCTACGCTTACGTGCTCACCCCGCCGGCCACGATCAAGGTGGGGACGCAGGAAGTGAACCCAGGCAACGTTTCCCAGATCGTGAAGAGCAGCGCCGACAGGCTGAACGACCAGATCAAGAACGCCGCCGCGCCCACCTTCCCGACGTCCGATCTCGTGACGAACTGGAAGACGCACATGGAGAAGCCGTTTGGGGAGGAGCTTGTGCAGGGCGGCAAGTACGTCGACTTCGTGCCGCAACCGAACACGGGCCCGGGCGGCCCCACGCTTAGCCAGCAGGTCAAGCTCGTGGAAGCCCTCCCGGTGCCGCCGGTGGCGGTCCTTCTGCAGCCGGTCGTCGGCCTGTCGACGGTCTCGACGGTCCCGCCGAACGCGCCGAATAACCCGGCTCCGGCCCAGAACCCGAATCAGCCGGTCGCACAGCAGTCCAAGGACACCCCTTGGATCATGATTCCGGCCGGCATCTCCGGGCCGGCATTGGCCAAGGCGATGCTCGCGCCGTTGAGCCCTCAGCAGCAACAGCAGCAGTGGGTGCAGAGCGTCTACAACACGACGCTGCTTCAGGTCGTACTCGAACGGCAAAAGTCCAACGGCGTGGACGCCAACGGGCTGCCCACGTTCCCGGCGGACGATCAGCACGATGAGGTGAAGCCGCTGGTGATCTACCAGCCGCAAATCCAGCCGCTCCCGACCGCTGCACAAGGGGTGAACGCGGAGTTTCAGTATGTGAACTGGGCACAGCAGCGCCAGGATCTGATCGGCGGCCCGCAGTTGGGCCAGGTGGTCGCGGGCGACCCATGGGCGGCCCCGCAACTGCCGCAGGGCGGCGTGACCGCGCCGGTCGCCCCGCCACCCACGACCCCGGCGTCGGCCTCGCCCCCGGGGCCGGCCTCGACGACGGAGCCGCCGGCCAAGCCGGCGACGCCAGCGCCGGTAGCGCCTCCGGCGGCCGCGCCGAAGCCCGCACCGCCGGCGACGACGCCGCGGCCCTCGGCCGCGCCGTCGCGGAATACCAATACCCGTCATTACGCCCCTTATGACCCTGCCCGCCCCACCGGCATGATGCTCGCCTTGGGCGACCCGGGCTCGGGATACCACACCGGCCCCCTGCCGGGTACGCCAGGCGCATACCGGCCGGGTCCCCTGCCGGGCGCGCAGGGCGCCGTTCCATTCGATAACGGCGCGAACCCGGGCGGCAACTTCAACGGTAACGGCGGCCAGGCGCAGGGCGTCCTCAACCCCTTCCAGATCAACACCGACGTGCTGGTCTGGGCGATCGACGAAACCGCCGTCCCCGGCGAGACCTACCGCTACCGCGTCGTCTACAAGCTCAAGAACCCGGTCTTCGGCGTGACGAACCTGGCGCCGGAGAAGCTGGTCAACCAGTTGACGATCGACAGCCCGCCCAGCCTCTGGACGGCTCCGATCAAGGCGCCGGAAATGACCAAGTTCTGGCTCGTCGACGCCGACACGCGCAACGAGAAGGCCAAGGTCGACGTCTTCCACTATTCCAAGGGGAGTTGGCAGGCCCGTAAGAGCATCCCACTCCAACCGGGCGACCAGATTCCCGACCGCAACCTGACCGTCGTGGACGTGCGGACGGGCGACCACCGGGAGAAGTACGTCCTGCTCGCCAGCGACGCCGGCGACATGCTCCGCCGAGACGTGGCGCAAGACGCCGCCGACCCGGACCACCAGACCATGCTCAACCCGCCGAACCCAAACGGCGGGCCTGCAGGCGCGCCGGAACGGCCGGTCGGGTTAAACCGATAACGGTCGAAACTCCGGTAGATCCGTTCACAAAAATCGGCGGCGCCCGACCGGCGCTGCCGGTTTTGTTTGGCGGGCTTGTCGTCGTCGCGCCCGCCCCTTACGATCCGGGCGTATGAACCCGACTGTGACCGACGCAACACCCCCCGATCAGCAGAAGAAGGCCGCCGAAGAACGGAAAGTAATCATCCGCATCCGCCGGCAGGACGCACCCGGCAAGCCCGCCCGTTGGGAAGAGTTTGCGGTGCCCCACCGCCCGAACATGAACATCATCTCCTGCCTGCAGTGGATCGCCGCCCACCCGGTGACCACCGACGGCACCGAAACCACCCCGCCCGTCTGGGACAGCGGGTGCCTCGAGGAGGTGTGCGGCGCCTGCACGATGCTGATCAACGGCCGGGTTCGCCAATCCTGCTCGGCCCTGGTCGACAAGGTCGGCGAGCCGGGCGAGCCGATCACGCTCGAGCCGATGAGCAAGTTCCCCCTCATCCGCGACCTGTTCGTCGACCGCCAGCGGCTGTTCGACGACCTCCAGCGCGTCAAAGCATGGGTCCCCATCGACGGCACGTGGGACCTGGGCGAAGGCCCGATGATCCCGCAGAAGCTGAACGAGGAGCGCTACCCGCTCTCCCGTTGCATCAGTTGCGGCTGCTGCCTGGAGGCCTGCCCGCAGTACACGCCGGTCAACAAGTTCGTCGGCGCCGCGGTGATCAGCCAGGCCCGCCTCTTCAACGACCACCCGACCGGCGCCGCCCTGAAGGACGAGCGGCTGGAGGCCCTCATGGGCGAGGGCGGTGTCGCCGACTGCGGCAAGGCCGGCAACTGCGTCGAGGTCTGCCCCAAGGAAATCCCCCTGCTCGAGTCCATCGCCTCGGTCCAGCGCCAGGCGACCGTCTACTCGATCAAGAAGTTTTTCGGCAAGTAAAACTGAGGAATTCACCACAGAGACACAGAGAACACGGAGGAAGAGAAAAGTAACACGCGCAGGCTGCGGACGGATTTCCGCAGATCGGGCCCTCTGAAATGTAAAGGAATGTGCGCGATCTCCGGAGACGATCACTTTGCCCTTCTCTCCGTGCCCTCTGTGTCTCTGTGGTTAATCCCTCTTTGGTTAATTCCTAATCTCTGCTCCCGATGGGACCTTCCGCCTCAATCCTCGAAACGATCGCCGTCGTGGGCGATACCCACGCGCACCTGCAACTGGCGCTGTGCATGCTCGCGCGCTGGCAGCGGGAGATTGGCACGAACTTCGACGCGGTGTTCCTGTGCGGGGACGTCGGCACGTTCACCGATGCCTCGCAGCTCGACAACGCCACCCGCCGGCATGCGAAGTCGAACCCGTGCGAGTTGGAGTTTCTCCAACAGTGGTCGACTGCCCCGCAGGCGCACTGGCTCGACGCGATCTTCGCCCCGACGACCTCCGGCGGGCTCGGGCTCGCCTGCCCCGTCGTGATGGTCCACGGGAACCACGAAGGCTTTGAACACCTCGAACGCCTCGCCCCGAAGAAACGTCCCGCGGATGACGTGCCGCTGGCGGATCTGCCCGCGGTGGACACCAACGGCCACATCCGCCTGCTCCCCACCGGCTGGGTCGCCCGGACCCGCGGCGGCCGCCGCGTCGCGGGCGTCGGCGGGATCCAGCCGGGCCAGCGCACCGCCCGCCACCACCCGATGGCCTACATCCAGGAATCGGCGGTGGAATCCGTGCTCGACGCCGGACCGGTGGACGTGCTGATCACGCACCAGGGACCGACGAGCGTGCAGTTCGACGCGGGATCGGAACTGCTCGAGCCCCTCGCCGACGCGGGCGTCGCCCGCCTCTGGTTCCACGGCCACGCAACGCCGACCCGGCACATCACCTCGGTCGGCCCAGGCGGCCGGTGCCAGGTCGTGCCGCTGGGCGACCTCGCCTTCTCGGGCCGCGGCAGCCAGGCGAACGATCCGGGCCTCGAAGGCTGGTCGTACGTCCGCCTCGGCGAGCCCGAATTGCACGTCGTCCGCGAAGCCCCCCCGTTCTGGCGCGAGTACCGGCGCGGGAACTGGTCGCAGACCTCGGACGGGCAGTTGATCTGCCCGGACTTGGTGGATTTCGTGTGACTCACCAGCGAGGGAAGCAATCAGAGCCGGGGCGTGTCGACCCGGTCGGACCGCAGGTCCGAGGCATTTCGACAAGCGGCGCGAACCGACGAAGGAACGTCAGACCTGGACCTTCGGTCCAGACCGGACCGACACGGTCCGGCTCTGATTGGCTCCTGTGGTCGGAATGTGAACTTGAGAGTGGACGTCGCGCGGTAAACCCTCACCCCAAGTGCGCTCGCGGGCCGTCACCCATACCGCTCGCTTTCCCCCGAGTACCGCGGGAGGGCGTCGTCGCGCCGCTCAACCGGCGCCCGCGCGTTCCAACCCGCACTCCGGGCACCTCCCGGCGCTCGCACGCAGATCGTAGCCGCACCGCGCACACAGCCCCCGCCGAACCCGCGCCCGCGCGACGCGGCGGGCGCTCCATCGCACGCCCGTGGTCGCGGGCAGCGCCGCGGTGCATAGAAACAAAAACCAGTGCGGCACCGCAACGCCCCAAAGCGGGCTTGGCAGAAGCAGGACGTAATGCCTCACCGTCCCGCGCCACGCCGCGAAGCCCGCGACGTCCTCCTGGTGGCGCCGGAACCGGCGCGGCAGGGATTTCTGGAAGTACGACCACCCCGGCTCGACCTGCCCCCGCTGCCGCCCCTCGACCTCGAACACGACCTGCCCGAACTCCGACGTACACGTCACGTGACCCCCCGGCCCGTGCTGCCCGATCAGCACGTCGCACCCGCGGTAGCTCCGCTGCCACAACACCACGATCGCCACGCACCCCACCAACGACGCCGCACTCAGCACGGTAAAGGTTCGACGGGACACGGTCCTCATTCTATCGCGGCCTTCGCCTTCCGCATGATGAACAGGTAATTGAACCCGCGGAGGAAGAAGTTCCCCTCCTCCGCTGCCCGGCGGTAGTTGCCCATCTCAAGCGTCTTGTTGTGACGCACGACGCTGATGATGTCGACCGGCTCGAAGTGCTTCCGCAGGATCGATAAGAGCTCGAACCCGAGCGGGTAGAACCCCTTACCCTTCACGAACGAGTCGCTGACGTAAAGAGCCATGTGGCGGCCCGGCTTGAGGACGCGGTGGATCTCGCGGATCACCTGTTCCATCGCCTCGTAATACTGGCCGCCGGCCGCGTCGAGCTTGCCGATGTCGCGCGGGTCCGGGCCGTACTCCAGGTGCGTCGAGTACGGCGGGTCGATGAAGACAAAGTCCACCTTGCCTGTCAACTCCTGCGGGAGCTTGCGCGCGTCCACCCGGAAGATGTCCTTCCGCGTGGGATGCACGTCGTAGCCGAGCGCGCGGCGGTCCAGGTCGCGCGCCACATCGAGCGTCGTGCCGCTGCCGGCACACGGGTCGATCACCAGTTCCTTGGGCTTTGTGTATCGCTGCAGCAGATTCCAGATGATGTAGCTGGGGGTGGCGCCCTTGTATTGCGGGTCGCCCTGCACGCCCTCGCCGTAGTGCTGGGATGGATAATCCCACAGCGTCGTCGGCTGCAGCCGCAATGGCGGCTTCTTGTAAGGTGAATGCTTCTTCGGGGGCGGCGTCATCGCCGGATTATTGGCGATGTGTTGTGAGAGGTCGAAAGACCATTGTGGATTGGGGCGTGAAACGTGATGAGTGAAACGTGACAGATGCCGGCGCGCGTCACGTTTCACTCATCACGTTTCACGCGGAGAGTTTCAGCCGGGCAGAAACCCGAAATTGGGGGCGGCCGTCACGCGCCGACCTGAACGTGATCCGCCGTCGGCCACCAGGCGGGGACGGGCTCGTGGTGGGCGAAGGTGTTGATGCCGAGCCAGTTGGCGCAGGTCGCAATCGCGTGGCGGG
>DASXMX010000286.1:0-7431 GCA_036495445.1 Tepidisphaeraceae bacterium
ATTCCTTCTCCGCGGCTCCGCGTCCCCGTGTCCCCGTGTCTCTCTTCTCTTCCTTGGCGTCCTTGGCGTCTTGGCGGCGCATTGGTCTTGGCGCTTACGGGACCGGAGAAATCGGTCGAACCAGATCGACGCCGATCGTCACCAACACCAGCGTCAGCGGCGCCGCGGCGATGATAACGCCCCAGCGATGAAACCCGAACACGCCGAACAGCGCGCCGCCCCCGTAGGCCAGGTACAGCAAGGCCAGGAGCACGACCGATTGAAACGACTCCTGCCTCATCGACAGCCGCAACGCCTTGCCGAGCCGTTGCCTGACGCGGCCGCGCGTCCGGTCGCGCAGCCAAAAGAGGTATTTGCCCAGGTCCTCGGCAAGCTTGGTGAGCGTGCCGGTGATGAACGTGGTGAAGATCGTCAGCGCGCCGACCTTCCGCATCGCCGCGCTCTGCACGCCCATGGCGACCGCGATCAGCGCGACGAGGAAGACGAACTGCGGCGTGGTCGGTTCCGTCACCGGCGGCGCCCCGCCGCCCAGGATCCACCGGCCGAACCCGAGGAAGGCGCCCAGGCAAAAGGCTTCGATGGCCAGTGCGCGGGTCGCCACGTTCCGCCGCCCGTGCCGCTTGGCCGCCTCGAGCGCCACTTCCGCGGCCAGCAGCCCCGCGAAAAACGCCGGGATCGGCGTCCCGCGATGGAGCAACTCGGGCCAATTGTGCTCCATCCCGTGCATCACGCTCGACACCGTGTTCCCCGTCATATGGGCGACGAACGCCTTGTACAGCGTCAGGTACCCGACCACATCGATCAGCCCGGCCCCCCAACTCAGGCCGACCGCGAGGGTCGCCTTCTCCACGTTGCTCAATGGCAGGGGAGATGGCACGGTTGGGATCCCAGTCGATGCCGATAGCGCAGCGTGCGATAGGATGCTTGTATCGGGAGGATGCCGGAACCGGAACGGATGTTTTATTAGAGCGCCAGCGTATGCCGCAGCGCGGCGTCGACGCCGACCATTGCGGCCGCAGGAACGTTTCCGATCACCCGGTCGATCTCAGTGTCAAGCACGGTTGCCAGATTGTCAGTCATCACGACTGAGTCGGTCTTCAGCCCCGTACCGGCCGCATCACTGCTGCCCAGCTTTAGCAGGACACGCGACGGGTGGCCGGCGCGCGCACGGGGTTGCTCGTGATCATCGCGATCAGTGTTTGCGGCAATCCCGTTCCAAGTTGGTTGGCTTGGACGACAAGCGCGGGTCGCCGCTTGGCGGTTTTCAGGTTCGAATCAGGAAACAAGACGAGTACGACATCACCCCGATTATGCCTCATCGTAAACGTCCATCTCCGGACGCTCCCAATCTTCAGCGAATGCGCTCAGCCGAGCGCGCAGGCCGGCGGCCTGTTTCGCATCGATTCCTCGGGCCGCGAGGTTGACTGGCTCGACGTTGGCAGGAAACGTGACGATGACACGTGCTTCCGACACACCAGTCGGCGCCGGTCCCAAGAGTTCGACCTTCCCGTTCCGGAAGATGCCTTCAACGGATCTGACCACGTAATCAGTCTATCATCAAACCCACGGGAAAGGTACCGCCCAACGGATCTGATGTCAGTGCAGCCATGTCGTCGAACAGGCGGCGGAGGACGGCCTTGTACACGCGCTCGTGCCCTGTGCCGGCACAGCTCCCGGGGCCGGCCTCGATGAACACCCAGCCGCCGGACTTGAGACGCGCGAAGTCGGCGACGACGAGGCGGGAGCGGAAGGCTCGGCCGATCTGCTCGGCAAGCGAATAGAGCGTTCGCAGGTCGCCGGGCAAGGGCGGGAACCCGAGCGGCTCGCGGACCACGTTCATGTGGTGAAACGACCAGGCCGTCGGGACTCCGTCGACGATCCAGACGCGGATCTCCTGTGGGACTGGGCCGTAGACGGAAGAGCCGGCCGGGGCGAGATCGAGCCATTCGCGGGCGAGGATGACCGCGTCCCACTCGGTCGCCCGGCGCAGCGCATCGGCCTCGTCGCAAAGCTGCTTCCAACTCCGCACCCGGGAGATGTCGCCGCCGAGCTTCCACGACGTGCTGGCGGTGCGGACGAACAGTGGAAATCGCAGATCGGGCGGCGGGGGATCGTCGAGGGCGAGCCGCCAAGTCCTCGGCGTGGGGACGTCCACGCCAGCGTCCGCCAACGCATCCAGCACCGTGTCCAGCCGCAGGAGCGGCGCCCGATCCTCCGGCCGGTCGCGCAGCCGCGGATGCCGCGCCACGAGATGACGGTAGTCCTCCATCGAACGCGCCCCGGTGAACAGGAATCCCTCGGCGTCCTCCGGCGCTTGCTGGATCGCAATCGCGCCAAGATCCCGGAGCCAATCAATGTGCCGGCTTCGATGCTGCCGCGCATATGCGACATCGCGCGCGTCGAAAAAGAGTTGCATGGGACTTGTCCTGTACGAGGAACAAAGAAAGAGGCGGCACCGTGAGGTGCCGCCTCGTCGAAAGCTTTGTTTGTAAGGTCGAACTACGCCGCCTGGAGTGTTTCCACGCTGGCGATGTGGCGGAGCGGAATGAACTTCCACCGGTCGTCGGGCAGTGCGACGAAGATCTGCGTTTGCATCACGGCAACGCAGTGGCGGCGCGTGATGTCGATGTGATCTCCGCCCAAAAGCTGGATCCGAAACGGCACGAACGGAACCCGTTCCACCACTGCTCGGACGTCTTCGGGACGCACGATTACACCTCCCGTTTCCGTCCGCCTCGCCTCTACCGCGCCACGCCGCCCGGGAGGAAGCCTTCGAGCTTTCGCGCACGGACCGGGTGCTGGAGCTTGCGGATCGCCTTGGCCTCGACCTGGCGGACGCGCTCCCGCGTCACCTTGAAGATGCGGCCGACCTCTTCGAGCGTGTAGGTGTACCCGTCGCCGATGCCGTAGCGGAGCTTGATGATCTCGCGCTCGCGGTAGGTCAGCGTCTTGAGCACCTGCTCGATCTTGTCCTTGAGCATCTCCTGCGTCGCGCTCTCGACCGGGTTGTCGGCCTTCTCGTCCTCGATGAAGTCGCCGAAGTAGGAGTCTTCCGATTCACCCACGGGGCGGTCGAGCGAGATCGGGTGGCGGCTGATCTTCAGCACGCGGCGGGTCTCGCTGACCGACATCTTGGCGCGCTTGGCGATCTCCTCGATGGTGGGCTCGCGGCCGAGTTCCTGCATGAGCATCTTGCTGATGTTCCGCAGCTTGCTCATCGTCTCGATCATGTGCACCGGGATGCGGATCGTGCGGGCATGATCGGCGATCGCGCGGGTGATCGCCTGGCGGATCCACCACGTCGCGTAGGTGCTGAACTTGAAGCCGCGGCGGTACTCGTACTTGTCCACCGCCCGCATCAGGCCCGTGTTCCCTTCCTGGATGATGTCCAGGAACGACAGCCCGCGGTTGCGGTACTTCTTGGCGATCGAGACGACGAGGCGCAGGTTGCCGCCGGAGAGCTTGCGCTTGGCGTCCTCGTACTTGTAGAAGATCTTGCGGATCGCGACGACCCGCTTGTGCAGGTCCTGGGCATTCTCGAGAACCAGGTCTTCGAGGCCGCTGAGCTCTTCCTGGCATACCTCCAGGTCTTCGCCCGGGTCCTTGACCTTGTTGAGGTCTTCGATCCGCTGCTCCAACTCGACCATCTTGGTGGAGATGCTGGAGAGCTTCTTCATCAGCGGCGTGACCTTGCTGGTCCGCAACGAGAGCTCTTCGAGCAGCTTGACCGACCGGCGGCGCCGCCGGCGGATCGCCAGCCGCAGCTCTTCCTGGTCCTTCTTGTTCTTGGCTTGGGCCAGCGCGTCCCAGTCCTCGCGGTTGCGCTGGAGCATCTTGCGGACGGACCCGAGATTGAGCGGAATGCGCTGGCCGATCGTGGCCTTGTCGGGGTTGTCCTCGGCGGTGCTGATCTTCATCGTGCGGTCGAAGGGCAGGTCGCCCTCGTCCACCTGCTGAAGGATCTCGACCGCCGCCTGAAGGCAGTAGTCGCTCTCGAGCACCTTGGAGCGGAAGATCTTGCGGGTGATTTCGATCTTCTTGGCCAGGGCGATTTCCTGCTCGCGGGTGAGCAGGGGGATTTCGCCCATCTGGGTCAGGTACATGCGCACCGGGTCGTCGATCCGCTTGGTCGACGCCTCGGCCAGTTCCGCTTCGAGGTTCAGGTCGATCTCTTCGCCCTCGTCGCCATCCTGGACGACCTCGTCCGCGGCTTCCGGTTGCGGTTCGGCCTTCTTCCGAGGCTTGGGGGCCTTCACGAACTCGCCGATGTCGGACTCGTCGATGAGCTTGATGCCCATCTCGTCGATCATCATCAGCAGCGAGTCGAGCTTGTCGGGCGAGACCACTTCGTCGGGAAGCCGCTCGTTCAGCTCCTCGTAGGTGAGAAACCCGCGGGAGGTGCCCAGGTCGAGCAGCGCCTTGACGCGCGAGTCGACCTCTTCCTGCGACCCGGACCCGATGAGGGGAGTTTCAATGACCGTCGTCGTATCCTTCATACCACTTCCGACATATCTCCCGCGCCACAGGCGGGGACAAGCGCGCTCGCACGGGACATCCGTCGAGGCGGGCGCCAAGGGGGTCTCCCTGACGCCACGGACGAGGCGCGATCCGCCGTGGGATGCGCCGCGCGTCCGCACGGTGCGATGGAGCGGGCCAAGGAACTCGGGGACGTTCCCGATCCCTGTAACGCGACTTCCTTGTCGCACCGGACATCACAATTCTAGGCCGGCGGTTAACCGGCGTGGGGGCGGGGCCGCTAAGGACTCCGCCATGGATCAGGCTTCTGACGCTTTTCGCTCAGTTGCCGCAGCAATTCAATTCCATCTTCAACGCCGTCCGCGTTTATACGACGGGATGAAGCCACAAGTTTTAGTTCGTCCTGCACGTGCCTCAGGTGATGGAGGTACGCGATATTGCGGTCGAGATCCGCATCCAGATCACCAATCGTCTCGACATCGTCGATGGCGAGCATCGCGGCTTCAATGAGCGTCGGGTCCGGCAGGGTCCCCAGGAATTCGTTCAATACCGGCTCACCCTCATCGCGTTGATGGTGCCAGTAGAATTCGGCTAACTGTCTGTACCGCTCGTTAGCAAAATCTTCCAGATGGACCCGATGCTGCAGTTCGAGCCACCGTCCGGGCTGCAGGAGCAGCACGCCCAAAATCCACCGTTCGGCCCGGTCGCGCGCCGTCGGCGGGCGGGCCCGTTGCAAGGGGGCGGCGGTTGCCCCCTGCGGGGCGGCCGGCGCGTTCGCGGCCACCCTCCATGCCGCGCCACTTGGCGGAGGCGACTTACGAATTCGAAACCTCCGGTTGAGCTCCTCGACCGGGATGTCCGTCAACCGGCTTACCCGTGCGAGGGCCGAACCCCATCGAAGTGCGTCCACCGGCCCGCTGCCACGAGCCGAGGCCAACACTTCTAAATACGCCTCAACAGTTTTTTGTTGACCAGTCAAATCCCCGCCGGACTCATTGAACTGGCGGACCAACTGCTTCCACTTATAGGAGAGGGCGTCGGTCGCTCCGTCCAATAGCCTGTTAAATGCCTCCGCCCCATTCTGTAACAGGAATTCGTCCGGGTCCACTCCGTCCGGAATCGAGGCGATGGCGATCTCGATCGGCTGGGTCAGGAAAAGCCCGACCGCCCGATCGACCGCCAAATCCCCTGCGGTATCCGGGTCGAACAGCAAGACCACGCGATCCGCGAATCGCCGCAACATCGTGACGTGCTGCTCGGTCAGCGCCGTCCCCAAGGGAGAGACGACGTTGCTCACGCCGAATTGATGCGCGACGATTACGTCCGTATACCCCTCGACGACCACCGCGGTTCGCGTCTCGACCATTTTTTGTCGCGCCAGGTCGAGGCCGAAGACGCAGCGGCTCTTGGAAAACAGGGGTGTTTCGGGGCTGTTCAGGTACTTTGCCGGATCCTGTGATCCCGGCATGATGCGCCCGCCGAAGGCGATCACGCGGCCGTTCTCGTCGCGGATCGGGAACATCAGGCGGTTGCGGAACGTGTCGTAAAACCCGCCGCCTCGCTCGCGCGGCTTGGCCAGCCCGCCCATCGCCAGTTGCTGCGGCTGGAACTTGCGGCCGACCGGGCCGCGCAACAGCCCGTCCCACGCGTCGGCCGCATATCCGATCTGGAACCGCTGGATCGACTCGGTGTTGATCTGCCGCTTTTCCAGGTATTCCCGCGCGGCAGCGCCCTGCTCGGGGTGGGCCAGCAACTTTTCAAAGAACGCGCAGGCCGCCGACTGCATCTCGAGCAGCACCTGCTTTTCGCTGGCCTTCTGCTTCGAGACACCGAACCGCGGCAACTCGAGCCCGGCCTGTTCGCCCAGCAATCGCAGCGCGTCGATGAACTCGATGCGGTCGCGCTTGATCACGAAATCGATCGCGTTGCCCCCGGCCTTGCAGCCGTAGCAATAGAACATCCGCTTGGTCGGGCTGACGTGAAAACTGGGCGTTTTTTCCTGGTGGAACGGGCAGAGCCCGATGTAATCTTTCCCGCGCCGCTTGAGGGCCACGCTGCGGCCGATCAACTCGACGATGTCGGTTGAGTCGAGAACAAGGCTCTTAAAGTCGTCGTTTCCGCCTGGCATATCCCGCACTGTCCTGAACGCCGTTGTGGCCCACACGGATCGTTGCGCGGGTGTGATCTGAGGAGCGACGTGCGCCCCAAAACGTCTTAAGCCATGTTCCCTCAAGGCTTAAAACGGCACAACCTGACCGTCGAAATATAGCACCGCCTCGATCGGCGGTCAAATCGGACCCGGCCGCGGTTCTGATGTGGCACAGCCGCCCTCGGCTGTGTCCCGCCGTCACGCGGAAATCGATTCAGCCGAGGGCGGCTATGCCACATTGCTTGATCGATTCCCGTTCCAATGCTACATGAAGGGCGTCGAATGGTGGCGGACCATTTTGACGCCCATAGCCTTCCCGTGGTTCGGAGCCTCATGCAGCGTTTTACTTTTGACGTCGAGACCGACGGCAACACCGATATTGTCAACCTCAGCCCCGAGTTGGCACGACGCCTGCGCGACGTCCAAGGGCAGGGCGTCGTCAGCCTGTTCGTCCTCGGCAGCACCGCCGGCCTGACCACGCTCGAATTTGAAACCGGCCTGGTGAAGCACGATGTGCCCAACGCCTTCCAAAAGCTGATCCCCGACGACGCCCGCTACGAGCACGAGGCGACCTGGAACGACGACAACGGCCACAGCCACATCCGCGCCGCCCTGGTCGGCCCGAGCCTCAACGTCCCCTTTTCCAACGGAAAACTCCTCACCGGCGAATACCAGCAGATCGTGCTGATCGACTTCGACACGAGGCCGAGGAGAAGGGTGATCATCGGGACGATCCTGCCCTAGACGCGGCCGCGCGTGAAACGTGATGAGTGAAACGTGACGGGGGCGGGGCCTTTTGTCACGTT
>DASXMX010000287.1:0-16205 GCA_036495445.1 Tepidisphaeraceae bacterium
CGGATGACCAAGGACGGGCGGCTGATCGACGTGTCGGTCACCATCTCGCCGATCCGTGACGCCGGCGGGACGATCGTCGGCGCCTCCAAGATCGCCCGCGACATCACCCTCCAGAAGCGGTTTCAGCAGGAACTGCGGCAGGCCAAGGAGGCGGCGGAGCAGGCCAATCGGGCCAAGGACCGGTTCCTCAGCGTCCTCTCGCACGAGCTGCGCACGCCCCTGACGCCCGTGCTGGCCGAGATGAGCTACCTGGAGGCGTTGGCCGACCTGCCCGAGTCGATCCGAGGGAACATCGCGATGATCCGCCGGAACGTCGAGACGGAGGCCCGGCTCATCGACGACCTGCTCGACTTGACCCGCATCAGCCGCGGCAAGCTGCGGCTGCACTTCGAAGTCGTCGCTCTGAACGACGCGTTGCGTGCGGTGGTCGGCATGCTCCAGGGCCAGATCGACCAAAAGGCGATCGAGCTGACGGTCGGGCTACGGGCCCGCGCACATCACGTCTGGGGCGACCCGGGGCGGATCCAGCAGATCTTTCTCAAACTGCTGAGCAACGCCGTGAAGTTCACGCCCGAGGGCGGCACCATTGCGATCCGCACGTCCAACCCCGACGGTGGGAACCGGGTCCGGGTCGAGATCGACGATAGTGGAATCGGGATCGATCCGGAACTGCTGCCGCGGCTGTTCAATCCGTTCGAACAGGCCGAGCACAGCCGCCGTTTGGGCGGGCTGGGGCTCGGGCTGTCGATCGCCAGGTCGCTCGTGGAATTCCATCAGGGGACGATTCATGCGTCCAGCGAGGGGCGGGGTCGCGGTTCGAGGTTCGTGGTAGAACTTTCCACCACAACGCAGCAGCGGCCCGAGCAACCGGCCTCGAAGCCGGCCGGCGAGTCGGCGGATCGGCTCAGCGGGTTCCGCGTCCTGCTGGTCGAAGACCACGCCGACACCCGCCAGACGATGGCCCGGCTGCTGGAGATGATCGGCTGCACCGTGCAATCTGCCGGCACCGTCCGCGAGGCAGTCGAGCTGGCGGATCACGGTGAGTTCGACCTGCTGATCAGCGACATCGGCCTGCCGGACGGGAGCGGGACCGATGTGATGCGGCGGCTCCGCGACCGCAAGGTCCCCGGCATCGCGCTCAGCGGGTTCGGCCAGGAAGAGGACATGCGCCGCAGCCGCGAGGCCGGGTTCGAAGACCACATCACCAAGCCGATCAACTTCCAATCCCTGCGCGATGCGGTTCACCGCTACGCGAGCGAAAAGGAATAGCTTCCCAACGGCAACTGACGCAACGGCACCATCAGCGACGTGCCCAGGGCCGGGTCTGGCCGTGGGAAATGGGATCGACAAGGTCCGCGAGGCGGGGATCGATTACAAGCAGGTCGTGAGCCGGCACCTGGGCAGGGAGCGGGCGAGGGCGCGTCTTCACTCATGACGGTGCCGCCGCGGCCGGCGGGCCGAGGCAGCCTTCGATGAAACGTTCCGTCCGCGCGGCGAACTCTGGATCGAGCGTGTAGGGAATCTCGCTGGTGAATGGGAAGACTTCCAGCGGCGCGCGCAGGGAATAGATCTGTGAAACACCCGGCGGGCCGACGATGGCGTCGACCCACTGCGCAGGGTCGGGCACGACCACCAGCAGCGGGGCCGGCATCGTCAGGCGGGAGAGGAGAAACCGGCTCCAGACCTCCGAGGCTCGGGCCGACGACTCGGCGCAGGTTGGGACGCGCAGCGAAATCGGCCGGATCTCAGGCGGCTTTCCCAGTGGCGGCTTGGGGGCGGGCGCAACCTCGCGCTCGATGTGGTACAGCACCCGAAGGAGCCCGGTGTGGTTCGGCCCGAACTCCGGGCGCGCTGCCAGGAAAGCCATTGCATGGCGGGCGGCCGCCTCGGGCGGGAACTCGGGCGGGCCGGCGGCGGCGGCGCCCGCCCGCGCAAGCAATTGCTCTTCGGCGGCGTCCACCACGGCACGAACGGCGTCCGCAGATCCCGCCGATTCACATTGCGTCTGCAACGATTGCAAGGCGGGGAACGCCTCCCGGGCAATCCAGGCTAGCGGGAGGTTCCCACAGCGGACGGCACCGACCATCGGGTATCGATCGCGACCCTTGCCGTCCCGGGAGTACCACGCCCGCGCCGCGACCGGGTCGCCTCCGCCGCCGGTCAGCAACAACGTGTGGCCCCACGGCACCAGTTGACTTTCCCGCTGCAGTTTGTCCCATTGGCCGGAATCGACGTTGCCGGTGATGCCGTCGTACAGCATCTGCCGAAACGCCACAAGGCGGGCGTCGCCGGCACGCAACTCGGGGATGTGATCGTCCCAAGCCGGGTGCTTCCCGAACACGCTGGCGGCGACGCGCGGCGCACCGTTCTCTTTCGGCTTGTCAAAACCGAGGGTTCGAGCGACACGCTGGATGAATGAGTCCGCCATGGGTTTACTGTGCAGGCGCAAAAACCTGCGCCCCGCGATTCGGCTTGGACCGCGGCACCTACTTTGGCCACGCGTTCGACGAATACTCTGGCAGCGGCTTCTTGAATTTCAGCATGACCCAGAGCGAATACCGCTGACCTTTGAAGACCGGCGTCAGCTCGACGTAGAAGGCGGTCGGGTCCTCGGCCGAGACGTGTGCCGCTCCGGTCAGGAGGCGCAGGCATTCCCACCGGCCGGGCGAGGCTGCGCCGAGGGCCGGGTCGGCAGGCAGGGACTGGTCCGGGTTCGCATCGCTGGGATATGCGAAGAGCGCGAATTGGAACGGATCGCCCGGGTATTGAACCTCGCCCAAGTCTCCGCCGACGGCCAGCGACACCGGCCGGGCGGCAACCGGCTTGTGGTTCACCTCCAGCCGCAATGCGCCCGCCGGCCATTGGTTTTTCGCCTTCGTGCCGGCCGACGTGTACTTGTTCCGCAGCTCGTCCTGCTTCTTGTCGCCCGGTAGGGAGATCGCGCAAGCCCATGAGGTATCCGTCGCGGCCGGCAGCGAATCGAGGAAGCGCGCCATCAGCCGAAGCTGCGCCTGGTCCTGAGGCGCGAGCGCGCCGTTGGCGAGCTTGTCCAGTTGGCCGTTGAGCGCGTCGACCTCGGGGCGACCGCTGCCGGGCAGCCTGCCGCCGGCGAGGATCGAGTCATCCGGCTTGCCCGTCGGCTTGCCGGGAAGGAGCACGCCCTGCAGCGCGTTCCTCAGCTCGTCCAACTGTTGCAGCGTGAGCTCGCCATTGGCGATCGGACCGATGGGAAAGGCGTGGTGCTGATTCCGCCAATCGGTCACCGACTGGGCGGCCGGATCGGGCGCATGGATCAGCGCCGCGAGCAGCGCGCCCGAGACGGCCCGCCAATAGCGCGTGACGAAGTCGGTGTCGTCGAGCGGCACGAGCATGTAGGCGTCGGCGAGCTGGCGGGCGGTCCGGCCCAGAAGCTGCGTCCGGGCGGAGCCGGGGTCGTCGCCCAAGTCCTGCCAGAGCCGCAGTGCGCCCGCGTACGGGTCGGCCGCGGGTTTGTCCTCGGCGGCTTTGAGGGCCGCCTCAGCGCCTTTGGCCTCCTGCGCGATGCGGTCAAACGCCACAGGCTCGGCAATGACGACATACCCCTTCATCACGGTGGGCAACTGCACGGCCGTGTCGAGCAGCCGGGCGAGTTGGCCGAAGCCGTTATCGACGTTGCTGGCCCCCAACGGCAGCTTTTGCCGCAGGCCGGCCCAGTCGAGGTCGCGTGGCGTGCCGCCGGTCGAATCCTTCATCCGGAACTGGGGCTTCTGGTCGAGGACGGCGTTCCAGTATCGCGCGTAGTCGCCCAGGTAGGCAGCGACGGCGTCGCGGCAGTGCTGGCCCGCGGCCGCCAGTTCGTTGGCGTTCAGGATGGTCGTCGGCGCGCAGTCCCCCGCGCCCGTTGCTTGCGGTGGTTGAATCGAGGCTTGCTGGAGCAACGGCTTGAGGTCGGCCAGGCAGTCCGCCGCCGCCGCGGGATGAAAGCCGGGTTGGGCGGCCGGCCAGGTCACAAACGCGATCGCGGGAAACGCGGTCGCGGCGTACTTCGCGGGATCAGCCGAGGCGCGCTCGGCAACGCCTGATTTGATGGCGTCGGCGGTGGCCGGCGCTTTGGCCAACTGCCGGGCGACGGATTGATACCGGACCGCCGGCTCGGCCACCGACGAGAGCAGGATGTCCGCATTCTTCGCCGCGGATTGCGCCGCGACGTCGTCCGATGACGTTCGCCTCATCCCGTCAATGGCATCGTGCGCGGATTTCAACCGGGCGTTCGGATCATCCGCCGCGGCGGATGCCGTACCCGATAGCGAATCGGGCGCGGGAAGCGGCGCGTCGGCCGCGCCATAGACGCGATCGACCAGCGCGTAAGACCGGATCGGCTGCCCGTCGGGCGAGTGAGTGACTTTCAGCAGCGTATCGTCGAGCTTCTTCAGGTCGGCAACGAGCGTCGCATCGATCGCCGACTTCATCCCGTCCCGGGCGTGCTGCAGTTGCTGGCGAAGGGCCGCCAATTGCTCGGCGGCAGGATCCGCGGGCGCGTCGGCCGCGGCTGGGGCTGACGTTGCGGTCGGCGGGAATTCGTTCAGGAGCGCGTCGAACTCCGCCTTGGCCCCTTCCTGCGCTTCGGTGTACCGCGTCGCGTACAAGGCGGCGAGCGACGCGGCCGGCTGCCCGCCGGACAGTTCGTTCAGTTGCGCGTCGAGAGCTTTGCAGGAGGTGGTGTATTGGCCGTAGATCTCCCGCCACCCCTTCACCTGTGCGGTGTAGGCGTCGGTCGTCAGCGGGGGCGACTTGCAGGCGGCAATGCAGAACTTGTCCATCGCCGTCTGCGCCTTGCGTACGGAATCAACCGGGCCCGTTGAGGCGATCATTACCTGGAACGGGATCGAAGACTGGGCGAGGCGGCCATTCCAGTGGCGGATGAACCGGTCCACGCCCGCGGTGAGTGCGACCGGGTCCACCCCGACTGGCGACTTGCCGCCGGGCGGCTGGACGAACGCCAGGCCGTCCTGCAAAGCCGGTGAATAACGATCGCGGAAACGGTCCGACGCGACTCCATCGGGCGCGACGTAGCGGAGCAATGGATCGAGCGAGATGCCGGCGCCCGCCCGGCAATGAACCATTTGCACCAGCGCCGCGGTGGCCGACGCGTCCCATGTGGGCGGGCCCTGTGCGGCGATTTTCCTCCCCGTCGCATCGAGCAGCGGCGTCAACGCATTGGCGACGTAGATTCGGCGATAGTCTTCTGCTTTCTTCTGGTTCAGATCGGCCCCCGCGTTCAGCAACCGCGCGGCGGGCCGGAGAACCGGGTGAATGTAGATCGGCTTTTGCTCGAAATCGTACATCGCCCGATAAAGATCCCCGATGGTGCCGGAGTCCCGGCCGAGCCTGGGAACCTGTTCATCGAGCCGGCTGCGGTAAACCGGCGCCGTGGTCGGCCCGCCGGCCCGCGGCGCCTGGCCCGGGGCGACGATCGCCAGGTTCATATTGTCCGCCTGATCGGCCATCGCCGCCCAAAACGCGCCCTGGTTGACGATGCTCTCGCGCAGCTTCTGGTTGCCAAACCAGGTGAAGAAGATCAGCAGCGCCGCGGCCACGAACCCGCCACCCAGGATCGCCACCCGTCGGGTGCGTTGGAGCTTTCGCGTGCTGGCGGCGCGGGTCACCAGGCCCTTTTCGGCGAAGACCTTCTTGAGGAACAGGTCGCGGAGGAAGAACGCGCGGTCCCGCTCCCACAGCCGACCCTCGCGCAGCGATTCGGGCGGAACGTGCAGCA
Organism: Tepidisphaeraceae bacterium; assembly: GCA_036495445.1. GTDB lineage: Bacteria > Planctomycetota > Phycisphaerae > Tepidisphaerales > Tepidisphaeraceae > DASXMX01. Next base: position 5,756 of record DASXMX010000287.1, read on the forward strand.
GTTCCATCAGCTCGGCGTCGATCGCCTGCCCCTCGCGCATCGAGCTGGTGAAATAGATGCCGCGGAGAAACAGCGGCTTGGGCGACCATTCGCCGGCCACGAAGATCATCTCCAGATATCGCCTCAGCCGCGGTCCGAGCCGCAGGAAGCTCTCGGGCAACGAGTAGAGCGAATCGACCTCGTCGATGCGGCGGGAGGTTTCGCTCTCCCGGGCAACCGGGTCGAGCAGCAATCCCATTCGACGCATTGAAAGCTTGCCGGCGACCTGCTTCAGGTGCTCGTCGACCAGTTCCGGGTTGAACGGCTGATCGAGCGGCGCCGGGTTCGACCAGCCGAGGATCTGGTGCTGCAAGCGCGGGTCGTTCAGCCCGTCGAAGAACTCGCGGAACCCGTTCACCAGGTCGCACTTGGTGACCACGATGTAAACCGGGAAGCGCACTTCGAGCGTGCGCTGGATGCGGTCGAGTTGCTGGGCGATCTGCCCGCCCTTGGATTCGATCTGGTCGGCGGTGTCGAGGATCAGGCTGTTGGCGGGGATCACCAGCAGCAGGCCGTTGATCGGGCATTGCGGGCGGTTGCGCAAGAGCAGGCGGAGGAATTCGGTCCACTCCCCGCTGGCGCCGGCCTGCACCTCTTCGAACATGTAGCGTCCGGCGGTGTCGAGGATGACCGCGTCGTTGGTGAACCACCAGTTCATGTTCACCGTGCCGCCGGCGCCCTGGAGCTGGTCCTGCAGGCCGGGCGGGAACGGGATGCTGGAGTGTCGGATCGCCTCGGTCTTCCCGGAGCCCGCCTCGCCGACCAGCAGGTACCAGGGGAGCTTGTAAATGTCCTTGCCCGCGGCGTGGAACTTGGCCAGGCCGGCCTCGAAGTTTCGGCGGAGGTCGTCGAGCTTGGCCCGGCCGCCCGGGCTGCTGATCGCGTTGGGCGTGTCGCCGGCGGCGCGTTGGACGGTTTGTGTAAACGGCCGCGACTTCCGCGCGGTGATCCACCTGACCAACAAGTGCAGGAGGAGTAATAGGACCAGTGCGACGGCGACGGCCGCCAGCAGGATCAGCAGCACGCCCGGGCGGAAGCCAAACAGGTAGGCGGCGGCGACGAGCGCGCCGCCGCCCAGGACGGTGATGGCCATCGCCAGCGGGCCCGTGAGCCGGTCGCCGGCGGAGGGTGTTGAAAGCGTAGTCATTCCACAAAACCGTTTGAACTGTCGGACGAATCAGCCCGGATGCGGTCCTGCATTCGAACTGCCTGGGGGCGTCGGTGGCCCGCCGGGCGGGTGGCCGGCAGGGCTCGCGGCCGGCGGGCCCGCAACCGGCGCGCTCGCCAACTTGCTGGCGCCCAATTGATCGAGCTTCCCGGAAAGCTCCGAGGCCGTCGTGTGATAGACGTAAGCGTTTCCGGCGAAGACCGCGATCAGGAGGACGATCAGCGCGATCGTGATCCCCACCAGACTGGTGCCGATCGGGCGGAACAACTCGCGCGTGTCGGCGTTGTACGACTCGGGGCAGACGGGCGTGGACTCGTCGGCGTTGATCTGCCCGCGGAGCCGCAGCGAGCATTCCATCATCTTCCGCCGCAGGTGCTCCGGCTGGCCGGTGTACCAGCCGGTGAAACCCAGGCCCATGCAGGTGTAGGAGACCGCGATCGGTTCGGTGGCGGCCTCGCTCCGGTCGGCCAGCGTCTTGTCGAGCATGTCGAAGAACTTCTCGTCGCCGCCCAGTTCGGGGGGGCGCTCCTCGGCGGCAAGGTCTTCCCATTGGTTGGCGAACGGGAGGCTGCTGTTGCGGACCATGAAGTCGGCAAAGAAAAGCAGCGTGAGGTAGATGCCGCCCCGATCCTTGTCGAGCTGGTTGGCCAGGGCCGGGTCGGACCGGGCCTTGGCCTGAATTTCCGCGAGGATCGCCTTCAGCTCCCCCCGAACCTCTTCCGGCCGGTGGTCGCCTCCCTTGCGGGCCGAGCGGTTCAGCCGGCAGAGGTATTGGAACAGCGGCTCGCAGCAATCCAACAGCTTCATATCCACACCCCGTCGCGGCGGCCCGACGGCCGGCGCTTCACTTGGGCAGCGTCATGTAAAGCGTCAGTTGAAAGTCAGACGATTCGAGACCGGTCCACCGTGCGGCGATCGCCCGCTCGCGGACGACGTCCTCCCACATCCGGCTGCCGTCCCGCAGCAGGCGGAAGTGCGTGAGCCCGATCTCCGACGGCAACTGCAGCGGGGGCTGCCGCTCCTCCTGCAGCTTCACGCCCCAGACCCGCAGGCGGACCTTGCTCCTGGCCATCAGCTTGAACTGGTCGATGTCCTGCACGAGCGCGGCGACCGCCGACGGGTCCTGGCGCGTCTTGATGCCCAGGAAGTATTCGTTGGGCCGGGTGAGCTGTTCCTCGGTCAGGTTGGCCACGAGCGTGCCCGGCTCGCCGGGGACGAACTTCACCTTCCAAATCTCCTCCGGGCCGGCCCGCTTGAGGTGCGGGCGGATCTTCTGATCGAGTTCCTGGAACGCGACCGCCGGGTTCATGTGGTCGTAGTCGGCGACGTCGAAGTCGTCCCGCTCGGGGTGGAGCGCGGCGAGTTCGGCCAGCAGTTCACGAAGCTCCAGGTAAGCGGCGAACGGCGTCGTCGCGGGTGCGACGGCGAACTGCGGGAGCCGGGCGCTGAACCGGTTGAGCGTCCGCAGCCGCAACATCTGCTCGAACTGCCCGCCGCGGAGCGTTTCGGTATTGAACCCGCTGCGCTGCAACTGCTGGGCGAGTTCCTTGCGGCTGGCCTCGACGGCGTTCGCGACGTCGCGGACCATGTCGCGGAGCGTGACCGAGCCGCCGAGCAGGAGGCACGGCGGGATAAACGCCGGGTCCTGCCGCGGCAGGCCGAGGCCTTCGCCGGCCCCGTGAACGATGCGCAGCAGCGGGAGCACTTCCAGATCGGTCTGATCCTCGCTGTCCAGCATGAGCCGCGCGTTGAGGCGCCGAATGCGAACGGGCTGGGGGTTTTCGCCGGTGTTTTCATCGACCGAGGTCGTTTCGGCGACGCGGAAGATTCGCTTGGTCCGCCAGTCGTCGGTCGAGCCGAATTCGATCGTGTTCCCGCGGCCGGGGTACCAAAGCGGAACGCCGAGGAAGACGGTCAACGGCCGGCTGTCCGCCTCGAACGCGGCCTTGATGTCCAGCGGCGGGAGGTCGGTGTCGTCGGGGAAATCCAGGGTCAAGCCGCTCGGCATGACGACGCGCAGCCGGCTGAAGCGGACGCTGTGGTTCTCCAGCGCATCGGGCGAAAGACGGGCCTCAATCACACCATAGGGATATTGCATCTCCAACCGCCGCTCGGCGGCCAGGCGAACGCCCTGTTGCCGCTGCATCGCCTGCAAATGGTGCGGCTGAAGGAACAGCCCTTCGCTCCAGTGGATCTGTTCGTTCATTTTGCCACCGATCCTCTATTGCGGCCGTCTCTCGTAGCGGCGAACCTCGTGTTCGCCCTCCTGTAGGGGTGAACCTCGTGTTCACCCTCTTCTCGCCGGGCGGCAATGAGGGCGAATACGAGATTCGCCCCTACAGGGGAGGGCGAACACAAGGTTCGCCACTACCTCGTTCCGCGAATCAGCGCCTCCGCGTATTCGGCGATCGCCTGGCGGATCGCGTCCTGGACGGCTCCTTGATCCATCTGCCCGGCCAGCTCGACGTATTTCCGCCAGTAGCGTCCTTCGAGCCCGAATCCGCTGGTCCCCACCAGCACCTTGATCTCGTCCGGCGCCAGGCCTTTGAAATGTTGAATCGCAAAGCGGCCGGTCTGCGACACGGCGCCAATCAGTGCGGCGATGAGCTGACGGAGCTTGCCGACGTCATGTGCAACCTGCCCGCGGGGCACGTCCTGATCGCCGGAGATGAAACGGGCCAACGTGTTCTGCAGCACCGCCGGCCGCTTCACGTTTCCCTGCGGCGAGATCACGCGCCAGGTATTCCAGACGACCTGGTCCAGGCTGCAAATCACCTCGGCGAGTTGCGCCAGCAGTTCGAGAACGCGGGTGGGATCGATCGGGTCGGCGGGGCTGGCCTTGAGCTTGGCGCGCAGATCATTCGCCTGTGCTTCGGGCCACGACGGCCCCGCACCGGCCGGGGCCAGCCGGGCTTCCCTCAGGCGCGCGGTAACCGCGGCCCGTTGCTCGGGCGGCAAGCCTTGGGCCACCGCGATCAGCCGCGTGACCAGGAAGCTCGCGTCGTTCAGTTCCTTCTCGTCGAATGCGGGCCGGGCCGCGGTGGCGGGACGTGACTCGATGCGGACGTTCTCATCCCATGTCGGGAACCGCGCGCCGAGCTGTTCGAGGAAAGCTTTGCGTTCTGAAGGCGGCAGGCTGGCCAGCGTTCGCCCCAGTTCTTCGGCCAGGTATCCCCTACGGTCGGCCTCGCTCTGATCGGCGAAATCCATCTGCAGGAGCCGCAGACGGTTGGCCACCGCCGTCACCCGATCCCCGTCTGGCGCGTGCTGCTGTTCGGACATCCGAGACCCCATTCGCTCGATGACCCACTCCAATGGTCGCGCCTGCCATTATAGATCCTTGTTCTGATCACACAAGAATTTATATAACAGATTTGACGGCGATCGGGGGGAACGGCCCTTCACCTGCGAAGGAACAAGTCGCCAAACCGGACGAAGCGACTTGGTGGGAGCGCTGGACAGAGGAACTCTTACGCCCGCCGCCCCGATCCATTCCCGGCGAGTTCTTCGATCCGCTCGTCGATCGTGCGGCAGGCGGCGATCGCGTCGAACGGGCGAAAGACTTTGCGCCAATCGGGCGTCTGGGCCGCCCACCCGCCGAACTCCAGGGCATCGGACAGTTTCCGCGCCAGGTCCGCGGGATCGGCGGGCTGGTACAACGAGGAGGCGCGCAGCGAATCGGGGAACAACTCGGGATAGACGCCGTCGGCTGGGGCGATTGGCCGGCACCCCGCGAGCATCCCGCGAATGCATAAGTAATCCGATGTCGCCTTCGGCTTGGCGCTCAGGAGGACGTGCGACTCCACCATCCCGAGCACCTGGGCCGGTTCATCGGTCTCACGGATCGTCTTGCGTTCCCACTCGTTGGCCAGTTCCTTCACCGGTCCGACCGTGATCAGGCGGAACGTCTGCCCGGCCGCGGCAAGCAAGTGGAGCGCCCGGTTCAAAAGCGGGACGTCGGCGTCGCGGGTTTCGACGAAAATGGCATCGGGCTGACGTTGCGGCGCCCGATAAGCCCCACGGACCTCGGCGACGTAGCCCAGATCCAACGGGGGCGTGACGAGCCGGGCCTTGGCCGTAATCGGCCCCATTGGGTTGTGAGACATCAGCTCCGGATGACGCTTCACCAGGGCCGATCCGCGCTCGAGGAACGTCTTGAGGTGATAATTCGAATTGAACCAGACTTCCGACGCGGCGGTGGCGGTGTTCAGGTTCACCAAGTCGAGCGCTCCGCTCTCCCCGGCATCCGGGGCTGGCAAGTTGTTCTCGTGGAAATAGACGACCGAGGGGCGGGAGGCGAGCTCCGGCACAAGGCGATAGAGGTCGGCGAGGTTCAGCGCCTCGCTGGTGAATAGCAGGTCGGCGTGGCCGGAGAGGTGGCGGCCGAGTTGCTCGGCGAACCAGTTGGCCGACGCCGCCAACCGGCGCTCCATCCGCCGGGGCGGGAGCTTCAACAACGTCCAGCGGTGCCGGCTGCACCGCATGACCGCCGACAGCATCGCCCGACGGACCCCGCCGTAAAACGGTTCGAGCGCGAGGATGTCGAGTTGGGTCCTCATCCGCCGACAGCTACATCCCTCTCCCTAGGTCTTGTAACGGAAGGCTAGTCGACCGCACGCCATGCGATTTTCAAGCGCACGAATTGCCCAGCTTCTCTAACAAATACGGCTTCACCTTATCCAATGCGACCCGCTCCTGCGCCATGGAATCCCGCTCACGAATGGTGACCGTCTGGTCCTGGGCCGTCTGACCGTCAACCGTTACGCAATACGGCGTGCCAATCTCGTCCATCCGAGCGTAACGACGGCCGATCGCCTGCTTCGCGTCGTATTCGCAGGTGAAGTGCTGGCGGAGATCCAGATAGAGCTTTTCCGCGATCTCGGGCATCCACTCCTTGTTGACCAGCGGGAAAATGCCGCACTTGATCGGTGCGAACTGCGGCTTGATCGACAGCATCTCCACCGTCCCCGGCCGATTCGGATCGTGGCGATAGGCTTCGCAGAGGATGACCAGAACCGCGCGCGTGAGGCCGCTGGCCGGCTCGATCACATTGGGCATATAGCGGCTCTTCGCCTTGATTTCCTCGGGGCTGACGCCCTGCTCCTTCAGCTTCACCTGCAGGTCCTGATCGAAGTATTCGAGCTTCTGGCCGGAGTGCAGTTGGTGTTGGGTGAGGTCAAATGCGCCGCGATGCGCGATGCCCTCAAGCTCGCCAAAGTCGGGCGCGGTGAACGGGTACTTGTACTCGATGTCGACCGTCATCTTCGAGTAATGCGAGAGCTCGTCCTGCTCGTGATCGCGGAACCGCAGGTTCGACTCAGAGACGCCCAGCGACCGCCACCAGTTCATCCGCTCCTGCTTCCAGAACTCATACCACTTGCGGGCCTCGTCCGGGTGACAGAACCATTCCATCTCCATCTGCTCGAACTCGCGCGAGCGGAAGATGAAGTTTCGCGGCGTCACCTCGTTGCGAAAGCTCTTGCCGATCTGCGCGACGCCGAAGGGCACCTTCACGCGGGTGGTGTCGATGATGTTCTTGTACTGGAGGAAAATCCCCTGCGCGGTTTCGGGGCGCAAGTAAGCCTTCGAGTCTTCGCTCTGGATCGCGCCAACGAAGGTTGGGAACATCAGGTTGAAATCGCGCGGCTCGGTAAGCGTTCCCGGGGTAGTCACGTCCGGCCCGACGACCTGCTGCCGCAGCTCCGGCGTGAGCTTGGTAAACGGCGTGAAGGTTTCCGGCAGCACGACTTCCCCGCCGCCGCTTTTGCGGGCGAGCTTGTCGATCTTTTTAACGAATACGTCGACGGCATCGTCGCCGGACAGGACGGCAAAAAGGCCCAACTCGTCCATCTTGCCGCTCTTCCGCTTTACCAGGGCCGGAGCAACCATGAGATGGTCGGCCCGGTAGCGTTGCTTGGTCTCGCGGTCGTCGACCATCGGATCGCTGAACCCGCCGACGTGGCCCGAGGCGACCCAGGTCTTGGGGTTCTGGATGATTGCGGAATCGAGGCCGACGATGTCAACCGGGTGCCCGTCGGGGCCGATCGGCGGGGTGATGACCATGTTCCGCCACCACCAGTCGCGGATGTTGTTCTTCAGCAGCACGCCCAACGGGCCGTAGTCCCAGAATCCGTTCAGCCCGCCGTAGATCTCGCTGGCCGGGTAGATGAAGCCGCGGCGCTTGCAGAGTGAGACGATCTTCTCCATCAGGTTCGACTCGGCCATGCGATCCTCAGGTCACGGGATGGCGTTTCGGGTTTTCTTCAAACGCGATCGGCACCCGCGCCGCGGGCACTGAAGGCAGAGCGGCCGCCCCGCCGGGGGCGAACACTGCGCTGCCGAATGCCTGCTGCCGGGTGCCGATCGTCTGTTGCGAAGACTACCGGGGGATGGGTCGGCTCTTGGGACTGCGCCGCGGGTCAGGCCTTCGCGGCGGCGGTACCCGCCCCGCCGGCCTTGGCGGCGCGGACGGCGTTCAACCGCTTGGCCAGCCGCGACCGCTTGCGTGCCGCGGTGTTCTTGTGAATCGTCCCCTTGGCCGCCACCTTGTCCAGCCGCTTGGCGACCAGGCGCAGCTCGGTCTCCGCCTTGGCGAAGTCGCCGCCGGTCAGGGCGGACTGGAAGCTCTTGGTCTGGTTCTTGATCGTTTCCTTGCGGGCGCGGTTCCGCGCCCGGCTCTTGATGTTCTGGCGGACTCGCTTCTTGGCGGACAATGAATGGGCCACAGGTATCGTCTCCTCGAGATCTTTCGCGTTCGTCGTAAATCAGTTCACCGCCCAAAGCCCGGGCGGTGAGGCGGAAAAGTCTAGCGGGATTCGGGCAAATGTAAAGCGAAGGCTCAAGACATTGCGCGCCAATCGAGCTGACAAAGCTCCCCGTCCAGCGGTCCGACGCGGGGCGGCAGAACGGGGAGCGTCGCGTGTCACGCGCCTGATCTATTCAACCGGCGAGCTCGGCGCGGGGCTCGCCGCACCGCTGGCCCGGAGCCGCTTGATGCGGGCCTGCACGTCCAGGTAGTTGAAGTTCCACTGGGCGACCTGGCTGTACGACTTGATCGCGGCCGCCGTGTCCTTCTTTTCCTCCAGCGACCGGCCGTACCAGTAGAACATGTGGATCGACCGCTCATCGCCGCGGCCCTGGTATTCGTCGATCACGGCCTTGAGCGTATCGACCGCTTCGTCCGCAAACCCGGCGGACAGGAACGCCTGCCCGAGCAGGAGCGACGCGTTGGTCCGGTGCTTCGGGTCGGTCCGCACCTGCTGGAGGATCGGGATCGCCTCACCGAATTCGTGCAGCTTGAACAGGCGGTAGCCGACGTGGTACCGCGCATCGGAGTTGGTCGGATACGCCTCGAGGACCAGCCGGTACTCTTCCAGTTCGGTCCGCGTCTGCTCGGTAATGAACTCCTTGTACCGCTGCTCCAATTCCGCATGGGCCGGCGTGCCCTTGGCCCGATCCCGCTCGCCCCGAATCGACCGCTCCTGCCGGCTGAGCTGGGCCATGCGGATCACGCCAATCCGTTGACGGTAGCGGAACTGGTGCGTGTTCTTATTTGCCTCGTCGAGCAACTCGATAGCCCGATTCTCGTATTCCGGCTGCTCGCCCCGGGTCAGGGCGTCGATGTACTTGCTGAACTTCGACCAGTCGTCGGGGGACGCCTTCCATTCCGCCTCGGCATCGTTGATCGCGCGGACCAACGCGTCCCCCTCCAGGACGTCCTTGTCGATGTTCAGCAGCTTCTCCTGCACCTCGACATCCCGCATGCTCTCGCGGAAGCTCTTGGCGATGTTGTACTTCCCCTTGCTCATGGTCAACTTCGCGGCGAGATTCTTCATCTCGTGCTGAAGGTCCATGTCGTCGGGTTTGAGCTGGGAGGCCAGATAGCACGCGTCCGTCGCGAGCTTGTAATCCTCAATCGCGCTGTAGATGTCTCGAAGCGTGATGAAGGTCTTAAAATCCGGCTTCTTCTGCTCCTGATTCGCCCGCTGCAACATCGGCCCGATCCACAGGACGGTGTCGTAGCACCCCGCCTTGTGTGCCGCCTTGAAGAGGGCCGTCATCCGGCTGATGTCGCCCGGGGCATAGGCCAGCAGTTTCTCGGCGTTGAGCATCCCCTGCTTCTCGTCCTTTTCCTTTGGCATCTTCATCTTGTCGATCATGCCCATGTCTTTGCCGCCGCTGACCTTTCGCTTCAGCGAGATCTCGCGCAGGGCCTGATGGGCTTCGAGGTTCTCCGGATCGATGTTCAGGCCCTGGATGTACATCTCGATCGCGTATTCGTAGTTGCCGGTGTCGGCAACCGTCTTGCCCCGCTCGAAGAAGACCTGGGCACGCTTGCGGTCCTCCTCCGGGATGGCGCGATAATTCTTGAGAGGATCGTCGCCGTTGGAGTTCGAGTCTTTCGCCACGGGAAATTCCTGAAAAAGGGTGGCTCGATTCGGCGGGGTGGACGCGGGCCGCACGGCCTCGTCCGTACCCCCGCGTCGCGCCTAACATGGCATTCCGGCCACTGTACGCGCTCCCGCCGGAATCTGTCAACAACTCACTACTGTCATTCAACTTGGCGTATTATTCTAGGCAACCCGATGCGACGGCAACGATTATGGCTGACGAACTGAAAATAATTCTGTACCCGGACCCCCGCCTTAAGAAGATGAGCGAGCCGGTCACCGCCTTCGACGACTCGTTGCGGGACGTGGTCGTGCAGATGTTCAAGCTCATGCGCGAGGCCCATGGCGTGGGCCTCGCGGCACCCCAGGTCGGCAAAAACCTGCGACTCTTCGTGATGAACCCCTCCGGCGAACCGGGCGACGATCAGGTCTACATCAACCCCGTCCTTTCCGATGGCGACGGGTCCGAGGACGCCGAGGAAGGCTGCCTGAGCCTGCCGGACATCCGCGTCAAGGTCACGCGCGACAAGCGGATCACGATCCAGGCCCAGGACTTGGAGGGAAACCGCTTCGAGCAATCCGCCAGCGGGTTCATCCCCCGCGTGTGGCAGCACGAGTTCGACCACCTCAACGGCATCCTCCTCACCGACCGCATGGGCGCCGTGGCGAAGATGACCCACCGCAAGCGGCTCAAGGAACTGGAAGACGCGTACAGCAATAAGAAGACCCGTTGAGGGAAAAAAGGCGCCGCCAAGAGGCCAAGACTGGATTGGGGATTGAAATACCGCGCCTGAAACGTGACGAGTGAAACGTGACAACCAGCGGCGCGTCACGTTTCACTCGTCACGTTTCA
>DASXMX010000288.1:0-15486 GCA_036495445.1 Tepidisphaeraceae bacterium
CGCGAACGAAGGGATGTTCTCCGGAAGGATCCAGACGGCGGACGGCCCTTCGTTCGCGAAGCCGCAAGCGGCGAAACCAGAACCCCGCAGCGCTATCCTTGTTCCGCAGCCAGCTTCGCGAACGTCTCCCCCCGTTGCTCGAAATTGACGAACTGGTCGTAGCTGGCGCAGCCGGTGCTGAGCAGGATGACATCCCCGTTGCTCGCGACTTGTCGGGCGACCTTCATGGCGGTGGGCAGGTCGCCGCAGTAGTAGACCGCCGCCGCGCTCTGCCCGCCGGCGGAGAAGAGGGCGTCGGCCAGGGGCTTTCCGGTGACGCCGATGCAGAGGACGGCCTTGGCCCGCTCGCGGAGGGCGGCACTGAGCGCGCTCATTGAGAGGCCCTTGTCGTACCCGCCGACGATCTGCACGACGCGGTGGGGCGGGAAGGATTCGAGGGCGGCGATGGCCGCCTCGGGGATGGTGGCGATCGAGTCGTTGAAGTAGCGCACGCCGTGGGATTCGTGGACGAGTTGGAGGCGGTGGGGCAGGCCGCGGAACTCGCGGAGGGCCGCCTCGGCCTCTTCGCGCGGGACGCCCAGTTGCGACGCCGCCGCCCAGGCGGCCTGGGCGTTGGACTGGTTGTGCCGGCCCGGGACGATCAGATCGAACGGCTGGCGGTTGGCCAGGGCGAACCGCACGACCCGGCCCCGCGTACACCCGGCCAATGCGATTGAGCCGGGGTCTTCGGCGTTGAGGATCGCCAGGTCGTCGGGCCGTTGGAAGCGGAGGATGTTCGCCTTCGCGTCGACGTACGCCTGTTGCGAGCCGTGCCAGTCGAGGTGATCGGCGGCGACCATCGTCACCAACGCCAGGTGCGGCGACCACCGCATCGCGCCCAGATGTTCGAGCATGAAGCTCGACAATTCGAGCACGACCAGGTCCGATTTCTCGATCCGCTCGAGTTCCGGCAGCAGCGAGTGGCCGATGTTCCCGCCGACGTGGGTGGTGAAGCGGCGTTTCAGGATCGCGCCCAGCATGGCCGTGGTGGTGGACTTGCCCTTGGTCCCGGTGACGCCGACGATCGGGACCGGGCACCGCTCGATGAACAGGCGGATCTCGGTCGTAATCGGCACGCCGGCCGCGCGGGCGGTGTGAAGGTATTTGTTGTTCGGAGGAATCGCGGGGGAAGCGACGATCAGGTCGGCGTCGGTGAAGTCCGACTCGCGGTGCTCGCCGAGGCGGAACTCGATCGGCAGGCCGTCGAGCTGCTTGACGGAATCGGCAAGCTTCTCGGCCGGGGCCTGGTCGGTGACCAGGACGCGCGCGGCACCTTGCTCGACGAGCCACCGGGCCACGGCGATCTGCCCGCCGAACCGGCCCAGCCCCGCGACCGTCACGCGTTTCCCACGTACCTGCTGCACGTCGGCACCTGGACTAAGCGACATTTTTACTGCATCGGACGAATCCGCGGACGAGGAACAAAGAGCGCCGCAAAGACGCGAAGGCCGCAAAGGAAGCCACAAAGGCCGAAATTCAAAGCAAGTAGCTGCGATAACACGAGAGGGCAAATCGCCGCTCTTTGCGGCTTCCTTTGCGTCTTCGCGTCTTTGCGGCAGGCCTTTTACCTCAGTACCCCGGCCAAGTCCTGCTTCATGTCGAGCACCGCCTGCTCGACGCAGCGTTCCCAGTTGTCGCCGAAGCGCTGGGCGTATTTGGGTTCGCGGTGGGCGTAGAGGATGCTGCGGCTGGCGGAGACCAGCGCGCCCCTGCCGTCCTTGAAGGCGGCCCGGGTCATCTCGGCGGTCGCGCCCTGGGCGCCGTATCCCGGCAGGAGGAAGATCGATTGGGGGAGCTTCTCGCGCAGGCTGGTCATCGTTTGCGGCTGCGTGGCGCCGACGACGGCGCCGATCGAGCTGAACCCTTTGGCGCCGACGAGCCCCGGTTCGGCGGCGACCTTCGCCAGCCGTTCGGCCAGCATCTCCGACCATGTCCGCCCGTCGGCCAGCTTGACGTCCTGTAATTCGCCCGATCCGGGATTGCTCGTGCGGACCAGCACGAACAGGCCCTTGTCGTAATCCCGGGCCGTCTTGATGAATGGTGCGATCGTGTCGAGGCCGCAGAACGGGTTGACGGTGATCGCGTCGGGGATGATGACGTCCTGCTGTTCTTCGAAGCTGATGTCGGCCAGGTGCCCGGCCGCGTAGGCGGCGGCCGTGCTGCCGATGTCGCCACGCTTCACGTCGCCGATCACCAGCAAGCCCAACTCGGCCGCCTCGGCGATTAGGCTGTAATACGCCTCCACCCCCTCCCAAAGGTACTTCTCGAAGTAAGCCGACTGAAACTTCACACACGGCACCAGCGGCGCGACGATCCGCAGCACGGCGGTGGTGAACGCAAAGATTGCATCGATCGCGGCTTCGGGATCCTCCGCGTTGCGGCGCGTCTCCGCACCCGCCACGGCATCAGGGAGCATCTCGAACATCGGGTCGATCCCGACGCAAACCGGGCCGCCCTTGCGCTCGATCGCGTCGAGCAGCCGATCGGCAAAGAGTTCGGACATGACGCATCACCTCTCGGCCTGCGATAAAGAAAACGGCGCCGCCAAGACGCCGAGGACGCCACGGGAGAAGACGTGCACCTTCCCCGCGTCTCCGTGTCTCCGCGTCCCCGTGTCTCTTTGTTTCTTCTTGGCGTCTTGGCGGCGCATTTTTGTTCCGCCGCGGGCCGGCGGCCGAAAAATAGAAGGACGCGCCGCAACGCGGGTTGCGTTGCGGCGCGTCCGATGTTCAGTCCCGTCCGATTACCGCTTGCGGCGGTCGCGGCGGGCCTTGCGCTTCTTGCTGCCGATCTTTCGGCGGCGGCGGGGCTTAGCCATTCCACGGCTCCTTTCATCCAGGTTTTGGGGCGGCTAACGTAACGTGACGCCGACCGCCCGTCTAGCCGTCCCGACGCATCAATGCCTTCAACCGGACGAATTGCCCATCCTGCCGAGGATGGCAACCGCGATTACGGCCTGTATCAAAATTGCGCTTGATGCAACGCGCAGCGCGGGGTAAGGTACCTGCTAATACGGGCCGCGGCCCAGTCGTCACGTCGATCGCGGAAGCTGTGAGAAGCCAGAAGCGCCTTGGGCTTTGAGAGGGACAGCAGATCATTTGCCACGTCGCCTTCTGGCACGGATGAGGAGAAAATCGTGCGCCAATCGTCTCTTGGCCGTTCATCGAATGGTGCCGTCCGGAGGTCTTCTGATTGGTGGGGGAAATCGTCGGAAGAGCGGACGATCCCGAACCGGGGTGGAACGGGGAACATGCTTCGCCAGCGTCGGTCGGCGGCTCGCGTCCTGCTGGCCGCTGCCGCGGCAATGACCGTCGGGCTCGGCGGCGCAACGCCGTTCGCCGGCGCGGCCAACACGCCCGACCCCGTCCTTTCCGGCGGGAATGATCTGTCCAGTACATTGAGCTACACCAGCCCGCCCGGCACCGCCAGCGATGTTGAGTTCACCGGCACCTACGGCAACACCACATTCAACATTAACGGGGCCTCGCTGAATTATGGCACCCTCAACGACCTGGACACTACCCAGGCGCTGACGATCACGAACACGAGCGGAACGGCCGGGTCGATCACACTCAATAACGCCTCCGGCAACTCGGTCGCCCCCAGCTCTTCCGACCTGCTTTATGTTGCCAGCGGCGGGAACCTGACGCTGCAAAGCGGCGCGGGCACCACGACGCTCAATATCGGCGCTAGCGGCAACATCGATAATGCCGGCACGCTGAACCTCAACGGCCCGATCGCGCTGGGCGGCAACACGCTCACCTTCACCGGCGCCGGCGCCACGACGATCCGCGGCGTCATCTCCGGCACCGGCGGGCTGACGCTCAACGACCCGGGCGGGAGCGTGACGCTCACCGCAGCCAATCCCGGCAATACCCTCACCGGGGCGGTCGTCGTCAATGCTGGCACGCTGTTCGTCAACGCCAACGCCAACAACGGCAACGGCACGCTCGGCACCACCAGCTCCATCACCGTCAACAGCGGCGGGACCATCAGCATCCTCGACGGCGGCCAGGACAACGGCTTTATCGGTGGGGGCGGGTACGGCGGGAAGAACATCACCATCAACGCCGGCGGCGTGCTCACCAGCGTCGGCACCCGCACTAATCACTTGGGTACTCTCATCCTGGCCGGCGGGACCCTGGCCGAGAGCACTGCCGTCAGCGGCGCGGGCACCGCTTGGGGCGTCTACAACCTCGACCACGGCGTGATCTCCGGCGGCACCTCGGTCACCTCCACCATCAGCGCCCAGGACGTCTCGTTGACGCAGACCGGCGGGACCATTTTCAACGTCGCGACCGGCACAACGCCCAGCGGCATCGACCTCAACGTCACCGGGAGCTTTTTCCGCAACGCGCATCCGGGCGACACGGGCCTGATCAAGACCGGCAACGGCGTGATGGCCTTGGCCGGGGCCAATGCCTACACCTCGGCAACGACCGTCAGCGCCGGCACGCTGATGCTGGATTTCACGCAGACTGCCACCGCTCCGCAGAACAACATCGTCAGCAACGCCTCCACGCTCGTCATGAACGGCGGCACGCTGCTGCTCAACGGCAGCACGACCACCGCCGACTCCCAGCAGTTCAATGGGCTGAGCGTCAGCCCGGGCGCCTCCTCGATCGTGCTGACCTCCAACGGCAACCCGATCCTCCTCAACGTCGGCGCGATGACGGGCAACGGCGGAACGGTCGACTTCACCCTCCCCGCGGGTGTGCAGAACACGACCAACGGCATCCTGACGACCAGCACCCCGGTCGGCGGCATCTTCTCGTTTGCCACCGTCGGTCATATCAGTTTCGCCACGGTCAACTCGTTCGGCGACATCGTCGCCGCCACGCTGACCTCCACCAACGTCCCGTCGGAAGCGGTGATCCCCAATGCGCCCACGGCGAACATTCAGATCATCGGCGGCATGCCCGGCGCGCCGACCGGGATCAGCGGCAACACGACGATCAACTCGCTGACCGATAACTTCGCCGGCCCGGTCATCATCGACCCCGGGACTTCGACGCTGACGATCGGGACCGGTGGCGTGCTCGTGGGGGCGGGCGCGGGAACCTTGACGCTGGGCGTCACGCCCGGCGTCGGCACGATCACGGCCGGGACGGGCGGCACCTCGCAGCTCGTCCTAAACAACTCGTCCGGGAACAACCTGATGGTCAACTCCGTTGTGGCCGACAACGGAGCGGGCGTTGTTTCCCTGGCCGCCAGCGGCACGGGGTCGGTCACGCTGAACGCCGCCAACACCTTCAGCGGCAATGCCAGCGCCGGCGCCGCCGGGCTGATCCTGGCCAACCCCCTGGCCCTGCAGAACGCCAACTACGCCAGCGCCAACATCGTTTTCAGCTCGCTGGTCGCAAGCAATGCCTTCACGGCGGGCGGCCTCACCGGGAACTTCGCGTTCGGGCTGACCAACAACGCCGGCTTCCCCGTCGCCCTCACGTTCGGCGGCAACGGCCAGAGCAACTCGTTCGGCGGCACGATCAGCGGGGCCGGTTCGCTGACAAAAGTCGGCTCCGGCACCGAAACGTTTAACAGCACCAACACGTACACCGGCGGGCTGATCATCAACGGCGGCGTGGTCGCGTCCGCGACCAGCGGCGGGGCAACGTCGCTGGGCGCGGGGACGGTCACCGTCAACGCCGGCGGCATCCTCCAGGGCAACGCCCAGGACTCGTTCGGCTACACCACCGGCCAGGCCCCCAGCGTCATCTTCATCAACGGCGGCACCGTCCAGGAAATCAGCACCGGCACTGGAATCCGCCAGACCCTCCCGGACCTCACGTTCTCCAATGGCGGCACGCTGACCGGCAACGGCAACGCCGGCGACGCCAACGGCAACTTCTCCTTCCGCGGCAACCCCGCCAACGGCGGCGCCACGGACAACATTACCGTCCTGCCCAGCGGGACCACCGCGACCATCAATGCGACCTCGATCTGGATGCAGGCCACAACCGTCAACTTCAACGTGGGCCGCGGCACCGCCCCTGTTGACCTGCTCGTTAATGCCGTCCTGATCAACGGCGGCAACCTCACCAAGCTGGGCAACGGGATTATGTCCCTCACGCGGCAGAATACGTTCACCGGTCTGACCAGCGTCAATGGCGGCACGCTGATGCTCGACTTCTCCGCAAGCGGTGCCCCTTCCAACAACATCCTGCCTTCCGGCAGCCCGGTCCTCCTCGGGGGCGGTACACTGCTGCTCAATGGGGGCTCGACGGCCGCTTCGCAATCGGTCGACGGCATCGGCTTTACTGCCGGTGCGTCCGGGATCACGCTCGTGTCCAACGGCAATGCCGTGATGATCTCCTACGGGTTCACCGAGCGGCGGGACGTCGGGGGTACCGTCGACTACAACCCGCCCGCCAACAACACCGGCGGGAACAACGGCATCTGGACGTTCGACACGCCGGGCAACACCGGCATCCTCGGCGCCTACGCGACGGTCAACGGCAGCGAGTGGGCGACGGTGTTCGACCCCAACGCCGCCTCCTCCTACATCATTCCCCTGCCGCTTTCCGCTTACACTCTCATCGGCTCGGGCGGCACGATCCCCGACAACGGGAACAACAACATCCGTTTCACCGGCGCCGGCACGATCGGCCTGGCTAACGGGAGTGCCGGGACAACCAACGTCAGCACGTTGCTCCTGCAGGCGGGGGCGGGGAACGTCACGATCGACGTCGGTGGCAACGGCGGCGCGGCCGGCGGGGGCGTGTTGAACATCGGCGCCGACTACGGCGGGGCACTGGGCGGCAGCGGCGGCATCCTCGTCCAGCCAGGAGCCGGCGGGCTCACCCTCGGCACCGCGCCCAACAGCGGCATTCTCACCGGGCAACCAGGCAGCAACGGCGTCGGCGAGCTCATTTTCATCAACAACTCCGCCAACCCGACCCTCGTCAACTCGGTCATTGCCAACAGTGGTGGCAACCCCACCGCGCTGACGAAGGCCGGTTCCGGCCTTCTCATCCTGGCCGGAGATAACACCTACACCGGCCAGACGACCATCGGCGCGGGCACGCTCCAGGTGGGCACCGGCGGGAGTACAGGGAAGCTCGGCAGCGGGGCCGTGGTCGACAACGGCGCCTTGGTCTTTAATCAGACGGCTAATCAGACGGTCGGCGGCGCCATCAACGGCTCCGGCAGCCTCACCCAAAACGGCACGGGAACCCTGACCCTCACCACGGCCGGCAACTTCTCAGGCGGTTTGACGATCAACAGCGGCACGGTTATCTCGGGGGCCAGCGGCGGCAATGCGCCGATCGGCAGCGGCCTCGTGACTGTCAACGCCGGCGCAACCCTTCAGGGCAATACCGGCGACGCGTTCGGCTATTACCCGAATGCCGCCCCACAGGTCATCAACATCAACGGCGGCACCGTTACAGAAGGCACGGGCGCTTACCGCGTCACCCTGCCGAACCTGGTGTTCTCCAACGGCGGCACGCTCTCGTCCGGCGGGAACACAGGCGACGCCAACGGCAACTTCTCGTTCTTCGGTGTTAACGGCGCCGCCTCGATCACGGTCAATGCCAGCAGCAACACCGCCACGATCTCGGCGGCGAAAATCGGCGTGCAGAACAACCTCACGATCAACGTCAACCGCGGCACCGCCGCCACCGACCTGGCGATCTCCTCGGTCCTCCAGAACTTCGGCACGCACAGCATCACCTTCACCGGCAACGGCATCACTACGCTCTCGGGCAACAACACGTTCAGCGGCGGGCTGCTGGTCAAGGGCGGCACGGTCATCTCGACGACCAGCGGCGGCGGAACCGGCCTGGGCGCGGGGCAGGTCACCGTCTATCCCGGCGCGACGCTCCTGGGCGGCAATGGCGACTCGTTCGGCTTCACCTCCGGCGCCTCGCCTTCGGCCATCAACATCGCCGGCGGAACCGTCAGCGAGACGCCCGGCGGTTTCCGCGTCACCCTGCCCAACATCAATTTCACCAACGGCGGGACGCTAAGCAGCGGCTCGAACGCCGGGGCGACCGACGGGAGCGGAAACTATTCGCTGTTCGGCGGGACGGTCGCGGTGAATCCGGCCCCAACCCCCGCCACGATCAACGCGGCCAACATCGCCCTTCAGGCCGGCACCGTCACGTTCAACGTGGGCCGCGGGTCGTCGCCGACCGACCTGGTCGTCAGTTCCGTGCTGCAGCCGTTCGGCGGCGGGAACCAGGGGATTGTGAAGAGCGGCACCGGTGTCATGAGCCTGACGGCGCCCAACACGTATACCGGCCCGACGAGCGTCAATGCCGGTGTCCTTATGGCGAATAATGTCACCGGCTCCGCCACCGGAACCGGGGCGGTCACCGTGAACCCCGGTGGCATGCTGGCCGGCAACGGCATCATCAGCGGCGCCACCACCGTCAATGCCGGCGGCATGATTTCGGCCGGGGATGGCTACATCCACCCGGGCCGACTCGCGCTCACCGGCGCTGCCACGATGGCCAGCGGCAACGGCACCGTCGGCGACCCGGGCAACGGGGCGACCTACGTCTGGAAGATGAGCAACGCGACAGGCGCCGCCGGCAACAGCTCCGGCTGGGACAGCCTTGCACTCAATACCCTGGCGATGAGCGGCTCCGGGAGCTTCATCACGATCCAGCCGATCTCGGTGGGCGGCGGGTTCCTCAACACCCCCGCGGCAAACTTCGTCCCCAGCCAGACTTATCAGTGGACGATCGCCACCCTCAGCGGGGGCGGGGGCGGGGCGGCGCTGGCGGCCCAGTTCCACCTGGACACCAATGCCCTCAGCACATTCGCCGCCGCCAATAACACGTCGCCAAACTTTTTTGCAGTAACGAGCGATCCCGGCGATGTGTATATTAGCTATAATCCCGCGCCCGAACCGACGAGCCTCGGTCTTGTCGGCCTCGGTGCGGGCGGCCTGCTGCTCCGTCGCCGGCGGAACAGGCGGGCCTGACGCCATGTCGTAGGTCTGTGTCGGACATCTCGCACGTCCTGTCCGGAACAAGGAGCGCCCCGATGCGCAGGTCCAAGGGCTTCACGCTCGTTGAGCTTCTCGTTGTGATCGGCATTATTGCGCTGCTGATCTCAATTCTCCTGCCGACCCTCAACAAAGCCCGCGAGCAGGCCGCCCGCGTCAAGTGCCAGAGCAACCTGCGCACCCTCATGATGGGCTGCATCATGTATGGGAGCGAGAACAAACAGCAAATGCCGTTCTGCAACTGGGCGTCCGGAAACGGCGCGGCATCGCCCAGCGCCGGCGGGAATGGTTGGGACGCGACGGACTCCTACGCCTACGGGTGGCTCTACCAGGAGTTAAGCGGCCCAGGCAACACGGCGCCGCGCAAGGGTTACCCGCAACCCGACCTGAACAAGGCATGGGGCAGTCATCCGCCGCCCGATGGGATGATGACCGGCGTTATCTGGCCGTACATCCGGCAGATCCCGATCTATCACTGCCCGGTCGACATTGATACGGCACTCTACACCGGCACTCACTGGCTCACGAGCTATACGATGAACGGCGCACAAGCCACGTTCGGCAACAAGCCTCCAAATGGCATCGCGGACAAGACGACCGGAAAGGTGATCAGCCCCGGATTGAAGTTCACCCAGATGCGCAGGCCCGCCGAGTGCATTCTGCTGTGGGAAGGTTTCGAGGGCAGTTTCGAAAGCGTATCCTTCACCGGCTCGTTTTGGAACGACGGCGCCAGCAGCGCGTGGGAAGAAACGATGACCGATCGCCACTACAAAGGGGCGAACGTGGCTTACATGGACGGCCACGTGGACTGGATGGACGACAAGACGTTCTACTACTACGCGAAGACTGCCAATCAAACCAATTACACCGGTAATTTCGCGCCCACGACGCAAACGAACCCGTTCTATTGGAACCCTTTCACCTCGACCGGGCAGTAAGACCTGCGGGGGGACGGCACGACCCGCGACGCGGGCCGCTGTCGGCCAGTGCCGACGAAGTGCAATCAAACGGAAACACCGAGGGCCGGCCCAATGCCGGCCCTCGGTGTTTCAGTCATTCCAGGACGCGATTGAGCGGGCTGAGGGGGAACTTGCGACGCGATCCCGATATAATGCTGCGCATGGCCAAGCAGAGCCCGTTTCCCGGCATGGATCCGTATCTGGAGCGGCACTGGCGTGACGTTCACGCGGACTTGATCGCGCTCTCGCGAACGTCCCTCAACAACGCGCTCCCGAGCGACCTCGTCGCGCGCATGGAGGAGCGGGTCGTCATCGATCGAGTGGATTATGAGCGCCCCCGCGCCATTTACCCGGATGTGCGCGTTTACGAGGACGAGGGCGCAACGGCCTCGGCGTCGCCCGCCACCTCTCAGGGCGGCACCGCCGTCGCGGAGCCAATCGTCCTGGAGTTCTACGCCGAGGAGCACACCGAGACCTATGTGCAGATCCTCGACGCGGATGGCGGGGAACTGATCACCGTCCTTGAGTTCCTGAGCCCCACGAACAAGGTGGCGGGGACCGCAACGGGCGGTACGACCACACGGATTACACGCAGTCGTGCGATCCGTCGCTTGAAGACGAGGACGCCGCCTGGGCGGACGGGCTGCTTCGCGAGGCGGGGCTGAGGCGCTCGGCCTAATGAAAGAGGGCCGGCCTTGCGGCCGGCCCTCGTCGTGTTGGATGGCCACGTCGTGCAGGCGTTTTACGCCTTCGCCTGGTTCTCCGCCGCATCCTGCTGTTGCAGTTCGGTGATCTTGTCCCGCAGGCGGGCGGCTTCTTCGTAGCGTTCGTCCTTCACGGCCTTCTCGAGCTTGCGCTGCAGGCGGGTGAGGGGGCTGACGGGGATCTTCTTGCGGATGTCGCGGGCGAACTTCTTCAGCACCCGCACCTCGCTCGACTCGTTGTACGCCTCCTCCTGGCCGAAGCGGACGAAGAAGTCCTTGATCTCGGCCAGGCCGTCCTCGATCTTCTCCAGCGCTTCGGGGTATTTCTTCTCGGCGTTGAGGATCGATGCCTGGGCCCTGGCGTGCATCATCGTGATGTAGGGCCGGTACTGCTCGAGCACGAGGCGGTCCTGCTCGTCGTCGGCGTACTTGCCGCAAATCTCGAGCAGGCGGAGGTTCCGGCCCGTGTCGCGGACGACGCCGGGGAATTCCTCAAGGACGAAGAGGCTCAGGTAGCGGTGGTAATACTGCACCGCCTCCTCGCGGAGCGAGGCGCACTGCGACGGGTTCAGGTGGAACCCGCTGGCCGAGCCTTCGTGGGTCTTCTCGTGCTCGGCGAGCTGGTTCTCGTAGTACTCCAGCAGCGACTCGTACCCGTGCGGGCGGAGGCCGTCGGGGCGGCCGTTCATTTCCATCTGGAGCAGGCCCAGGTCGAGCCGCATCTGGATCTTCGGGAGCCCGTCGACGCCGTGGATTTTGCGGACGTTGATGACGCCGGGCTCATAGGCCCAGCCCCGCAGCACGGACGAGATGTCCTTGCTGGCGGATTTGAATTCGTGCTTTTCAGGCTTCTCAGGCTTCTCAGGCTTTTCAGCTCGTGACAGTTCGTCACTCATGGTTCACTCCGTAGGGGCCGGAGCGGCAGGGATGCAGGGATTGAGCGCATCTCTCGCCACTCCGGTCGCGCCGCGCTCGCGCCGAGCACAAGCGGACGGCTCATTTTAGTCGTGTCAAACGGCCGAAACCAAATCGGATGAGGCTTCTCGCCATCGATCTAACTCCGGCCATTTGAGCCCGCGGCGGGCTTCCCTGCCGGACCCAATAACTCGCGTTCAATACGAGGATTAGCCCCACGCCGCATTCCATGGATTATACGATGCGGGAGGGGGTGCGGATCGTTTTTGCGGTGCCCGGACTCTATCGAAACCAAAGCCCCCACACCGTCATCGCGATCAGAATCTGAACTCCCAAGATGACTGCGAGGATGACGAGGCGTTCTGATCGTATTTTCCTCCCCCGATAATCCGAGGGAAGCGAGCGGATCGGGTGACTGCCCGCGAGCGGGTTCGGGAGGGGATCCGACCCCGCCTGGTGCTGGACGGCGGCGATGATCAGATTGGCCTGGAACCTCCCGAGGCCCATTTCCTCAGCGGCCGCAAGCAGTTGGGCGCGGGCCGAGTATCGTAAAACGCCATGTTCCAATCGTCCCGCAACCATCCGGGCGAACGGCTCGGAAGGGGATGATCGCGGGTGGCATGGACATGTACTCTTGTCCATGGCCTCCGTCGTGCCGCGCCATGGACGTGAGCCCATGCTCGTGCCCCCCGGATAACTTTGATCGTATTGATCAGATAAGGCGCGAAGCGAACGGTACAATGCCACCGGCCGGCGGGCGTGCAGCCGCCTGAGCCGCCGGGCGGCTCGACAGTAGGCGAGACTGGGATCGGCAACGGCTTCGGACATCGCGCCGCGAGTGTAGCGAACCGGCCCGCCACCCGGCATGAGAATTGTCTGTTCCTGACAGCAAAAGGTTGTTCTCAAAGTGGAACGCGACGTTTATGACGCGTATATGAGACTCCGGCTGGCGCGCCGCGCTTCGGAGTAAGTGGATCGTGCGAATGAAATGGCTCAAGCGTCTCATCCTGCTCGTGGTCTTCCTGGGCGTGTTCGCCGGGGTGCTGGGGGCGGCGGGGTGGTGGCTGTCGCGCCGCGCACCCGCCTGGTATGCCCTTCGGCATCGCAGCCCGCAGGAGACCGCGGCCGACGCCGCACGGGCCGAACGGGAGGTGCGGCGCACGCTCGGGTGGGCGCAAGACCAGCAGGCCTACGCCGACAGCACCCGCTACGGCGGCCCGCCCTCCACCCGGCCGGCCAAAACATTGCACATCGCGCTCACCGAAGACGAGTTGAACGGCTTCTTCCAGAAATGGGACCGCGAGTTCCACTGGTCCGAGCAGTGCCAGCAGTACATCGCCGATCCCCAAATCGTGCTCCACAACGACCGCCTCATCCTGGCCGCGACGGCCAAGGAGATGGGCACGGTGGTCAGCATCGTCTTCACGCCCCAACTGGAGCACGGAAAGCTGAACATGCCGGTCGAGCAGGTGCTGGCTGGGCGATTGCCGCTGCCGCAGGCGATGTGGAAT
Source organism: Tepidisphaeraceae bacterium (assembly GCA_036495445.1). Lineage (GTDB taxonomy): Bacteria > Planctomycetota > Phycisphaerae > Tepidisphaerales > Tepidisphaeraceae > DASXMX01. The sequence goes on from DASXMX010000288.1 coordinate 13,082, forward strand.
CGTTACCGAGCGCCATTGGAAGACCGGATCGGTGAGGACCTCCCGGTATGGCAGGAGGGCGCCCAGATCCAGCCCAATGGCTCGGCCAACAGCGACGCGGTCGCCGCCGCGATGGGGGAACTGCTGATCGACATCCTGAACAATCACCCCGCGTCGCCGGTGCTGTTCCTCCCTTATGACCTGAGCAACAGCCGTCACAGCCTCCCGGTGAAATTGACGAGCGTGCAGATCGCCGACAAGACGCTCACGCTGACCGTCGAACCCCTGGGCCCGGACGAGCGGCAGGCGCTTCTCACCACCATCCGTACCCCGCGCGACCGCATAGCGGAAGCGGATGCCGGCGCGAGCAAGGCGACCGGTGTCGTTGCCACGCAGTGAGGGGATCTGGTCGAATTGCCGCCCGGTGCCACAGAACTTCCGCAACGAGCTCGGCGCAAATCTCACGCGCAACCATTGCCGATCCAGCGCAGCTTATGCCCAAGGATTCACCTCCTGCGGGAACGCGTCTTCGAACGATGAGGCTCGGCGTCTGGTTGCATAACTCTCTCCATTTTGTGGGGTTGCGACACTCGGACAACGCCTTTCTTGTCGCGTGATCCCGTTCTGGCACGCCCGTTGATAATCGGCCCGGCGGCTATCGGGTGCGTTCTTGGGATTCACTCCCTCGACGCTCACTCGCAAAAGCGAATCGGCAGCAAGCCGCATTGCGATCGAACGGATTCGGTCGAACGGCTGTTCACGGATGGACCGCTGCTGATCGGGAGGATCTTGCGATTCTCCCGCGGCGGACGAGCATCTCGGCGACCGCCGCTTGACCCTCGGAAGCCCCCGCCTTCACGGGCGGGGGCTTCCAACGGGTCAAACCAGGAATGCATTGAAAATCGCAAATTGCAAAATGCAAATTGAACGCGGGGAGCTCGCCTCGCCCAATTCTCAATTTGCAATTCTCAATTTGCAATGCCTCCCCAGTATTTCCCATGATCTACGGCCTCTATCTCTCCGCCACCGGGATCATGACCAGCACGTACCAGCAGGACGTGGTCTCGAACAACCTGGCCAACTCGGAAACGACCGGCTTCAAACGCGATGTCACCGCCTTCCGCCAGCGCGTGACTGCCGAACAGGAGAGCCGCCGGCCCGGCGACTGGAGCGACGCCAACCTCGAAGGCATCGGCGGCGGCATGCTCGTTCAGCCCAACCACATCGACTTCGCCCAGGGCGGCATCGAACAGACCGGCGCCCCGCTCGACGTCGCCCTCCAGGGCGACGGGTTCTTCGGCGTCGATGACAACGGCAAAACTCGCCTCACCCGCGATGGCCGCTTCCAACTCGACCGCTCCGGCAACCTCATCGTCACCGGCGGGCAGGCGGTGCTCGACCAGTCCGGACGCCCGATCAAGCTCGCCCCCGATTCGCCCGTCACAATCGACAAGGCCGGCGGCGTGATCCAGGAGGGCAACGTCGTCGCCACCCTCGGCGTCTTCGACGTTCCCGACCGCGCCAAGCTCACCAAGCAAGGCAACGGCCTCTTCGCCTACCCCAACCCCAACCAGATCGGCCCCGGCGCCGCCACCGTCCACAGCGAGTACCTCGAGTCCTCCAACGTCGAACCGACCAACGAGATGGCCGCCCTGATGGAAACCCAACGCCAACTCGAAGCCAACGCCAACATGATCCACACGCAGGATTCGATGTTGCAACTGCTGGTGAACAATGTTGGGAAGATTAGTTAGAGGGTTCAGGGTTCAGGTAGGGGATGAACGTTATCCCTGAATTCATGCGGATCGAGGATTTGAAGGTGTATCAGAAGCTCTGTGGGCTGCACATCGATGTTTGCGAGTTGACGAAGAAGTGGCCCGCGGAGGAGCGTTTCGAGTTGGGCTACACCCTCAAGTCCTCTCACCCTCCGGTCCGATAACCCCTCCAGAGGAACCGCTCTTCATGGCCATCACCGCATTACATTCGGCTGCGAGCGGGTTGCGGGCGCTGTCCACGCAGATCGACGTGTTGGCCAACAACCTGTCCAATGCGGAGACGACCGCGTTCAAGCGGAGCCGGGTCAACTTCGAGGACCTGATGTACCTCATGCCCCGGCAGCCGGGCACCGCTAACGCGCAGGGGGACGTCAGCCCGTCGGGACTCTTCGTGGGCCTGGGCACCAAGGTCGACAACACCCAGCTCGATCTCACCCAGGGAAGCCTCGAGCAGACCAATCAACCGCTCGACCTGGCGATCCAGGGGAACGGCTTTTTCGCGGTGAAGCTCATGTCCGGCTTCGGCGACGGCATCGGCTACACGCGGGCCGGGAACTTTTATGTCAATGCGAAGAATGAGCTGATCCTGGGCCTCGGCGAGGGATATCGCCTGGTCCCGCCGATCACCATTCCGACGAGGGCGACCAGCAT
>DASXMX010000289.1:0-7736 GCA_036495445.1 Tepidisphaeraceae bacterium
GCCCCGCGCTGGACCGGGGGCGGAAGGGAAACGACCGGGCCCGATCCCATGAGCGGAGCGGCGGCCGTCGCGCAGCGGACGCGAGGGGCATGACGCGGGCAGGTCGATCAATCTTGCCTCGTGAGGGAAGCGTCCCGCCCGCGGCGTGGCCCTCGCCCCGCGGAGCGGGCCATAGCGCAGCGGCCCCCGACGAGGCACAAAGTCGACCCGGGCATTTTCCCCATCGTCCACTGTATCCGCGCAGCGGATCCATTCTGGCCCAAGCTTCAGTAGTACGAAGGGGATCCGCTGCCACCGCGACCGCGCAGCCGGTACTCCGGCTTGAAGCGTCGCGCAGCGGATCCCCGCGCCAGCCATTCATCCCAATTCATCATGGGCCGCCGACGAGAACCCGGCACGTCGTTGAACAAGTGTTTGTGCGGAACGAACGGTCGCAATGTCCGTCACTTCTTGACCGTCATGCTCATCAGCATGTTCGCCACGATGCTCTGGAGGAAGACGCCGATCACGAACGCGGTGGCGAGGGTTTGGGAATGGTCGAGCAGCGTCTGGGACTGCAGCGTGAGCGCGAAGTGCGTGGCCGTGACGGCGCCCGCGCCGAGGGCGGCGACGACAAAGGTGGAGGCGATCATCGCCCACCGCGGCCAGCCCCGCGGGGCGCGCATGGTGCCGGCCAGGGCAATCACCATCACCAGGCAATAGATCGCGGCGAACGCCGCGGCGGGGTCGCGGGTGGTGAACCAGATCACGCCGCAGACCACGGCCAGCAGCAGCGCGCCGCCGACCCAGTTCGACGCGATCCGCTGGTCGCGGGACAGCACGTACCGGCCGAACCGGTTCACGCGCAGCAGCAGATTGAAGAACGGCCCCGACGTCCACGTGAAATAAGCGAAGAGCACGTACAGCCCGACCAGCGGGTAAAGGAACGGCGCGAGCTGAGGCTTCGACTGGGCCGCCTGCAGCACGACGCGATACCCGACGTAAAACCCGATGATGATCCCCCATTGCGCCTGGCGCCCCAAGCGGCCCATCCAGAGGAAATACCGCAGCATGATCCGGTAGATCAGGTGGCGGGCCTTGAGCGCCTCGACCATGCCGGCCCGCGCGAAATCGAGCTCCGGGTCGAGCCGCAAGGCTTCGCGGAAGTGCTCGAGCGCCTTCCGGTGATCTCCCTTGTGCAGATACGCCCACCCTTGGTTCGCGTGCGTGTAGGCATTGTGCGGGTCGCGGGCGAGCGAGTCGTCCAACGCCGCCCCGGCTTCTTCCCGGCGGCCGAGCTGCACGAGGGCCATCGCCCGCAGGTTCGCGCACGCGGCGTGGTCGGCTTGGATCGACAGCCCGTGCTCGGCCGATTCCAGCGCCGACGGCCACCGCCGCTGGGCGAGGCGGATGCGGGCCTGCAGGGCGTAGAAGTCGGGGCTGAACGGGTCGAGCCGCAGCGCGCCGTGGACCGCGGTCGCGGCCTCTTCGAAGCGGTTGCGCTCAGTCAACACCAAGGCGCGCACGTAGTGGGCGAACGGCAGGGCGGGCTCCAGCCCGACCGCCGCGTCCGCCTCCGCCGATGCCCCGGCGTACTCCTTCCGCTGCGCCAGGCAAAGCCCCAGCATCGCGTGGGCCTGCGCATCGTGCGGATCGCCCGACAACACCTGCTTCAACTCCCGCTCGGCGTCGTCGTAACGACGCTGCTCGAAGAGGATCAGGGCACGTTGGTAAGCTGCGTTCATCAGGTGTCAGTTAGTTTGAGGTTTCCTGCGACCCTCGCGGGTCGATGGCGAATACGAAACAGGTCAACGCGAGCAGGATCGTCGACAGGCCCGAACATCCGAGCGCGGTAATCGACCCGTTGCTTGCAATCCCCGCAATCAAAATCGCGGCGAGAAAGTGCCCCCACAATACTGCTTGCCTTCGTCGCATGATGGTCGCGGGCATGGCTGCGGACGGAACCTCGAGCCACCGCGCCAGTGGAATTCCCAAGAGCGCGACGTCGGTCACGATCGTCGCCAGCCAAAGTTGTCCAGTCATCGCGCCAGTGAGGATCCCGGCGCCGATTGCGAGGATTAGCACAAGGGCCGCATCGCCCAAGATCCGCTGTCGCGGTGTCATGGCGTAGCGCAAGATGGGGTGGATCCTCACGAAAACGTTGGAAAGCGGAAGGGCAAGCAGCGGAAACCACAACAGCGCAGCCGCCGCGGCGCACCCCAGTCGGAATCCGGTGGACGTCCCCTTCACGCCGTCATGGTCGCCGGTGTATACGGCCGCGAGGGCGCAGAAGGCGCCGACTATGAGCATGGCGCCGAATCCCCGAGGGTTCCGTGGTGCGCGTCGGAGGCTTCGCGCTGCAGCACGGTACAGCGGGCTCCGTGACTTGATCGCTTCGAGATATCCTTCGCGCGCATACCCGCAATTCGGATTCAGGCGCAGCGCCTCGCGAAAATGCGAGAACGCTTGGCTTGGCCGGGATGCGGCCAGGAGCGCCCATCCGCGCGCGGCATGGGTGTCGGGCTGCTCCGGGTTATCCGCGAGGAATGCTTCCAGGCATTTGGCTGCCTCGTGGCTCCGTCCCAACTGGATCAACGCTTCGGCCCGGCGGATTCCACAGCCGGTGTGCACTGGATCCAGGCTTAGTCCCTGTTCGGCGCAGCGCAGCCCGGCTTGCGAATGTCCGGCCCGCAGTTCGATTGCCGCGAGCACCGCCAGATATGAGGGGTCTTCCGGGGATAGCGCCAAAGCGCGACGAATCGATTGTCTCGCCCTCCCCAACTCTCCCGCGTCGTATCGGACGGCTGCGGCCACGTAGTGGGCAAAGGACGACGCGGGCGACGCTTCGATTGCCAAGTCTGCTACCTCGGCCGCGCGCCTGTACTTGCGGCGGTTCGCGAGACAGAGCGCCAGATGAGCGAGCGCCATCCCGTTGCGCGGATCTTCCGCCAGCGCGTTGGCGAACTCCACCTCCGCCTCGGCGTAGCGCCGATGCCCGTAAAGGATCATCGCCTTTTGGTATGCGGCCCCCATCACATCTTCAGGTACTTGAGAATGTCGTCGTATGTCCCGCCCTGGTTCGAATACAGCGCGTAGTTGCGCGCGGTGGCGAACCACTCCTTGATCGAGGGCTTGATCTGCCCGGCGGCCGCGGTCAGGTCCTTGGTCGTCAGCGGCTTGGGGATGCCGTCCTTCATCGCCTCGCGGAGCTTGTGTTCGACCGCCAGGTCGACCACGGCCTTGAGGTCGGCGCCGGAGATGCCGTCGGTCTTGCGGGCGACGAGGTCGAAATCGATGTCTTGCGCGGGCTTGCCGCGGGCGAGGATGCGGAGGATGGCGGCGCGGGCCGGGCCGTCGGGCGGCGGGACGAACAGGATGCGGTCGAACCGGCCGGGCCGGCGGAACGCCGGGTCGACGTGCCAGGGGGCGTTGGTCGCGGCCAGGATCAGCACGCCCTCGTTGCTCGTCTTCACCCCGTCCATCTCGGCCAGGAACTGGTTGATCACGTGCCGCCCGGCGGTCGTGCGGAAGTCGGCCCGGCTGGCGGCCAGGGCGTCGACCTCGTCGAAGAACAGCACGCACGGCGTGTTCCGCCGGGCCTGCTCGAAGACGGCGTGCAGGTTCTGCTCGCTGCGGCCGATCCACATCTCCAGCACGTCGTTGATGCCGATCGCCAGGAACGACGCCTTGATCTCCCCGGCCGTGGCCCGGGCGAGGTGGGTCTTGCCGCAGCCCGGCGGGCAGTACATCAGGATCCCGCCGCCGACCGACTTGCCGTAGGCCTTGTACAGGTCGGCGTGGGCGAGCGGGTGGATGATCTTCATCCGGATCTCGTCCTTGAGCGCCTCCATCCCGCCGACGTCCTTGAACGTGACCTTGGGCCGCTCGACCTCGCCTTCTTCCTCGTCGTCTTCCGGCGCTTCCCACGCGGAGCGGACCTTGCCATCGACGACCTCGGCGCGGTCGTCGTCCTTGGGCGAGCCGCCGCCGGTGCGGATGCCCAGATGATTGGCCAGCTCGGCGTCGCTCGCCGCCGGGTCGATCTCGACCGCACGCTTGTAATGCCACACGGCCCGCTCGACGTCCCCGGCCCGGAACAGCAGCCGGCCGTAAAGCAGATGCGCCCGCGCGGGCGGGTTCGATTGCTTGACGAGTTCCTCCACGATCACCAGCGCGTGGGAGTTCTTGCTCTGCTGGGCGAAGGCGTTGGCCAGCCCGAGCTTGAACCGCACGTCGCCCGGCGCGAGGGGCAGGCCCTGTTTGTATTCTCGCTCGGCTTCCTCTGCCCGGCCGGAGCCCAGCAGCATGTCGGCCAAATGCAGCCGGAGTGGGACATTGTCCGGGGACAACTTCAGCGCCTCGCGAAGCGCGGCCAGGGCATCGTCGCTGCTGTGCGGCATGGTTTCACCTCCGAAAATCGCGATCCCCGGGTGGGGCGAGGGGTACGATAAGATCGATCGGGCACGCGAACAAGGCGGGGCAGCATGAGGCAGATTCGCGGCGTGTGCGCCTTACCTACTCCCGGCACTCCGGGAGAAGGTGGGGGGTGGTTTGCATAAAACCCTCACCCCGACCCTCTCCCGGAGTACCGGGAGAGGGAGCAGAGGGCGACACAGCGCAGCTCACGCCTCGCGGTATGAAGGACGGGCATCGTTAAAGCGTGTCGTCTACGGGAAAGGAGATCAGATGACGAAGACCAGTTACGGCCTCTGCTTCGCGCTGGGGCTGTTGGCGTTCCTGCCGTTCGCTTCTGCGGCGGCGGAGGCACCGGAGGCCGGCAAGCAGGTTGCCCAGGCGTACGTGATCAAGCTCGATTACCTGCTGTACCTGCCGCCGGGGTATGAGAAGGACGAGCAGGCCAGGTGGCCGCTGATCGTCTTCCTGCACGGGAGCGGCGAGCGGGGGACGGACGTGAACCAGGTGAGGCGGCACGGGCCGCCGAAGATCGTGGAGGGGGAGGATTCGCCGTTGAAGGGGCGGTTCGTGGTCGTTTCGCCCCAGTGTCCGCCGAAGCAGCGGTGGGAACCAGCCGAGTTGCAGAAGCTGCTCGAGGACGTGGTGAATCGATACCGGATCGATAAGGATCGGGTCTATCTGACGGGCCTGAGCATGGGCGGGTTCGGCACGTGGGCGTGGGCGGAGCAGCGCCCGTCACAGTTCGCCGCGATCGCGCCGATGTGCGGCGGCGGCGATGTGGCCAAGGCGGACACGCTCAAGTCGATGCCGATCTGGTGCTTCCACGGGGAAATCGACAAGACGGTGCCGATCGCCAAGAGTCAGGAGATGATCGACGCCGTGAAGGCGGCGGGGAACAACGACGTGAAGTTCACGAAGTACCCGGACGCCGGGCACGACTGCTGGACGCGGTCGTACGCGAACCCGGAGTTGTATGACTGGTTTTTGAAGCACAAGCGCGGGGCGGAATCGGCAGCGTCGAGTGAGTCGGGGAAGAAGGGGTGATCGGGCCGGCGCGATGGGATTTGCGGGGGCGAACCTTGTGTTCGCCCTCCTCTTCCTCGTCGAAGAAGAGGGTGAACACGAGGTTCACCCCTACAGAAGGGCGAACACAAGGTTCGCCCCTACGGCAGGCGAACGCACGGCGCGTTCAATCCCGTCACGACCCCGCCTTCTCCTCGCGCGGGCGCGTCCCGCGGATTTCGTCCAGCTCCGCGGTGATCTTCTGGAGCATCGTCATCAGCTCCGCGTGGCGCGAGCTTTCGGGGGTGGGCCGCTTCTGGATGAAGGAGATCGTGCCGGTCGGCTCGAGCACGGCGTAGTCGACGTCGTGCAGCGACGCGATCCCCTGCTTGTGAGCGGCGGCGGTCAGGTCGGCCTTCGTGATCATTTCCCGGTCGCAGTGGTCCTTTATGATCTGCCCGTTGCGCAGCAGCACATCGGCCCGGCCTTCCAGGGCGCGCTGGAGCTTGCGGTGGTTGCGCACGAGGCGGACGACGCCGTAGTTGACGGCCAGCAGCGTCGCCGCGCCGAGCATGCCGCCGGACACGCTGTTGTCGTTGCCGATGATCGCGTTCTGCACCGTGTTCGAGAGCGTCATCAGTACGATGAAGTCGAACGGGTTGAGCTGGGCCAGCTCCCGCTTGCCGGCCAGGCGCAGGCCGACGATCAGGAAGATGTAAACGAGAATCGGCCGCAGGATCTTCTCGGCCAGCGTGACGTCCGGGACGAACATCGCGTGCCAGTCGGGGTGGAGGAGGGTGTGCCAGAGGGCTTCCATGAGTTGCTCCCTTTTGGAAAGTGATGGGCAGAGGGTAACGGATCGCGGGTTGTGCGACGAGTTCGCCCGTCGGGCGATTCATCAGAGCCGGGGCGTGCCGCCCCGGTCGGAACCGAAGGTTCCGATGCATTTCAACGAGCGGCGCGATCGGAAAGGGGAACGTCAGATCTGGACCTTCGGTCCAGCCCGGACCGACACGGTCCGGCTCTGAAGGTTTCAGATGGGCCGAACGCCGCGCAAAGCACTACCGAAAATAAAAGGGAAATTCCGCAGATTTTGCGCGTTGACGAATTGCCCCGCTTCGCGTGTCCGATATAATCCGCCCCGCGGTTTCGGGCCGGACGGGCAAACCGGTCTCGCTAATCTTCGTTGTACACCATTCGTCATTCTTACACACGCGAGTGCAGGAGGCACCATGGCAGACGCAGCCCCAGGGCAGGAATTCCCGACCATCCTCGGTCCGGACGCGAACTTCAAGGGTGAGTTGAGCTTCGAGAAGGGGATGCGGCTGATGGGCCGATTCGAGGGGAAGGTGAACACGCCCGGGCGGATTCACATCGCCCGCGAGGCCAAGATGGCCGCGGACGTCGAGGCCGGCGCGATCGTCGTCGAGGGCGACGTTCAGGGCAACCTGATGGCCAACGACCGCATTGAGCTGAAGCAGACCGCCCGCTACGAGGGGGACCTTCGGGCCAGCAAGCTGGTCGTCGACGAAGGGGCCGTCTTCAGCGGCCACGTAAGCGTCGGCCCCGACGGGCAGTCCAAGCGCCCGCAGCAGGGCGGCGCGGCCCAGCAGCCGCAGCACCGCCCGGCCGCCCACCCGCAAGGGCAGCCGCCGCAGCAGCAGCAGCAGAACAAGTAAGACGTTTGCGCAAAACGTAAAGACGTAGCACGGAAAAACGTAAAGACGCAAAGCGTAACGGGTCTTCTTACGTTTTGCGTCTTTACGTTTTACGGTCTCACGTCCTGCCGTTTTACGCGCCGACGTCTTTCGGTTTTCCCCGACCGCGTCGTTCCCCTTACGATTGCCGCATGGCGTCCATGTTGGACTACAGCGTCCCGTCGCCGGACGATCGCTCGACGATCGTCTGCCTCTACTGCAACAAGCCGCAGGAGGTGGGGCGCAAGGCCATGTCGGTCACCTGCAAGTTCTGCCACAAGTCGCTCCGGCTAGAGGACATGCGGTTCAAGGAATACCAGGCCCGCCGGGTCATCGAAACCTGCGGGATCGTGACGGTCGAGAAGAAGGGGAACGTGATCGCCGATAAGATCAACTGCGGCGGGCTGATCGTCCGCGGGAAGATCAAGGGCACGGTCGTGAGCCGCGGTCCCGTCCTCGTCGGCCCCGAAGGCGAAATCCGGGGCGATGTCACCGCGCCGACGCTGGCCGTCGGGGCCGGCGCGATCCTGGAAGGCACCTACGATATCGGCCGCAAGCCCGTCGACCGCGCACCGCCCCCCGCGGAAGACTAGCGCTTATTACCTGAGCACCCCCCACGCCGGTGGCAGAGCGCAGCGCCGC
>DASXMX010000290.1:0-2859 GCA_036495445.1 Tepidisphaeraceae bacterium
CCCGGCCTTTATGTCCTGCTGTTCGTCATTGTGTTCTGTGAGACGGGACTGGTTGTGACGCCGTTCCTGCCGGGCGACTCGCTCCTGTTCGCCCTGGGCGCGCTGGCCGCCCAGGGGGATGGCATCAGCCTGCCGATCGCCGCCGTCACCCTCTGCCTCGCCGCCAACTGCGGCGACCTGGTCAACTACACGCTCGGTTATCGGATCGGCCCCAAGGTCTTCAGCCGCGAAGGCTCGTGGCTGCTGAACAAGCGGCACCTGATCGAGGCCCAGCAGTTTTACGAACGGCACGGCCGCAAGACGATCATCCTGGCCCGGTTCCTCCCGATCATCCGCACGTTCGCCCCGTTCGTGGCGGGGATCGGAAAGATGCCGTTCACGCGGTTCATCGGCTTCAGCGTGGCGGGGGGGATCCTGTGGGTCGTGTCGGTATTGATGGCCGGGTTCTTCTTCGGGCGGATCCCGTTTATCGACAGGCACTTCGAGCTGGTCGTAGTGGCGATCGTCGTCATCTCGGTGATCCCCGCGGCCTATCACGCGTGGAAGGGGCGATCTCAACCCCACAACGTCGAAGTGAACGCGACCGTTCCCGCGAACTCTCGCTAACTTCTGGCGCGATTATTCCCTCCCCCGGTACTCCGGGGGAGGGGAGCCCCGTTTCGTGGTCAAATGGCAAATCGTCGATCAGTTCAGTAGACTGTCCCCGCCCCGGGGGGACGCCCGCCGGGGAACGGTTCAACAGGGCGGGAGTCGCGTCGCTCCACGTTCGCTGAACGAGGTCTGGCTTTGGGAGGCACTCATGGCAGCCGTTGCATGTCCGCATTGCACCGTCCCGAATGAACAGGGAAGCACATTCTGCCAATCGTGCGGCAAGGCGCTGCCGGCGGTGGCGGCGACCGGCCCGCGGGTCATCGCCGGCCAGGCGGTGGCCGCGACCTCGGCGGGGATGAAGCTGCAGGTCGACGAGCTGCACAAGCAGCTCAAGAAGGCGGCCGGCGCCTTGTTATGGGTGGCCATCCTCCAGACCCTCTTTGGCGCGTTGATTTACTTCCTGGTTCACAACGCGACCGCGGCGCGCGCCCCCGCCGCGGTGGACGCGACCTCGGTGGTGATTTTCGGCATCGCCGCCGTCTTCTGGGCCCTGTACTTCTGGGCGCGCGTCAACCCGCTGCCGGCGGCGATCGTGGGGCTGGTGATTTACGTGACGCTCTGGGCGCTGGACTTCATCGTCGCGTTGGCCGCGATGGGCAATGCCCCGGCGGGGCAGGCGGGCGCCTTGGCTGCCAATCCCTTTCGCGGGATCGTGATCAAGATCATCATCATCGCGATCCTCGTTCGCGCCATCAAAGCGGGCCAGCAGCACCGCAAGCTGTTGCGGCAGCAACAGGCGGGATTCGAGCCGTTGCCCGTCGCCTGAGGCCGCGCACCGACGGCAGGAGCAGTGTTGTGACGGAGCCCCTTCCGGCGAACCTCCGAGTGGCCGAGGACTGCGCGAGCGACTCGCCGCCTGGCGCGGGCGTCGGCACGCCCATCGTCGTCCCCTCGCGCAAGTTCTGTTCCGCCTGTGGCGCCGTGTGGCAGCCCACTTGGACCGACTGCGTGGCCTGCGCCCGCCGGGCCGAGATGCGGGCGATCCCGTTGCGGCATGAAGAGCCATCGGCGGTCGGGGCGTGCCTGTGGCTTTATTTCTCGCTGCTGGCGGCGTCCGCGGTGGGGCTGATTGCGGGCTTCGCGGGCACGCCCGGCGCCAACCTCATGATCGGCCTTGCGTTCGCCCACACGGCCCTCTTGGCCGGGTGGGCGGTGTGGGCCCGGCGGAAGGTCGTGCCGGCACTGATCAAGCCCTTTTCGCCGCTGTGGATTCCCGCGGCGCTGGGCGCGGCCGTCCTCACGTTCCTCCTGGCCGAAGGGTTGATCGGCGGCATGCACCGCGCGGTCGGCCTGCGGGAACTGCACATCACCGACGATTTGTTGAACGCCGGCTACGGGTGGCCCGTCGTCGTGCTGATCACGTGCGTCCAGCCGGCCATCTTCGAGGAACTCGGGTTTCGCGGGGTGATCCTTCCATCGCTGCAGCCGATGCTCGCCGTCCGCGAGGCGGTGATCGTCAGCGCGCTGCTGTTCATGACGCTTCACCTGACGGTCGCCAGCTTCCCGCACCTGTTCGTGATGGGCCTGGCGTTCGGCTGGCTGCGGGTGCGGACGGGGTCGCTCGTGCCGGGGATGTTGATGCACTTTACGCACAATTTCCTGTGCATCCTGGCCGAGCATCATTGGGGATGAACGCGCATGGTGGTCGAGCACACGTTCGTGACAACGATGGAAGCGCCGCAGACGATGTCCGCGGCGGCGCAGTTCCTCCAGGAATTCGGCTTCGTCGCCGACGGCCAGCGGGCGTTCGCGCTTGGCGGGACGTGGGACGCGTTGGAGGTCCGCCGCGGCAGGGCCCGGCGGGGCAAACGCTATGCGATCCGCGACTGGCCGCAGCAGGTGCGGCTCGAGTGGGACCGCGGCCGCGTGGACGTCGCCGCCTCCGCCACGCCACCTCCGACGGGCAACTTCGATACCCGGTGGGGCGACAAGCTCCGCAAGGACGAGTCGGCTTCCGTGCAGGAACTGCTGTTCACGGTCGCCCGGTCGCTCGAATTGCTGCTCGGCGCCCGCCAGCCCGATCAAGCTCGCGCCGAGCTTCAGGCGATCGACCGGCGGCTGATCGAGCGGGCCGACCGCAACCGCCGCCGCGTCCGATTCTGGATCATCCTGCTGCTGGTGTTCGTCGCACTCGCCGTTGGCCTCCTGGTCTGGTCGATCGTCGCAAATGCCCCGCACCGATGACTCACTCGCTCCCGCGCCACGAGA
>DASXMX010000291.1:0-12285 GCA_036495445.1 Tepidisphaeraceae bacterium
GTGATACGACCTTGTCCGGGTCGACGGCGCCGCCGACGAGATCGAGCGAAAGCAGCAGGTCAACCCGCCCATCCAGCGCGGCCGCCATCGTCGCGCCGCCCTTGGCGCGAGCGGCGGCGTCCCGGTCTTCGCTCCGCTTAATCGACGCGCTGGTCTCCGCCTGATTCTGCGCGTCTTTGGCCCCGCTCAGATGTTCCTTCAGTTTCGCCAGGTCGTCAGAGGCGTCGAGGTCGGCGGCGCGCAGACGCTGCTCCAGTGCGCGGAGGGCCGCCTCGTCGCGGGTTAACCGGTAGACAGCGTAGAGGGCGGCGGGAGCGCGATCGCTCTTGGGCGAAAGGACCATAACCTTCTGCAGATAGGAAACGGCGCGGGCGATGCCGGGGTGGCCCTTCACGCGGGTGATCAGCGCTTGCCGGCCGGCCTGGTCGTGATACAGGTAGCGGAGCAGCGATGGGCTGCCTTCGGCATGGAGGACGCGGAGGTCAAGGTCGCCCCCGATGAGGTCCGCGAACGACGCGCCCAGCAGGGTGACGCCGGCGTTGTAAATCAGGATCGGGTCCTTCGGGTTCAGATCGACGGCCTGCTGGAAATAGTCGACGCAGCGGTCGAGCATCTGGCGGTCGCCGGTCGTCCGAAAGATCGCGCCGTACGCAATGGCCGTTTCGTTCAGCGTCGTCTCGGTGCGTGGCATGGCGGCGTACGTGTCGATTGCGACGCGGAACTGGCGGACCGCCTCGTCGTCATGGCCCTCCCGCAGCGCCCGCTCGCCGGTCGCCTTGGCCAGCTCGGCCTTGATCGTGGGTTCGGCCGTGTCGCACCGGGTCAGCCACGCGATCTCGTCATCGTTCTCGTTGGCCAGCAGGAAGCGAAGCCGGGCCGCCTCGTGCTGCTCTTCGGGCTTCGAGGCCTTCTTATACGCCTCCTCCGCGATCGCGCGGGCCTCCGACTCGGCGCCCAGTTCCCGAAGACGGGCCCCGATCCGCAGCAGGTACTCGAACCCGCGCCCCTTGGACGCGAGGAAGTCCTCGAACAGCTTGTGACCCTCGGCCTGCTTGCCCAGCCAGTAATAGACCTGTCCGAGCGCCAGGCGATATTCGTCTGATGCGCCGGCCACTCCGCTGATCGCCAGGAACACCTGCTCGGTTGATTCGAGTTCGGCCTTGCGCGCCCCGGGGTCGGCCTGCCCCTGCGCGCGCTGCAACATCACCACGCCCAGATCCATCGCAACCGGCACGACGTGCGCCTCATGCTCCAGCGTCTCTTGCGATGCCAGGAATTCCGGGTCGTCCTTCACACGGCCGTTCACGTATTCGTGAACCAGCGTCTTTTTCCCCTCGCTGCTGGCGTTCTGGTACTTCTGATAGAAGTCGTCGGGGCCCTTGTGTTGGTCGAGCAGGTCGATCTCGCGGTCGAACAGCCGCTTGGCCGTGTTCTCGGCGTTCTTCTCGGCGTCGTGGAGCCGGTCGAGGCGCACCTTCACGTAGGCCCAAAGCAACGCATGCGCTCCGTCGAAATCCCCGTCGCGGGCGAGGATCGTGCCCAGCACGCGGGCACCCTCACCGTCGCCGAGGCGGTCCTTCACGGGAAGCAATAGTCTCTTCGCCTCGGCCAACTCGTTCTGCTGTTCCAGCAACGACGCGAGCGGGGTGAGGACGTCGACGTTGTTCGGTTCGGCGGCGGCCCACTTGCGCAGGAGCGCCAGCCGCTGGGCGTCGATCGAGCGCGTGTCGATTACCAAGGGGCGGATCGCGTCGAGCATCGCCACGCCACCGCGGACGTCGCCGTCGCCCTTCGCCGCGACGAGCTTCATCCCCGCCTGTGCGACTTCGGAGACGGGGATCGCGCTGCCCCGGCGGGCCACCTGGGCCGCCGACGCGAACACCGCGGCCGACTCGCTTAGCGGCGCTTGCGCGCAGCCATTGTCGACCAGGTCCTTCATCGCCGCCGTGGCGTTGGCCGCCTCGTCGGCGCCGGCCAGGGCGAGCGACTGGAAGATCTTCGCCCCGTCGGCCAGGTGGCCCTGCTTGACCAATTCCCCGGCCCGGGTCATCTGCTGACGCGCCTTGTAGGCGGGCGACGACGTGTACGCGTCATACTTCACTGCGGTGACGGTGACGACGATCGCAACCAGCAGCGAGATGTTCCACCACTTGGCAAACGACGAGAGCGGCTCGCGTCCGAGGAAATACCATCCCCCCTTCGGTCCGGCCGCCACCCGGAAAGCCCGTAGGCACACGATCGGGGTGAAGAGCAGCGAAATGCACCACGTCGCCACATACGTCCCAGTTTCGGGATCCGCGTCGCGTTTGCCATAGAGGCCGACGCCGCACCCGTTGATCCTTGCCAGGGTCGGTGGCGACTTGATGGGCGTGAGGTTCGGGAACTTCGACTTGAGATCGACCTGCTGCGGCATAACCGTGCTCCCTCTCGCGAATGCCTGCTGGACAGGGGCCGATGGATTTCGGGTGGTGACAAGAGGCTGCACCCCCCGGCAACGGGCTCCCCGAGTTGTCGCCTGACCGAGCGAACGTGCGCACCTGTGTACCAGCCTCGCCGGCCGGGTGCAATGGGGGCGGTGAATGGGGGAGTGGGCGAACTCAGAGTTCGCCCTAACCCGTCGAAGTGGATCGGGCAGGCATCGGCAGAAGTTTGCGATCGTGCCCCGCCGCTCGCATGGTCCCTCAGGTATTTGTCCCTTGCACCCCCATCCAGTTATCGGTACACGGACTCCCGCGTTCGCCTGAACCTTCCAGGAACGCCGATGGATCCTTTGGGGGCCGCCCGCACGCGAGGGCGGGTTGAACGAAGCGAGCCCGGCGGAAGACGCGCAGCCGCCGCGGAAGGAACGTGTCATGGCCTCGGTCCTCGTCGTCGATGATGACAGTGACAGCAGGGAACTGCTGGCCGCATACCTCCGGAAGGCGGGGCTGGTCGTCCAGGCCGCCCGTCACGGGAAGGACGCGCTCCAATTCATCCTGGATCGGACGCCGGACGTGCTGGTGCTGGATCTGATGATGCCGGAGATGAACGGCGTCGAGCTGCTGCAGGTGATGCGGTCTTACCTGCGCTGGGCGTCGCTGCCCGTGGTCGTGCTGACCGCCTATCCCTCCGGCCCCCACATCGAGCGGGCCCGGGACTTGGGAATGGCAGCTTTGTTCGAAAAGACCAGGTTCGAGCTTGCCGACCTATTCGCCTGCATTCAAAAACTGATTGCCGATCGACGCGGCCGGTGCACGGCCGGTTGAGACTGATACATTCGCATCGGGACTCCTTTCCCTCCCAACGGAAGGCACATCTGTATCCGTTGGCCGCGAACCCAATCCTTCGCCGCTCAATCCATCGATCGTAACGCGATCAGCGGAGATCCAATCAGGCGCGAAATTGCGTTGTCAAACATTGCGTAAAATCGTGCGGGCGGTCAGGGGCCGGGCGGTGCTGAAACAGGCGCTTGCTGTGCCGCGATCGGGTCGGCCGCATCGGGAGCGTTCGGCTCGCCCAGGACGCCGGAGAATTCCGCGCCGACCCTGAAGCCGTTCTGCCAGCGGCGGCAGTTCCGCACCGTGTAGAGCAGCAGCACCGACCGGCGGAGCCGGGACTGGACCATGAACCGGTCGCCGAGCGGCAGCGGCCGGCTCAGCAGCACGCCCAGGCCGTGGGGCGAGCAGTCGATCAGGCGGCCCGGATGGAACCGCATGCCGCCGCGGGCGCTGAGCGAGATGATCACGATCGGCCGGTCGACCGCGGCCCGGGGCTCGCGCCGCCGGCCCTCCGGTGCGGCGTCCGCCGCAGCGGCTGCCGCAGTCGCTGCCGACGGCGTCGAGGGCGTGGGAACAGTCGCGATTGCCTGCGCCATCATGTCTCCTGCATCGGATCGCCCGGCCCGCAGGTTAATCGGCCTTCTCCAGAGCGGCAGGCGTCTTTACCGGCCTACGCCTCAGGTTTTCAGGTTCCTGCGGGCGAACACATCGCCCGGGCAGGCTGGGCAACGGGTGCCGACGCACGTTCCTCGGTCGGCATATCCTTCCCTTTCATTCCTCCTGTTCATTGCACCGTGCTAATGTTCCACCCGCCCGGCAGGGACAGGTCGTAGTAGATGGCGGACGTGCCGGTCATGTTGATGGTCCAGCCCAGGACCGACCCGTAGATCGCGCCCTTGCCGCTCAGAGTGACGGCGCTCTGGGGCGCGTAGAGGTTCATGTAAATTGAGGCGTTGTTCCCGACGGTCACAGGGCCGTTGCCGATGACCTGGATGCTGAGGTTCTTCGGCACATTGCCCGAGGTGGTCGTCGCGCCATAGATCCCGACGCTCCCGGTCACGTAAACGGTCGCGGGGCCGGTGAACGTCAGGAACGAATTCCCGTTGGTATTGAGGTTGTGGAAATAGTAGACCCCGCCGGGCAGGGTCAGGTTGCCGCTCCCGTTCAGATTCAGATCGTTGGTGGCAGGGCTCCAGTTCGACCCCGCGGCCGAGTCGTTGTTGGTCGTGGCGGCCGACCCGGCCGAGGCGTTGGGGAAGCTAAGCGGAGCGGGTAACGCTGTGGTCGACCCCGTGACCGAGGCGCCGCCCGAGTAACTGACGCTCATGCCCGGTCCCGGCCGGGCGTCTCCCTGGATGTAGGTGCTGCCGCCGAGGGAGATGTTCCCGTTGCTGGCGATCGACCCGTGGTTGGTGGTGGTGCCGGTCGGCGACCAGTAACTGATGCTGGAATTGCCGCCCATTGTGATGCCCGCCAGGCCGACCAGCCCGTACCCGCCGGTGACGGCCCCGATCGCGGTGGCGTGGGCGTCGGCGCTGCCGTGCCCGATCACCGATCCGAAGAAGCAGGCCACCGCGTTCCCGTTGGCCGCCGTGCGGTTGGCGCGGACGCGGATCGCGTTGGCGTTCGCCTGAACGGCCCCGGTGAGAACGGTGAACGTCTGGGTCGACGAGCTCCACGTCCCGAAGTCGATATCGGTGTTCGGGTTTAGCGTGACCGCCGTCCCGTCGGCGATGTTATCCGCGGCAGCGGCGACGGCGTTGCTCTGGGCCTGACTCACGCTCGTCGCGAGCCCGGCCAGCCCGTAGCGGACGGCCGCGTCGGCGCTCTGCTGCAACTCCGAATGCACCACCCAGACGTGTGCCACGTCGATCGCCAGCGAGATGAATCCCGCGAACACGACCATCCCGACGGTCACGTAAACCAGCGCCGCGCCGTGACGGCGACTGGCCGGCCTCACGCGCGCCGGCGGCCGGCCGCGCCCGCGCCCGCGCCCAATCGGACCGATCGCGGCGTCTTTCGCGCGAACCCCCACACCGACGGTGAATTGGTTCCGCATATTGTTATATATCGTGATCCGTGGCCGGGCGGATCATGACGAGTTGACCGGAGCGCAAGCGGATTGCCGAGGGTCGCGGTCCCGCCGGGGGTCCCATAACGACTTCGTGCGGGCCGCCGGCGCGGCGCCGACAGGCCGTTATTGGACCGGCCCGCTGAACGTCAGCGTGCTGGCGCCGGACGTGGTGCGAAAACGAATGGTTCTTGATTAAGCGATAATCACGATGTAACTCCACGTCCCTTTTTCGATGAGAGGCGCTTGAGAGCCGGCCGACGGTTTCAGTCCTCTGTCTGTGATTCACGAGAGGGGTCAGGCTGGCGCGATCTGGTCGCGGACGGAGTCCATGGCGGCTTCGAGTTGCTCGAGGGCGGTCTGGCTGGGGGCCTGGTCGTTGAGCCAGCGGGCGAGGCGGTCGATCTGGTCGTGGGCGAGGCGGGCGAAGCGATCGGTGATCCGCTGGTTCGTCTGGCGGGCGTGGGCGGCGACCTCGTTGCTGAGGCGTTCGCTGACCCAGGTCGCCAGGCTCCAGCCGCCCAGGACGATCAGGTCGACGCCGCCGAACAGGTGGTGCGTCGCCGCGGCGGCGAGCAGGACGACCAGGTAAGGGGCGGTTTCCGTCCACTTGGTGATCTTCTTCCCGCCGGGCAGGTACTTCAGGAGCGATTCGAGCATGCGGGTGTCGCGCGGGGTGGCGTTCCAGCGTTGCTCGAGCCAGCGTTTCAGCTCCGCCAGTTCCTCGTCGGCGATCCTGCCGGCGTCGGCCGAGTCGAACAGGGCCGACTGCCACGGCGGCGGGCCCGCGGCGCCGGCCCACCGCTGCACCATGGCGCTGGAACGCAGCGCGTCGTCCAGCCGGCTTTGCAGCACGGCGAACTGGTCGGTGAGGATCTGCTGGAAATCGGGCGGGCGGTTGGCATCGTCCTCTGTCGTTCCCGTGCCCAGGGCCGCGGCCGAGACGTCGCCGCGCATCACGTAATCCCACGCCACCCGCGGCAGCCGGACCAGCAGCCCCGGCGCCTGGCGGACGCGATCGAGGATCCGCTGCGGGCCCATGAGATAGAGCACGCTCCGCTGCTGCATCCGCCGCTGCAGTTGCTGCGTCACCGGGTTCACATCGACGCCGGGCACGGGCGATTCCATCGCGCGCAGGACATCGATCAGACGGTCGATCTCCTTTCGATCCTCCCGAAGCGGACTGACGATCTGGTCGTGCAGGCGGCCGAGCAGGTCTTCGCCGCGGTGGCTCAAGCCCTCGGCGCGGGCCGAATTCGAGGCGAACTCGAGATGGAGCAGGTTCTCCTGCAATGCCCGGAGGTTCTGCTCCGGCGGGGGCTCATAGCCGGCATCGTCGCGGGGGACGACGTAGAGCTTGCGGTCGGCGAACCCCGCGCCGGCCTCGATCGACGTGCCCGACGTCTGCGCCCGCAACAGGTTCGCGTAGTCGTCGGCGATCGCCTGCTGCTCGCACTTGTTCATCAGGAAGACCGCCGGCAATCCGTACCGCCCGGCCAGGCGGTAATAGGGGAGCAGCTCGGTCATCTGGTATTTCTCGGGCGTGACCAGGAACAGCACCGCATCCGCCCAGCGGAACGCGCGGTCGGCCTCGGCGTGATGGGACGGGGTGTCGCCGTCGAGATCGGGCGTGTCCACGAGCGTCAGTTGCCGCGTCAGGTCGATGCTGAGCGGGACGAGGATCAGCGCGCCCACCTTCCCGCGGGCGGGCAGCTCACTTTCGGGGATCGCCTGGTGCTCGATGTTGAGCCAACTGGCCGGCACACCCTCGGCCCTGGCGGCGACCGCCACCGCGCCGGCGGTGAACGTCCGGCGGAACGACGTGGCTGAGATGTTCTGCCCGAGGATCCGGTTCACCATCGTGCTCTTGCCCGTCCCGGTGCCGCCCAGCAGCACGAGCACCGGCGGCCCGTCCTGCGGGCGGCGGCGCAGGTGGTATCGCAGCGCCGCCACGTCCGCGCGCCACCGCTCGATCGTGCCGCGCGCCCCCGCCGATGCGTGCGGCGTCAGTGCGCCCACCAGCGCGTCGAGCCGGGCGAAGGCGGATTCCACTCTCTCGGGCCGAAAGTCCATGGGCGAGGAAGAGTAACTTGCCGAATGCCGAATGCCGAGGGGCCGGTGCGGAATTGTCAGAGGCGGAAGGTTGGTCCTTGTGGGTTGTTGGTTGTGGGTTGTGAGTTGAGTGCAGGAAAACGCAACCCGCCTGCGGTTGGCGTTTGCAGATCAACCCACAACCCACAACCCACGACCAACAACAAACAACAAACAACTCCGGTCTATCCTCCCGACCCCGCTTCCCGGAGCACCAGCCCGCGGAGGTCGCCGGCGAGTTCTCTGAGGCTGACGAGGTAGAACCCGCTGGGGTTGCGGAGGGTGCCGCCGAAGCCGACGGTGGTGAGGGAGTTCTGGAGGGCGGCCAAAATGGCATCGGTCTCGGCGAAGAGCGGCAGCCTGATGTTCTTGAGCGGTCGGGCGGTGCCGATCACGGTGCCTTGGAGCGGGCTGTCGGGCAGGTTCCACATCTGGTCGACGGTCGCGACGCCGCGGACCTCGATGCCGCGGTTGAAGTAGTAGAGCCGGGCGACGTGGAGCCGTCCGTCCTCCATGGTCGCCGAAACGGTGCCGTGCCCGGTCGGCGTCCGGGGGCCGCCGCCCAGGTGCATCGCGTTGTAGAGGAACGCGATGGGGCCGAAGTTCCCCAGGTCCGAGTTCTCGATGGTCACGTTGGTGTCCATCGTGGTCGTTGCCAGCAGGTGCTGAAGGGCGGAGGCCTCGGCGGTGGATGCGCCCGGGCCGGTGGTGGGCTGGCTGGTGCTGGCAGCGATCGCCGCCAGGGTCTTGCGCTTGGGCGCGCTCAGCAGGAACACCTTCCCGCTCAACTGGCCATAACCGCTCTTGGGATAATCCGGCACGAGTGCCTTCACGAACTGGTCCACCTCGAGGGACCTGAGGGTCAGATTGAGCTGGTTGGAGATGGTCACGCCCGAGGGCTCCATCACGCCATTGGGCTGGGCGGTGAGGTCGATGTGGCCGCTGCTGGAGACCCAGAAGTCGAGCCGCCCGCCACCGATGTCGATGCCGCTGGTTCGCTCGTTGTCGCCGATCAGGTGGAGCGTCGTCGCGGTGGCATCGGCGAACCGCTGCTGCCGCCAGCCGAGGAAGGCGTGGACCTGGGCGTTGCCGATCTTGACGGCCCGCCAGTGCCCGTTGCTGGCCCGGTTTTCGATGTCGAGCGAGAGCGGCTCGAGCGGGCGGGCGACGGTGGCCGGGGCCAGCCGCGCCGTGCCGGAGTAGGTGCCGCCGAACCCTTTGAGGCCCGGGTAAAGTCGCACGATCCGATCTGATTGAAGACCGTCCCAGTCGACGTTCAAACGGGTCTGGGTCAGCAGGTGGTCGAAGTCGGCCACGCCGTTCCCCGTGAGCGTGCCGCCCAGCAGTTCGCCTTGAAGCGCCCGCAGGTCGACGGTGCGCCCCTGGAACCCGATCAGCGTGCGGACCGTTCCCTCCGGTTGCATGGTTCGCTGGCCCTGGGCATCCGCCTGCGACTCGATCGAGATGACCGTGCGCAGGTCCAGGTCGGATTCGACGCGGAGTTTGTGGGTGGCCTCGTCTTTCGCGCGGGCGTTGGGCAGCAGGACGGTGATCCGGCTCGACCCGCCCGAGACGAGCAGCCCCGCGCCCATCGAGGACAAATCGATCGGGAAGTTGGTCAATTGAAGGGCCGCGTTGACCTGCCGCCAGTTGTTCAAGTTAATGCGGGCGCTGGCATCCACGCGGCCGTAGTTCCCGTGCTTGAGGCGAACCGGATCGATGCTGAACGTGCCCTGATCGAGCGATGTTGTGAAGGTCATCTCGTCGGCGGTGAGGGACGACACGGCCAGTCCGCGGACGCTCCCGCCGCCGGTCACGCGGATGTCGCTCGGATTGGGCTTGAGGCCGGGGAAATAGACGTACCACCGGCCGGCGAAGACGCCGTCCACCTTCGGCTCCCCCAGGAACTGCGTCACCCGCGGCAGCGGCAGATGATCGACCGACAGGTCGACCGTCGTCGCGTAGACCGGCTTGCCCGCTTCCCGCAGGACGTACGTCGCGCCCAGGTTCCAGATCCCATCGAGCAGTGGGATGCCGTCGGCGCGGATCGTCGCCTTCTGATCGTCGATCGAGCCCACCAGCTTCGTGCTGACGTCGCCAAGCGGGTGCCCGAGCACTTCCGCCTCGTGGCCGGTGAGCGTGCCGGTGAGGTCGATGGCCATCGGCGTCTCGGAATCCCCGAGGATGCCGCTGAGTTCCCACTGGCCGGCCAGGTACCCGTGGATCAGCTCGGGCTGCCCGGTCTGCGCCGCCGGTCCCGGTTTGTTGACAAAGCGGATGTTCATGTCCACCGGCTTGGGGTTGCGACCGTCATACACGCCGGTGACCGTCAGCGCGGCGTCGCCGGTGCGCATGTTCAGCGCGTTCAACTGGACGACGGGCACAAGCTGAGGCTTGGCCGACGGCGATTGGCCGGGATCAGGCGTCTTGGGCTGACCTTGGCCGCTCGCGTCGATCAGGAACGCGATTTTGCTGCCTTGGATTAAGTGGAGCGGCCAGTCCTGGCCCTCGACGTGCAGGTGCCCCTGCATCGTCGTCAGGTCGTAGGTGCCGTTGCCGGCCAGGCGGTTGTCGGCGGGAAGCGAGATGCGGTCGAGCCGCACCAATTTGTGCTGGGCGTCCTGCGTATACCCGCCGGCCGCGGACAGGCCGTTCAGGATGACCGGCTGCGGCGCGCGGTAATAGGCGAGCTGCGGGATGGAGATTTCCCACGTCAGGTTCGTGAAATTGGGTCCCGTCACATCCGCCTTCACGACCGCATCGAACGTCCCCTGCGGGGCCGTCCCGCTGCTGCTGGCCAGGATGGAAATGTTGATCGGGGCGGCCGCGGGGCGGCTGAAGCTGACGTTCAGCTTCCCGCTCTGCGTGACGCCCGCCTGCGGCACCTGCATGTTCATCCAGAAGGCTTCCAGCGCCCCCTGGCGGAGGCCGGGCGCGAACCACCCGTTGAACGTCGCCGGCCCGCCCAGCATCGCGAGCTGCACGTGCGTGGCGCGGATCGTCTTGCCGTCATAGTCAAGCGTCCCCGAGGGGATCGTGACGTTCAGCGTGGACTGCTTGTCGACCGGCTGCGTGAGGTCCTTCTGGCTCAGGTGAAGGTTTTTTGGGCCGAGCGAGAAGGCGCTCGCGTTCTGCGTGACCGACAGTCCGCCGTCGGCGTGGTAGGCGCCGAAAGCGGCGTCGGTGATCTCCAGGAACCCGGCGATGCCCGGCTCCCTGATTTGGCCGGTCCACTTCACGTGCGTCGTCACCTTCTGATCGAACGTCGGCGCGAACGGCCTGACCCACGGGCTGACGTCGTTAACCCAGACCGTCGCCTCCTGCGCCCACGTCCCGCCCGGCGCCACCCGGCCCAGGACGCTCAGGTGCGGCGGCACGTTCGCCTGCTGCGACGGGATCTCGACGTCGTACTTCCAGGCCGGCGTGTCAGGCGAGCCGTCCACGTTGATCGGCTCGACCTTCACCTGATGCCCCTTGTTATCGAGCACGACGATCGTCATCCCCTCGATCTTCAGGTACGGCAGCGCGGGGGCCGAGGTGGAGGCGGTTTGCTCGCCCGTCTTCTTCCCGCCGGCACGGGCCAGCAGCTCAATCACCTGCTGCAGGTTCCACTGCCCCGAGCGGCTCTGTCTCACGTAGAGCACCGGCCGCTTCAGCTCGACCGCATTGACCTCCACCGGCCACCCGAGGATCAGCGCGATCAGGTTCGTGTGCTTGACTTTCATCTCCGGCACGTCGAAGAACGACTGGTCGGAGATTGGCAGGGCGATCTTCACGTCGCCCAAGCTGGTGTGCCCGAGCCACCCGGTCGAGAGGCTGCCGACCGCCATCCGCAACCCCAGCCCGTTTTCCACCTGCCCGACGACGATCTGCTTGGGCAGCCCGGTCCAGAGGACGATCTGGATGACGATTGCGATCAGGAGCAGCAAGCCAAGCACGACCGCCGCGATCCGGGCGAGCCATCTGCGGAAGCGGTGCCGGTGGCGGGGCGGCGCTTCGGCCGTCGCCGTCGCAGGCGCCGGTGATTGCTTGTTGTCGATTTGATTCTCGCCCGACGCCATTACGCGACCTTCTCGCAGAAACTCCCTCCCTCACCCTCCCCCGGAGTACCGGGAGAGGGAAATGCAAGGGCGGCCGACCTTCTCACGAACCGCGCGCCCGCCCCCTTTGCCCGCCTCCTTTATTTGTTCGACCCCGCTTCGGTTGGCGGGATGTTGCCCAGCGGCGGGAGCTGGTAGCCGAAGAGCAGGTTGTCGTGGCGGTACGTGCGGCCGATGAACGGGCCGGAGATCGCCAGCAACTCGCCCGTGTTCCGCCAGTAGGCGACGATCGCGATCGCGGCGAACCCGTTCTGCTTGATGCTTTGGTACAGCGCCAGGTTCGACGACGTGGCGATCCCCAGGGCGGTGGATGACGACGAGTTGCTGGTGCCGGGCAGCAGGCTGAACGCCGAGAGGCCCAACAGGAAATCGACGCGGTTGATCGCCAGCGCGCCGGTGCGGACTTCGAGCATCACTTCCGCCGACTCCTGCGACGGCGCCAGCCGTGCCCCGGCCTGGAGCAGCCGGGCCCGCAGCTCGCCGACCATGTACGCCCCCTCGAACGTCGGCTGCTGAATCTGATTCGTGAAGAACGTCTGGTTGTAAGGCTGCGTGGTGGAGAACGCGTAATCGGTCAGCACCCACACGCTGCGGCCGCGCAGCGGGTCCAGCGAGAGCTGGCTGACCGCCTTGTTGGCCGCCTCCGTCAGCAGGAACTGCTGGTCGGCGGTCTGGAACGTGTCGGTCACGCGGATCGTCGCGCACCCGTGGGTGAGCCAGACCATCCACCCGAGCACCAGAAACAACGGCGTGCGGGCCAGAACGG
>DASXMX010000292.1:0-4757 GCA_036495445.1 Tepidisphaeraceae bacterium
GTCGGAGTATGTCCGTATTTGCCCCCGCGGGCAAGGCGAATCGTTTTACACGAGCAGTTCGCGGACCACGGTTCCGTACCGCACGATCATGACCGGGCGCCCGCCGGGCGTCTTGTATTCCTTCGTGGGATTGATGCCCATCGCGGTGTAGAAGGTGGCGGCGACATCGTCGGGCGTGATCGGATGGTCCTTGGGCTGCTCGCCCTTGGCGTCGGACTCGCCCACGACTTGCCCGCCCTTGATCCCGCCGCCGCCCATGAGGCAGAACATCGAGCGGGGGTAGTGATCGCGGCCTGCCCGCTGGTTCACCTTGGGCGTGCGGCCAAACTCGCCGGTGGCGAAGACCGCGGTGGACGCGAGCAGGCCTTTGGCCTCCAGGGCTCGGAAGAGTCCCGCGAGGCCCGCATCGAAGTTCGGCAACACCTTGGTCTTCAGGCTGTCGAAGTTGTCGAAGTGCGTGTCCCATCCGCCGAGCTGGATCGTGATGAACTTCACCCCTGATTCAACCAGCCGCGTCGCCAGCAGGCAGCTTTGCGAGAAGGCGTCGGGGGTGAACATGGCGTTGATCGTCTGCGATTCCTTGGACATGTCGAACGCCTGGCGGGCCTTGCCGGACCGCATCATGGCGTAGGCCTTCTGCTCGAACTTGTCCATGCCGGCCAGCAGCCGGTCCTCTTCGGCGAGTGAGCCGAAGGCGGTGTCGTACCGCTTGAGCAGGTTCTGGCGGCGGTCGATCTCCTCGAGCGTGACGCCATTGAGCTGCAGCCCGCGGATCTGGACCGGCCGGCCGGGTTGCGGCACGGCGCCGGTCTCCAGCGGGCCGTACTCGACGCCCAGGTACCCGGCGGAATCGGCGCCGAAGCTTGGGATCGCGACGAACGCCGGCATGTCCGGCGCGCCGCCCATCTCCTTAGCCACCACCGCGCCGTAGGTGGGGAACTCCAGTGAGGGCAGCGGGCGGTTGCCGGTGTTCATGTACTTGGTGCCCAGCTCGTGGGCGGCCAGCGTGTGGCTCACGCCGCGGAGGATCGTGTACTTGTCGGCCACCTGGGCGAGCTTGGGCAGGTGCTCGCAGATCTGGATGCCGGGGACGTTGGTGTTGATCGGCTTGAACTCGCCGCGGTATTCGCTCGGGGCGTCCGGCTTCATGTCGAACGTGTCGAGGTGGCTCGGCCCGCCCGCCAGGCGCACGAAGATCGCCGCCTTCCCCTTCGCCACGGGCACGATCTCGCCCGCCTCGGCCAGCGACAGGTAACGCGACAGCGTCATCCCGATCCCGGCCAGCGCGCCGACCTTCAGGAAATCCCGGCGGTTCACGCCGTCACAGCAGATGGTGTTCTTGTTCATAGCACGTCCCTCGCGGAACTGATGGTTGTGGGTTGTGGGTTGCCGACACCAACAACCAACAACCATCAACTCACACCTAATGATTCACCTTAAACTCTCTCGTATTCAGCATCGCCCAGAGCAGGTCGCGGACGCCGTCGATGGGCGACTTGGCGGTGGCAATATCCTGCTTCGCCTCGCTCCGTTCCTGGGCGGTGGGGGGCCGGCTCACGGTGCGGAGGAACGCCTCCGTGATCAGCTGGTCCACGTCGATCGAATCGCGGTCCGTCCGCCACGTGCGCCGCAATTGCGAGATCCAGCTCGAATCCGGCTTGCCGTTGCCTTCGATCCGGTTGAGCAGTTGGGGATCGTTGCGGACGAACAGCGTCTGCAGCAGCGTCGGATCGGTCGTCCGCTCGCAGTCGCAGTTGGTCTCGCGGGTCGGCCTGCCGAAGAGCGTGAGGAAGTAGGTGTCGGCCCCGCCCCGGCCGCCGCCCTTGGCGGCCTTGCCGGGCTTCGCGTACTGGGCCGTGCCGACCGGGCCGATCGCCCGGCTGTCGATGTCCGTCGCGAAACTCGCGAGCCTCGCGTCGGGCGCGATCGCCTGGTCAACTGCGTCGAGCATCACCTCGGCCGGGAGCTGCCGCACCACCTCATGGCTGAAGTTGCGCTTGTCCAGCTCGTTGGTCGGGTTCGTCTGCCAGCTCCGCTGATAGGTGTCGCTGTTGAGGATCTCGCGGTGCAGCCACTTCATGTCGTAGCCGTGGCTGACAAACCCCTGGGCCAGGTAGTTGAGCAACTCGGCGTTGCAGGGGGCATTGGCCAGGTTCATGTCGTCCGGCGGATCGACGATGCCCCGGTTGAAGTACGTTGCCCAAACCCGGTTTACGAACGCCTTGGCGAAATACGGGTTCGACGGGCTCCGCAGCCATTCCATCAAGGGCTTGCGCGGGTCGGGATACTCCGTCAGCTTCACCTCCTGGCCGCCGAGGATCTTGGGCGTGGCCGTGAGGTCGACCGTTCCCTTGTTCTTCTTGTTGGCGCGGGCGGGGCTGATCCGATTGTTGATCCAGAGCTCAGGCCATGGCGCCGGCTCGCCCGCATCGACCAAACGCGCGGTCTCCTCGCGCAGCCCTTTCTGGATCTGCGCGAACTTCTTCGCGTCTTTCTTCTTCAGCTCGGCCTTCTCGGCCGGCGTGAGCTTGTCCATGTTGGCGGCGTCCGGCCCCTCAACCTCCGTCGTCACCTTCTGCGTGATCTCGCGGACCAGGCCCTGGTAGGTGACGTCCTCGCCCCGCAACGGCGGGCGCGGGCCGGAGATGATCGGGGTGAAGAAGGCGGTGAACTGGGCGAAGTCCTGCTTCGTCCACCGGTCGAACGGGTGCTTGTGGCACTGGGCGCACTCGAGCTTGATGCCCAGGAACGCGTGGCTGAAGGCCAGCGCCTTGTCCTGCGGAAGCTGCACGTTCCGCCGCTGCCAGAAGTAGGGCATCGTCGGATGGTCCGCGTAGTCGGCCGGATGGTCCGACTTGAAGTACGTGTCCATCTGAAGCGTGTAGTCCTTGTAGCTCTGGTCCGACGACGTGCGGCTGGTAGCCAGCACGATGTCGGCGACGATCTGGTCGTACGGCTGGTTCTCCTCGATCCGCTTATTGAGCCAGTCATACCACTGGCGGGAGATCTCGCCCGGGTTGCGGTTGAAGTTCCCGCCGAAGTTCAATTCGCGCGGGCTGTTGCCGGTGTAGTCGCAGAACTTGGTCGCCCACCAGGCGGCGTACGCCGGGGTGTTGAGCAATTCCTCGATCTTCGCGGCCCGCTTGCCCGCTGAAGGGTCCGCGATGAATCTGCTCACCTCGTCCGGCGTTGGCAGCGTGCCGGTCAGGTCGAGGCTCACGCGGCGGAGGAATTCGGCGTCACTGCACACGGGCGATGGGACGATCCCCACCTTCCGCAGCTTGTTGATGACCAGCTCGTCGATCTTCGTTCGCGTGGCGATCGGGGGGAACTTGTCGCCATTCTGGTCCGACACCGGCAGCATGACCGGGGTCGGCCTCACGCCGTTGTCATAGGACGCCACCACGTGGCTGTCCCCCTTGCCGGTGCACGTCACGAGACCGGCCTCGGAGACGGTGGCAACGGTCTCGTCGTTGGTCTTGAACCGCGTCAGCTCGGTCACGTCTTCGGTGGTGCCGTCGGTCCAGTGGGCGAGGACGCGGAGCTGCGTCGTCTGGCCGGCCTTGTTGAAGACCAGTTCGGACGGCGTCACGTCGAGCCGTTGCAGCTCTCCGGTGTGCTTCGAGTCGTCCTTGGCGCCGTCCTGGATCCACTTGAGCAGAAGGTTGTACTCCCATCCGTCCTTCTTGAACCGCAGCTTGCCCTTGTGCTTCACCTGCATCGTGGGCTTGAGGAGGATCAGGCTTTGGTCGGGGTGCTGGCGATCGACGTGCAGTTCGTCCTCGTCCCCCTTGCTCTGGGTGAGCTGGACGAAGTCATGGTCCCACTCGGAGCCGAAGAGGGAGAGCTGAAACCCGCCGCGGCCCTGGAACGAGCCGTGGCACTCGCGCGAGCTGCACCCGACGCGGGCCAGCAGCGGGATCACGTGCCGGCGGAAGCTGGGGTCCTGGGCATCGGGCAGCTTTGCCCACCGCTGGCTGGGCGTGCGAAGGTCCGCCTGCTGCGGCGCGGCAGTGGCCTCCTCGGCGCTCGCAACAGCGGCAAGCAATAACAGGGCAAACGCGGTCAGGCATGCCGACGTGATGCTCTTGGGGAGCCATCGCATTGGCGGTTCCTCTCAAAAAACGGGCACTTCAGATGGGTCGGCCGTCACCGAAATCCCCATGGCGGCCAAATCATTTTTCACTAGTCACGGCGTCAAGCATGCGTTGAAATCCAGGTTCGCTTCAGCCGATGAGGTCGATTGCGTCAACGCACCCCGGCGGACGGCTGTACTTCCTGCATGCCTCTTTCCAACGTATCGATCGCGGTTTTATTGCCGATGCTGGTTCTTGCGGGGCTTGCCCGGGCCGAAAACCCGTCCAATCGGCCCAGTTTGACCGACTCCGAAAAGCAGGCCGGGTGGAAACTGCTATTCGACGGCGTCAGCACCACCGGATGGCGCGGGCTGGGCATGGGCGGCTTCCCCGCCGACCTCTGGAAGATCGAGGACGGCTGCTTCCACTGCCTGGGCGGGAAGAAGATCAACGACCTGGTCACCGTCGACGAGTACGAAAACTTCGAGCTCTCGTTCGAATGGATGGTCCCCAAACTGAATGGCAACAGCGGCGTGAAATACCGCGTCCAGGAAAAGAAGGGCCAGGGCTTCGCCTTCGGCGTCGAATACCAGTGCATGTACGACCCCGATGCCACCGACAAGCACGCCAGCGGCTCGCTGTACGACGTGCTGCCGCCGGTCGGCAAGAAGCTTCAGCCGC
>DASXMX010000293.1:0-4239 GCA_036495445.1 Tepidisphaeraceae bacterium
CCGTGTTCCCCTGCCAGACGAGGCCGACGCGGAGCGTGGGGGAGGAGGACGGGGAGACGGGGGGACGGGGAGACGGGGGGACGGGGAGACGCGGGGAGGGGAGAAGACGACGCGGGGACGGGGTGACGCGGAGACGCGGGGACGAAGTCCAAGGCGTTGCCGGCCGGCGTGCCTCCCATCTCCGCGTCACCCCGTCTCCCTGTCTCCGCGTCCGCTTTCGCCTTCTCCGCGTCCCCCTGTCCCCGCGTCCCCGCGTCTCTTTCCATCGCCCGCTCCAACACCCGCCCGACCCGCTCCACCCGGCCCGCATCCACCTGCAGGTACGGCACCGCCGCCGGCACGCTCTGGGGCGTCGAATCGAAAATCCCCGGCAGCGTCAACAGCCGGGCATGAAAGTCAAACCCCGGCAACGGCTCCCCCCGCGCGACCACCGTTATGGATTTGTCCCCCTCCTTCCCCGCGTCCCCGTGTCCCCGCGTCTCCGCGTCGCCTTTCTCAATCCCCTTAAGCAGCGGCTTCAACCTCGCCTGACACTCCACGATCACCCGCGCCCCGCGCTCCACCAGCTTCGGCACATAGCGAATGAACTGGATCGTGTCCCCCAATCCCTGCTCGCACAGCACCAGCACCGTCCGCCCCTCCAAGGGCGAGCCCTGCCACACCGGCTGGGGGAAGTTCCTTCGCTGCCCCACGTCCTCGCGCAGGTGCCGCCGCCACTCGTATTCCATCCACCCCTCCCGCCAGCGGCCCAGGGCGAGCAAGGCCAGCCCCCGGTTCCAGTGGGCATCCGTGTGGTCCGGCTTGATCGACAGGCACGTCCGCAGCACCTCCTCCGCCTCCGCCACTCGCCCCGACTCCTGCAGCGCCGCCCCGAGGTTGTTGTACGCGTCGGCGTCCCGCGGATTCAGCTCGACGGCCATCCGGTAGGCCGTCACGGCTTCGGCCGGCCTGCCCGCCCGCCGCAGCGCGTTGCCCAGCGCCTTGCGGGCCTGCCCGTCCCGCGGGCGAAGCTCCGCGAACTTGCGCAGGTGCCCGATCGCCTCCTCGTGCAGCCCCTTGCGCGAGAGCGCGTTGCCCAGGTTCGCCAGCGCGTCCACGTGGTCCGCCTTCAGTTCCGCGGCCCGGCGGTACGCCTCGATCGCCTCGTCCAGCCGGCCCAGCGCCTCCAGCGCCACGCCCTTGTTCCCCCACGCCTCCGGCTGCTCGGGGTTGATGTCCAGCGCCCGCTGCGCCGCCCCCAGCGCCTCGATCGGCTTGCCCATGCGACCGAGTACCGTCGCCAGGTTGTTGTGGAACTCCGCCCTTTGCGGCTCCGCCTCGATCGATTGCCGCACCAGGTCCAGCGCCTCCTGGGCCTTGCCGCGCCGCATCGCCGCGAGGCCCAGGAAGTGCGTCGCCTCCGCGCAGCCCGGCTGCTCCGCCAGCACCTTGCGGTACATCGCCTCCGCCTCCGGCACCTTCCCCTCGCGAAGGGTCCGCTTGGCCAGCTTCAACGTCGCGTCGATTTCGATGGGGTGCATAGAGTTCTCCTACTGCGTACGATTACTGTTGCTCTCAATTTGGTCGGTCCCGCCGGCCTCGGGCTGTTCGTTCCGCGACGCGCGGATCGGCTCAAAGCCTCGCCTTCGTCGATGGCGGGACCGCCAGGAATGCCAAAGTCGCCATGCCGGAAGAGCTAGGCAGACAACGATGATGGCCCAGTCCGGGACGCCGAGATCGAGCGTGTAGCCGCGGTCGCCGATCGGGCCGAACTTCGGCGGCAGGGAATAGTGAGTGAATGAGAACCGGAACCACAGGTCCCCGAGCGAAACGGTCGGACTCGGCTCCTTGTACCACTGCCACCGGGAATCGATTGGGCTAGTAAACGTCGCTGGCCCGTCGTTCATCTGCCGAAAACACATGAGTCCACCCGTAAACGTGCCAATCGCCGTATTCGCGTGGCGCTGGCCACCGCGGGGCGTTGCTTCCAACGTTTCCCAACCGACCCATTCTGCAACCCAAATGCTTCGAACCCAAACGGCTGCCGTCGCCAGCGCCGCGACGACCGAGGCGCACGTGAGTGCAATCAGTAACCTATGGGCGAATCGGCGCACGCCGCTCTCCGTTATCAGACCCAGAAAACGGGACAGTCACGATTCTTGAGCACCCGCCGCCGCCCGCTTCTTCGGCCGGCCGCGGTCGCGGAGGCTGGCGTGCAGGCCCAGGTCCTCGACCATTTGTTCCCGCCACGCCGGCTCGCCATAAGGTCGTCCTTTCGAAATTGACGTCCGCAGCGCCAGCAGTTCGGCATCGGTCTGCGGCTGGTTCACCCACGCCAGCCAGTCCGCCGGGCGGGCGAGCGGCCACTCGCTCAAGAGACCTCGCTCCTGAGGCGAGCCGTGCTCGCGCCGCCAGAGGCTCGACCACCGCCAGGCCTCCGCCCGCTCGACCAGGTTCGCCCGCAGCGAGTTGCGCTCGACGTAGCGGGCGACGGTCAGGAAGTGCGCATCCTCTTGTACGGGAAAGCTTTTGAAGCGGCCTTGGTACAGGTGCCCCAGCCCGACCTCGTGGTAATGCGACTGCCAGCGGCGGACGTGGGCGGTGGTCAGCCGCTGCATGAACCGCCTCAGGTCCCCATCCGCCCGCGGCCAGACGATCAGGTGCCAATGGTTGGGCATCAGGCAGTAGGCCAGCAGCCGTACCGGCACCGCCGCCAGCGCCTGTTCGAGGATTCGCTCGAACGCGGCGTAGTCCGCGTCCTTGTGAAACAGCGTGCGGCGACCCACGCCGCGGTTGAGCGCGTGGAACACCACGCCGCCGGGGACCTTCCGAGCCGATCGGGGCATCACCGAAGTCTAGCATCATTGCTCAGCCCGGTAAACGTGACTGTCCCGTTTCTTCGTTCCGTTTCTTCGTTCCAAAGCGCGCTGCGCCCGATCGGCCGGCCCCGCAAGACGGCGAGCGTAGAGGACCGGAACGGAAGAAAAGGCTTATGACCCCTTTTTCGAATTTCGGGTTATGACCCCTTTTTCGGGTCCCCTTTTTCGGGTTTTAATATTAGAGGGAGTATCAATGGTTGCTGAAAGCGACTGGGAACTGGTAAAGCAGGGTCGATTTGAGGAGGCGATCCAGAGAATTGATGAGGTTTATGCGAAGACTCAGAACGAGTCCCCGCTGCGTAATAAGGTCCTGGCGCTCCTCCTACTCGAGCGGTACGGCGAGGCGCAATCGCTGAGTGAATGGCTGGTCGTGCAAACCAATGGTCGTTTAGAACGCGATTTTATCAATTCCGGCATCGCCTCATGGTTGTCTGGGGCTCGGGAGCAAGCGGTTGCCCATTGGCAGGAAGCGCAGCGAGTCAAGCGGTACACGGATGCAGCCGGCGGCTTGATGGTACCAATGTTGTTAAGTTACGGTGCGTTGCGGCTAAATGACGCGACTCTAGCGAGACAAGCGCGGGTACGTATTGCAATGTGCTGCCGCGACTCCCGCGCGGTGAACTGGCCAGGCCCACTCGGCCGTTTTGTGCTCGGGGATTTGGATGAGCGCGAACTGCTTGCGCTCGTCACACCTCAGCCCATCCTCCACGAGCGATACATGTGCAGCGCTTGTTTTTGGATCGCCGCCGCCATGTCGAACACAGATCAGATCCGCTCTCTCGAACTGATGCGCAAAGCAGTTACGTTCGCGCCTCCGGCGTATCTCGAATACGAGTATTATTTGGCGAAGGGCGAAGTCATGCGCGCAGACGACCGTCCACGTGGCCGTCACCAGACGGGATGATATCGGCGGCTGGTGACCGGTGCGGAGGCCGAAAGGGGGACGCGATCCGTCCATTCCGATCCGTTCGTTCATGACGCGGTCCATTCGTCTAAACATTGCTCACAGAGAGAGGGCGTGTGGCGCATCGTTAAAATGGGCGAACTTGATGCATCTACATTTAGAATAAGTAGATGTGTGCAAGAAGCATCGAAAACTCGCGCCACAAAGCGCCACAAAACAGACCGTTTCCCGGTTTGAGGCGCGCGGCGGGCGATCGGCTCGGGCGGACCCGGAGCGGTGGAAACTGCTCGGGTTCAACGCCGCGCCCTGCCGCGAACGCTCATCGATCGTTCCGAAAACGGGGCGGGGCGTGTACAGTTGCCGCGCGACGGCGGCGTACGTGGGTGGCCGCCGGGTGATTTTGGCAACGTGCGCACGCGGATGCTCAGCGTTAAGCGATCCTTCCATCTTCCGGTTCGACTGGTGCGGGCCGTTCTG
>DASXMX010000294.1:0-8447 GCA_036495445.1 Tepidisphaeraceae bacterium
TGCTCGGCGACCCAGTAGCGGTGATATCCCAACTCGTCCGTCAGCCGGGCCAGGTCGATCGTGTTCAGCAGCCCGTCGCGGCCGCATTTGCCCATCGGAATCGGCGACTGGTCCAGGACGCTCAAACGAACCGTTGGACGAACGACATCGGGCGTGGCATTCATGTGGGTTTACCTTGGCCAACGGTAGGAAACGCCAAGCGATGGAAGCAACCGGCGCTACGGCTCGTTTGGAGATCATTACTTTCGTCTGACAGTCACATGGAACAAACCGGATATCGATGTCGGGGTTTTCCCGACTTCGCGACGTGCACGCAGCGATGTAAGCTTGACAACCCAAGGAGATCCAGCCGATGAAACGCTTCGCCTCCCGCACGGTGTTCCTCTTGTTTGGCATTCTCGCGTGCGGCCTGCTTTCGGTGCACGCCGACGAAACGCCTTCGGGATCGGGCATCGATCCGAAATGTGAGGCGGTGGTCCGGCAGATGGGCGCCCGCCTCGTCGCCGCCAAAGCGTTCACGTTCAACGCCTACACCGTTCGCCAACAGTTTCTGGAGGACGGGCAGAAGGTCGACATCGCGCGCAGGGAGCGTGTCGCGGTCCGTCGCCCGGATCGCGTCGCGGCGTCGATCGCCAGCGACGACGGGGACACCGAGTTCACGTTCGACGGCCACACCGTCACACTGCTGAACGTGGACAATCACGCGTACGGCCAAACCGAAATCAAAGGGGATCTCGACGCGATGTTCGATCACCTGGCCAACGACTACGGCATGACAGTGCCGCTGGTGGACCTGATCCTGGCCGACCCGGCCAAGGCGCTGCTCTCCCGCGCCCGCACGTGCACGGACGTCGGCGTCGGGTACGTGTTCGACACGAAGTGCCGGCACCTGGCGTTCCGGCAGGAGGGCATCGACTGGGAGATCTGGATCCAGGACGGCGCCGAGCCGCTGCCGCGCAAGCTGGCGATCGTCTACAAGGACACGCCGGGCCACCCGGAATACGTCGCCTACCTGTCCGATTGGAACCTGAACGCCGACGTGCCCGAGTCCCGGTTCACGTTCACACCGCCGCCCGGCGCGAAGCGGGTGGACTTCGCCGTCCACGTTACGCCCGGGTCGCCGGTAACCCTGCCGTCGAAGTAACGAGAGCTCCATGTGTGTCCACGAAGTCACACGAAGGGAATTTCAATGCCATTACATCTCTTCCCTCTTGTTCGTGTCTCTTCGTTTACCTTCGTGGATCGATTTGTCCGCGTCGTCCCGGTCGTGGTAATCCTTGCGATGGTGGCAACCTCGATTGCGCAGTTCGCCGCGAACAATCAGGTGAATCCGCAGCTTGCGCCGGCGAATACGCAGGCGAGGAACTACCGGCCGAACGACTACAGCGTGGGCGAGTCGATCCACTACCGCCGGCCGCCCTACCAGACCGCGATCCTGCCGTCGGAAGCGCGGATGGCGGCGCAGCGGTCGGGCGCGCTACCGTCGGAGTTGCGGATGAACGCCCAGCAGGCCGGGCCGCTGAACCCTGCTGGAGCGGTGGCTTATATCCCCGGGCAGTCGACGATTCAGCAGTTGATGCGGCTGCCGCCGCCGCAGCTTTACAATCCCGCCTATCACATTTCGCCCCAACTCGGCCAGTCTGAGGTGGGCAGCCCGGGCAACGGGAGCGTCGCCTACAGCGGTACGTACCGGCGGCCGCTGAACGTTCCACCACCGACATCCAATCTCCAGCGGGTGACGCCGCAGCCGACGCGCACGACGTACACCCAGGCGAGTTGGAGACCGCCGGGTGTGTCGTCCAATTCCATTGCGCCGAGCCCGCCCACCGCCGAGCTAGCGCCCGAAGAACTTCCGCCGCCGAGTCTTGGGTACGGCAGCATCTACTTCAGCAGTATCAGTCCGCCGAGTTCGATTCGTTGAACAGTTGCGTCGGGCCGATTCGCCGGCGGGCAAGACGCGTGCGATGAGCGGGATTGGTGGGCTCGGGCAGGGTGGGTACGACGGGTTTCGATGATTCTCTGACTGATGCGAATTCACGAGTCGTCCAGAGCAGGGCGGCGGTGTTCGCCTGGGCGTCGTACTGGTGGGTCGGCTCGGTCCCGCCGCCGATCAGGTCCCCGTACTCGTCGCTGGTCCCGGCCGCGTAACTGTTCGTGACCTCCCCGCCCACCTCGTCGGTCTCGTGCAGCAGCCGCTTGCCGTCGTACAGGAACCCGGTAACCGACCCGTCGGTCCCCTGCTTGGCCGACTGCTGGCCGTCGGCTCGGCTACGTCGACGCGCTTCCAAATCGGATTGTTGTGGACCTTATTTTGCGACATGTGGCGCATGGTTAAAATGGGAAGAATGGTTACAAAGGTTTGTGGTTTAAAATGATGGGGCGAAAAGTGATGGGGCCGGCGCGCCACACGGCGCCACAAAACGGGCAGAAATGAAGTCTGGGGCGCGGCTCCGAGCGGTGGATTGGTTCGCGAAAGTGCATAGTCGGGGGAGGGGAACGGGGTCGTCGGTTCGGCGGCCCAGTGCGCGGCGGCGCGGGGCGGAGACAAATGGGCCGGCGTCGCCTATAAACCTGTCGCGTGTCCCCAGAGAAGCTAGAACAGACGCTCCGCGACCTCCCCGCCATCGGCCAGTTGGTGAAACGGCGGCCGTATCGCCAGGTGTGGCGGTTCGAGGTCGAGGGACGGCCCTATTACCTGAAGTTTTATCCGACCGAAGGGGTTGCCGAGCGATTCCACCACCTGCGCGACTGGTTCCGCCGGCTCGGGCGCGGGAGCCCGGCCCGGCTGGAATTCACCCGGCTGCAGATGCTGCAGCGGGCGAAGATCCCCGCGCCCCGGGCGGTGGCGGTGTTGATCGGGTTCAAGCTCGACGGTCAGGCGGGCGACGCCGTCATTATGGAGGCGATTGAGCCGTCCGTGCAGCTCGACCATTATTTCAGCGACCTGTCGCTCCGGGGCGAACGATCGCCGATGCACCGGGAGATCTCCCGGCAGATCAGTGAGATCGTCAAGCAACTGGCCGCCGCGAAGCTCGGCCACGACGACCTGCATCTGGGGAACTTCCTGCTCAAAGACGACAAGGTCTACCTGCTCGATGGATACGCTGTCCGCCGCGGCATGCGGGCGCGGGACATCCACCGGCTGGCCCACAGCGTGATGCCCTTCGCCACGCTGACGGACCTGGTCCGCGGGTATGACTTGCTCGTGGGCGGGTTCCCGCCGGAGAACAACCCGATCAGCGAGGAACTCCGCCAGGCGTTCCTCAAGCGGGTCGGCGGGGAGAACCAGTATTTCGGCCGGCTCGACTTCGGCCAGTGGAGGGGCTTCTTCTTCAAGCAGACGAAATTCGCCAAGCGGTGGTCGGTCGGCAGCACGCTCTCGATCACGCACGAGGACTGGGAGCGGATCTGGCCTGACCTTTGGCGGAAGATCGAGGCGGACGAGCTGCGCGTGCTCAAGCGCAGTCGCAGCGGCGACGTCGTCGCGACGGAACTGGAACTGGGCGGCCGCACGCTGCAGGTCGTCATCAAGCGGCCGTACAAGCGGTACTGGTGGCGGTATTTGAACGAGATCCCCCGCCGGTCGCGCTCGTGGCGCGGCTGGCTCAAGGGCTGGCACCTGATCGCCCGAAACCTGCCGACCGCCTGGCCCCTGCTGGTAATGGAACGCCACCGGTTCGGGTACATCACCGACCACATCAGCATCTTCGAGCGCGTCCCAGGGCAGACGCTTTGGCGGACGGACCTGGACGCCCTCCCGGCCGAGCAGCGCGACACCCTGTTCCGCCGGCTCGGGCGGATCCTGCGAACGATCGACAAGACCGGGCTGTCCCACTTTGACGCCAAAGCGCCCAACTGGATCGTGCTGGATGACCCGAAGGTCGGGCCGTATCCGATGCTAATCGACACCGACGCCGTGCGGTTCCGCCGGTGGCCGGCGCTGGGGATCGAGCGGCTGCTGCGGAGCATGAAGGGCCACGCGCAGTACACACCCGAGGATTCGCTGTCGCTGTGCCTGGGCTACGCCCCATATTCGCCCCCGACGCGTGAGGAAATGGCCCGGCGGGCGGCAATCGAAGCCGAAGCGGACGAGACCCTTGATCCCGCGGACGCATCGCGGAACCGGGTCGCATAACCAACGCGCGCGGCAGGGATTGTGGGAGGCCTCGCGGGGAGGGGAATGAGGCGGACGTCATGCCCGTTGCATCCGCTGCCAATGGACAACCCCCTCCCGCGCCATTAATCTTTCTTGATCGCAGATCGCCCAACTGAATTGGCCCCGGGCAATACCAGGGTTTGCCAACAATGGAGGAGACTCGTGACGTTCGTTTCACGCGGCCTGAGCCGGTCCGTGCGCCCCCGGTTTGGGGTGGAGTCGCTGGAAGATCGAAGGCTGTTGACGGTCGCGCTGCAGCCGTTGCCGAATCTGACGCTGGCCCAGGACTCGCCGATGCAGACGATCGATCTGAACCAGACATTCTTCGACAACGCGACGGGGCAAAGCGACCTCAGTTTCACCGCCCAATCGGACAACACGGCGCTGGCCCAAACGAGCGTCGACTCGAGCGGGGCACTGTCGATCGCCCTGACGCCGGCCGCGTCCGGGTTCGCGCGGGTGATGCTGACCGCCAAGGCGCCGGACGGCAGCGAGGCGCTCGACACGTTCCGCGTTCAGGTGACCGCCGCGGCCGACCGGTCGCTGGACGTGGCGCTGGGGCCGGGGCAAAGCCAGCTCCGCTACGTGATGGCCAACCACACCGCCGCCACGATCACGCTGACCGGGCCGGGCACCGGCACCGTCCACCTGGGCGGGGACAACCTCGCGCAGGTCGGCAACCGCGTCCGCGGCGCTAACCAGGCGGTCGAGAGCATCACCCTCACCGGCACCACCGCCGCCACGCAACTGACGATCACCGGCATCACCGCCAAGCGCGGCACCGTCTTCGCGGACGTCGGCCACATCACCAGCGACGGGGCACTGGGGGCGATCCGGATCAAGCACCTGTTTATGGACGGCGATCTGAATTTGGCCGGCGGCGCGCGGCTCATGAACATTGACGGCGCCCGCAGCGGCACGATGACCCTCGGCCAGTCGATCGGCCCGGTCAGCCTGACGATCAACTCGATCGTCGACGAAAACTTCTCCACCCCTGCGCCCGTCAGCCAGGTCCGCGGCGGGGCGTGGTTCAGCACCGACTCGGACCCGGAAACGTTCAAAGCCGCCTACCTCGGCCAGGTCTTGACCACGAGCCACTTCGACGTGGGCGTGCAACTCAGCGGCGACGGCGCGCCGGCCCGCCTGATCAACTCGTTCAACGTGCGGGGCGAAATCGGCGGGACGTGGAACGTCCCGGGCGCCAGCGCGCCGCTCGCGTTCGGCGGGTCCACGTTCGACTGGAACGCGACCTTCGGCGGCAGCCTCTCGTCCATCAACGACCGCGGCAACCTCGCCGGCTCACTGACGGCCCCCTCGATCGGATCGATCCGCGTCCGCGGGATGATGACCAACGCCGTGCTCGGCCTCACCGGCACCGGCGGCACCGACTTGGGAAACCTTCAGGTGACCAGCGGGATCATCAACAGCACGATCGACTCGGCCGGCGACCTCGGGCCCATCCGGGCCGAGGCGCTGCAGGGCAGCCTCGTCTTCGCGGGCGTGGGCACGGTCGCCTCCGGCCAGACGCTGCCGTCCGCGGCGTCGGACCTGAGTGCGACGGCGACGATCAAGTCGATCACACTGGTCCCGCGGGCGAACGTGGTCGGCTACCTGAACTCCGACATCGCGGCGTCCAACGTGGGCATCCTGTCGCTGGGCACGACGAAAATCGA
Source organism: Tepidisphaeraceae bacterium (assembly GCA_036495445.1). Classification (GTDB taxonomy): domain Bacteria; phylum Planctomycetota; class Phycisphaerae; order Tepidisphaerales; family Tepidisphaeraceae; genus DASXMX01. The sequence goes on from DASXMX010000294.1 coordinate 5,830, forward strand.
CAACGGCGGCATGCCATTCGGCATCGCTGGGACGTCGATCGCCCGGATCTCGATGCGCGACCTGACGACGCACCACGCCATCACGATCAACAACGTGCACGACGCGGCGACCGTCGCGGCCCAAATCGCAGCACTCGGATTCAGCCTGCAGGACCTGAACATCCGAATACTCTCGTAGGGGCACACGGTGTGTGCACGGATGTCTGTCGGGGCGTGCGGCCGTACACCCGGCCACACGCCGTGTGCCCCTGCAAAAGACGATATGACTCGAAGCCGAAGTACCGCCCGTCGCGACCCGTTCGTCCTGCAATGCGGCCTGACCGCGTTCACCGTCGCCGCCGCCCTGCTGCTGGCGGTGCGGTGGGCCGTCCAGCCGCTGATCGCCTGCCTGCTGGCGATTAACGTCTCGACGTTCCTCGCCTACGCCTACGACAAGTGGGCCTCGACGCGCGAAGGCCTGCGACTGCCGGAGCGTTCCCTCCACCTGCTCGCCGCCTTCGGCGGCAGCCCCGCGGCGCTGGCGGGCCAGCAACTGTTCCGCCACAAGACCCGCAAGCGAGCCTTTCAGATCCGGTTCTGGCTGACCGTCGCTGTACAGATCCTCGTCGTCGTGGTGTGGCTGTTGTGGGTCCGAAGGTCGCGCTGAGACCGGTTTTCAGCCTGTGCGATGCACCGCTCACGTAAAGGGAGCGTAGGGGAACGGTGAGCAACTCACATTTGAACGCCGCCAGCACGCGTTAAAACCCGTGTCACGGGGTGGCCCGCACTCCGCGCCATCATTGTTCCCGCGCGAAGTACTCGGCTTCGAGCGCTTCGAGTTTCTTTGACAGGGACTCGTATTCGGAGTGAAGTCGCTGACCCCGGCCGGGGTCTTTGAACGTCTCGGCGTCGCCGAAGGATTGCTGGCATTCCTGCAGGGCGATTTCGGTGTCGGTGATTTGCTCCTCCAACTCTTCCAACGTCAGCCGGCCGAAGGGGCGGGCGTAGGGGTTGTCCTTCTTCTTGACATTCGCGGCGCCGTCGCGCGGCGCGGCCGAGGGTGAGGGCACCGACGACTTCGCCTTTGGCTTGGTCGCCGATTCGGCGGCCTTCTGCTCGGCGTCTGTGTCGAGCTTGTGGACCCAGGCGCTGTAGCCCCCGGCGAAGTCGATCACCCGCGGCGGGTCGAGCACCAGCAGTCGATTCGCGACCTTGTCGAGGAAGTAGCGGTCGTGGCTCACGCACAGGATCGTTCCCTCGAAGCCGGCGAGCGTCCCTTCCAGCGCCTCGCGGGAGGGAATGTCGAGATGGTTGGTCGGCTCGTCGAGAACCAGGACGTTGGGGCGGTCGAGCAGCAGTTGGCTCAGGCGGACGCGCGCCCGCTCGCCGCCGCTGAGGAGGTCCATGCGCTTGTTCACGTCGTCGCCGCGGAAGAGCATCGAGGCGAGCACGTCTCGGACCTGCTGCTCCTTCACGTCGCGGTCTTCCCAGGCGGCTTCGAGCACGGTCAAGTCGGGGTCGAAGTCATCGAGCCGCTGGTCGTAGTAGCCGATGTTTAGGTTCGCGCCCCAGCGAATTTCGCCGGCGTCGGCATCGGCCTGGCCGAGGAGGGTGGCGAGCATCGTCGTCTTGCCGGAGCCATTGGGCCCGATGACGCCGATCCGCTGGCCCCGGCGGACGTGGAACTTCACGTCCCGCCAGAGCTGCTTGGTGTCGAACCCCTTGGAGAGGTTCCGCACGTCCAGCACCTGGTCGCCGGCCCGCTGGTCGGTGCCGAGCGAGAGGTGGATCTTCCGCCCGGCCTGCACCTGTTGGATCACCTGGTCGCTCTTGAGCAGGCGATCCAGCCGCTTCTCGCGCCCCTTGGCCTCTTTGCTCCGCTGGCCGGCACCGAACCGGCGGATGAACTCCTGCTGCTTGGCGATGTCCGCCTGCTGCTGCTCGAACGCCCGCTGCTGGCTCAGTTCCTGCAGCTCGCGCTGCTGGACGAACGACGAGTAGTTGCCAGGGTAGCTGCGGATCCGGCAATCGGTCAGCCAGGCGATCCGCGTGGCGAGCCGGTCGAGCAGGTAGCGGTCGTGGCTGATGAGCACCACCGCGCCGCCGAACGTCAGCAGGTATTTCTCCAGCCACTCGATCGCGGCCAAATCCAGGTGGTTCGTCGGCTCGTCGAGCAGCAGCAGGTCGGGCTCGCTGATGAGCAATTTGGCCAGCGCCAGGCGCGAGCGCTGCCCGCCGGAGAGCGTCTCGACGCTCTGCTCCCAGGTCTCGCGGCCCAGGCCGACGCCCAGTAGCGTCGCCTCGAGCTTGTGCCGCCACGCGTACCCGCCGGCCAGTTCGAAATCGTGCTGCGTCTGCTGGTACTGGCGAAGGATCTTCTCCAGCGCCTCGCCCGTCAGGTGCGCCATCTCGTGCTCGATCTCGCGGAGCTTGTGCGACAGCGCATGGAGCTGTGCGAACGCCAGTTCCGCCTCATCCACAACGGCGTTGCCTGCCTCGAACGTGGGATCCTGCGTTAGGTGGCCGACCTTCGTCCCCTTCGAGATCGCGACGATCCCGGCGTCGGGGACCACTTCGCCGGTCAGCACCTTGAAGATCGTGGTCTTGCCCGCCCCGTTGGAGCCGATGAACCCGATCCG
>DASXMX010000295.1:0-4029 GCA_036495445.1 Tepidisphaeraceae bacterium
GCCGAACCGTCTGGGCGAATGCCCGGGTGCCGGCGTCGCGGTTCTACCAGAAACTCGGATGGGACATCATCTCCGACCTCTTTGAAATCCCGACCGCCGGCCCCCACGTGCGGATCGTCCGCCGGGGCGGGTAACGCTGATTGCCCTATGCTTCCCAGGAGGCGCGCTATGAAAGCATGGCTGCTGGATCGAATGGAGGGGATTTCCCGCCTTAGGTTAGCTGACGTGCCGGATCCTCATCCCGCTGCGGGTGAGGTGGTGCTGAACATCGATTTCGCCGCCCTCAACCCGGCGGATCGATACCTGGCCGAGGGGCAATACCCGGCCCGCCCGCCATTGCCGCACATCCTGGGACGCGATGGGGTCGGAACGGTATTGGAAGTCGGGCCGGGCGTGACCGGCCTGAAACCGGGCGACCGGCGGGCCATCCTCCGGGGCGAGGTCGGCGTCAGTCGGGCCGGAACGTTCGCGCAACGCACGATCGTGCCCGTCGAGTCGCTCGTCGAAATCCCCAGCGGCTGGAGCGAAGAGGAAGCGGGGGCCGCGCCGCTGGTCTATCTCACCGCCTACCAGGCGCTCACCCAATGGGGCGAACTGCCGCCCTCCGTCGTCCTGATCACCGGCGCCTCCGGCGGCGTCGGCGTCGCCAGCACGCAGTTGGCCTCGCTGATGGGGCACACCGTCGTCGCGCTCTCCCGCAGTGAGAAAAAGCAACAGCACCTCCGCGACCTCGGGGCGAGGATCGCCCTCGATCCACAGGACAGGAATTGGCCAGCCCAACTCAAGGAACAACTCGGCGGACGCCGGGTCGACCTGGCGATCGACAACATCGGTGGCCCCCTGTTTTCGCAGGTGATCGACACGCTCGGAAACCTCGGCAAGGTGAGCGTGGTCGGCCGACTCGCCGGCCCCGTCCCACAGTTCAACACCGCCAGTCTGTTCTTCCGGCGGTTGCGGATCGGCGGGGTTCATGTGGGCGCCAACACGCCGCCCGAGAGCCAAGCCGCATGGGCGCGGATCGTCGGGATCCTGCAAAAAGGGGGCGAGAAGCCGCTGATCGATCAAGTCTTCGCGTTCGAGCAACTCCTCCAAGCCTTTGCCCGGCTGGAGCAAGGGCCGATGGGGAAGGTGGTGGTGAACGTGAATCCCGAAGCAGCGCCAACGGGTCCCGGGCGGTAGGCACGTTCACGCGTTCCACAATTCACGCCTCGCCAATCCAACAAAGAACCCCCGCTCGCGCGGGGGTTCTTCGATGAAATCGAATGCTCATGCTCAGCGATTCGGCTTAGTAGCGGTCGCGCCCACGGTCGCCGCGGCCCCCGCCGCCGCCACCGTAGCCGCCCCGGCCCCCGCCCCCGCCACCATATCCGCCGCCGCCGCTGCCGCCGCGACGGCCCCCGCCGCCGCCGCCACCACCGTACCCGCCGCCGCCACCCCCGCGGTCCTCACGAGGACGGGCCTCGTTGACCGTCAGGGCGCGGCCGTTGTGCTGCTGCCCGTTGAGGGCCTGAATGGCGGCCTCCGCCTCGTTATCGTTCGCCATCTCGACGAACCCGAAGCCCTTGCTGCGGCCGGTGTCGCGGTCGTTAATGACCTGAGCGGACAAGACCTGGCCGTGCTGCCCAAACAACTGCTCGAGCTCCGAGCTATCGACTTGATAGCTCAGGTTGCCCACGTACAACTTCTTAGCCATTGGAATCTCCTATGAATGGCTAATCTGCGGCCCCGTATGGAAGGGGGAATCCCCCCAACGCGGTTCTTTCCGGGCCCAATCGAAAGAGGTTGAACATGCCAACCGATGCGGGAGAGGTGCGACACAGAGGGAGGAAGGGACGAAACACGAAGCGTTTTCCTACAGACCGATCGACGAACCCGCCACCTGACACCCTACTTTATCGAGCCGATCCACCAGAAGCAAAAGAATTTTCCCCGGGTTTTCACATTCTTTATCTTACATCACGGTCGGCGGGGCACCTCAGGAGCCGGGCAACTGGTCGCCCACCGCCTGCTGGGCCTCGGCGAACGTGCGATACCGGCCCAGCCGGATCGCTTTGGCCGCCTTGGACAGACTTTCCCCGGCCGCAAGGTATTGGGCCACGACCGCCGGATTGTGACGCGGGTCTTGCCTCATCGCCGTCAGATCGACCTTCCACCGATCCTTTTCACGCTTCATCTGGACGGGCGGCTGGGCCGCAAGGCGGATGTGGCCGATGGCCGCCTGGATCTCCGCCGTGTCGTCGCCCTCCTTCACCAGCCCGTTCTGGAAGCGGACGATCGGCTCGGTGGTGAACTCGCTGAGCGCCTGCCGGATGTCGTCGTCGGTCTGCACCGCCTCGTTCTTGAACCGTTGATCCATCGCCTGCTGGTAGCCCCGCAGCCCGCGGATCAGGGCCGCCATCGCCTCGATCCACCGCTTGTCCTCCTTGGTCCCGACCGACGCAGACTTTGCAGTCTCCACATCGCATTGGGCCACCGCATTAAGGTAGGTCAGCAGGGCGGGCAGAGGTTTTGAAAGATCCACTGCCACATGGCTCGGCGCGGCCTTTGCTCCACACCCATCCAATGAGAGCAGCAGGGGCGCCAGGAGCAACAACCCGCCCCCCCCGCGGAGGCGACGCCAATGGTCGCGAAGGGTCTTATAAACTGGATTACAGGATTCGAACGACATCGTTCCCAACTTCACGAAGTTCCTATCGTCTTAGTATAAGAGGAAACGAAGCAGTCGGTCGGCTTCCTCGGTGCAACGTGAGGAGCTTTACCATGATCAAGGTCAAGCACATCCTGGATGCGGTGGAGGACGACGACGGATTGCGGATGTGGGTCGAGCCGATCGGGCTCGTGAAGGACCTGCAGTCCTGGTGCAAGGTCGATCACATCATGCCACACCTGGGGCCTCCCAAGGACGTCTGGGAATGGTTCGGCGAACATCCCGACGAGTACGAGGCCTTCCGCGGACAATACCACGAGTGCCTGTCGCATAGCCACTATCGCCCCGCCCTCCAGCGGCTCGCCTGCGCCGGCATCCGCGAGAATTTCACGCTCGTCCACAGCGGCGACGACCCCGAACACAACAGCGCCACCGCGCTGCGCGAGTTCATCAGCGAACTCGAAGCCTACTGCCCGCGCGAGGACTGAACGTAGGCTGCCCGGTCCGATTTGCGGTCCTCGTCACCCCGCAACTACTGCTGCCCGCGCGGCGCGCCGGGCGCGCCCGGCGCCATGCTTCGCATGGCGGCGATCATCTTCTGGCCCAGCGCCGTCTTGGCCTCCTGGGCCGTGTTGTACTTCCCGGCCTTGATCTCGTCGCCCACCTCGCTCATCGCGGTGGCCATCTTGTCCCACATCGGGAGCCCTTGCTGCATCTGTTCCTTGTTCGGGAACTGCGTCATGTCGAGCTTCCAGATCCCGCCGTCCTTCTTGAAGACGACCTGCTGCCCGCGTTGGTCCTTCGAGGTGACGGTCGCCGTGTCCCCGTTCACCTGGATGTCCGCATCGTTCAGGTTCTTGGTGAACTGCTGCGGCTGATTTCGGGCCATGTTGTTGCCCCCCAGGCTCTTGCCCTCGTCGCCGAACTTGGCGACCGCCGCGTCGGCCATCTTCTGGTGCGCCTTGGTCAAATGGGTCATCGCGTCGAGCAACTTCGAGGTCTGCTCGTCGGTGATCGCGTACTTATGTGCGGCGGCCGTGTCGCCCGTCCGCACCGCCTTCCCGAACGACTCCGCCGACTGCTTGATGTCGTCCTTCGCATCGGCATGCACAGACGACGCGGCGCAAATCAATACTACGAGCGCAGCGGCCGCGCTTCGAAGATATCGTGACATGATCCGTTCCTTTCCCCGTCCATCGGGAGATGACTTTGTCCGCCGCGGGCGCCCGCGACGCGCCCGAAAGGTAATCGCAACATCCCGCACGTGCCAAGTGGAATCTGCTCGGTATGATTGGAACCGCCTCGCCGCTTGCGGCTTCGCGAACGTCGCCGCGTCCCGCGGCAGGCGCCCGAAGGTGGACGCGGCGACGTTCGCGAAGCCG
>DASXMX010000296.1:0-8384 GCA_036495445.1 Tepidisphaeraceae bacterium
CAGCAATTCGCTGGTATTGCTCGCAGCACGATAGACGAGGGTGATGAGGCAGCCGTCGCCCTCCGGGGAGGCGGCCGATCGAGGGACGAACACCGGTTCATCAGCCCAGTCGCCTGGCGCAAGGAGACGCTCGGTTCGGATGCCGGTCTGCAGATCGATGTGGGCGATGGCGTCGAACGGCTGCGGATTGTCGTGGCCGGCCTTCGCCAGATACCAGCCGTGGCGGTAGGGCAGGAACGTCCGCCGTTCGTCGAACCGCGGCATCTCGGCAGGCAGATCGTCGAGCGGTGTGCGCTTCGCCACGTTCGTGTTGGCGGCAAGGTCGATCGTCCAGCGCGTCAGCTTCGCCGGAACGTCCTTGCCGGGCGACCCATCGGCGTTGGGGAAGACCGGGGCGCTCGGGTATTCCATCAGGTCGCAATGGATCTTCCCGTCCGTTTCCCATGCGTTCATCGCGTGCAGGAAGAATGTCGGCTCCATCTCGAACCAGCGGATGGAATCGACGCGCCCATTTCGATCCATTACGCCCAGGAACGCGGCTTTGTCGGGCTCCCACGCCCACGGCGGGCCGCCCTTCATGGCCCGCTGGAGATCGCCGGTGAGGGGCAGGACGGGGAAGACGACATGATTCCGGGTCACGATGAAGTCGTGGATCACCGACGCGTACGGTGCGGCGAAGCGGTCGCGGCGGATCACCTGGCCGGCGTTGTCCGTCACGCCATAGTCGATCAGGTTGGAGAACCGCTGGGGGCCGGCGAAATAGCCGAACCAGATCATCTCGTGAGTCTGCGGGTCGACCTTCGGGTGTGCGGTGAACTTTCCGCCGGTGTTGAGGAACCCGCCGCGCTCGAGGACTTTCGGATCGAGCTCGAACGGCTCGCTTTGCTCTTGCAGCGCCAGCAGCTTGCCGGCGTGGCAGACGACGTGGGTGTTCGCGGTCCCGCGCGGGACGTCGGCAACCGATGGATCGCTCGACGCGCCCAAATAGCCGAACAGTGGCCGCCCCGCCTTGTTCTCCGCGAGCCATCGGGGTGTGCGAACCCACCGGTTGCGATAATGCGCACGGCCGCCGCCCTTGTTCGGCTCAAGGAAGAAGGCATGAATCATCCCGTCGCCGAAGATGCTGAGGTACCGTCCCTGCGGGTCGAACTGCGGATTGGGGCCGTTGCGGTAATACGCCCCAGCCAAGGCGTCCGGGATGCGGCCGACGACCGTCAGCTCGAAATCGTCCTCGCTGCGCACCGGCGCGCCAGCGCCCGAAAGGTGCGGATGGACCGTCTGGGTCTCGCCCACGTTATCCTCCCGTCCGATTGTCATGTAACTTCTGACATCCAGAGCTTACCATGCTGATGCGGCGTCGTCTTCCCAGGGAGAGCCTCATGCCATATGACATTCGAATCGAGCAACATGCCAGCCAGCCGCTCGCGGTGGTGCGACGCCGGGCGAGCTTGCAGGAGATCCCGAAAGTCGTTCCCGCGGCCTGCGGGCTGGTGTGGGGCGTGTTGCGCGCGCAGCAGGTCGCGGGGGCGGGGCGGCACGTTTCGATCTATTGGGACGACGAGATCAACATGGAAGTGGGCGCGGAGGTCGCGGCACCGTTTGCCGGGGCGGGCGAAGTGGTCGGCTCGGCCACGCCGGCCGGGCGGGTGGCGACGACGACGCACTTCGGGCCTTACCAGCGGCTCGCCGAGGCGCATCAGGCGATCCGGTCGTGGTGCAAAACAAACGGACACGCGTTGGCGGGTCCGAATTGGGAGATCTACGGGCACTGGCTTGACGCGTGGAACAACGACCCGTCGCAGATCCGCACGGACGTGGTGTACCTCCTCGCGCCCAATGCTGGTACGGGTTGATCGTCGCTTCCGAAGGCAGGGGTGATTCAATGAGGGAGGGCGAGGCTCCCCGCCGAGCCGCGTCTTTCGACCGAGCCGCGGCTCGGCAGGAGCCTCGCCCTCCCGTTTAGGGCACAGGCGATTGCGTTGGATCAAGGCGTTAGGAGAACTGCCAGTTTTTGAGGTTTGCGATCCCGCTGCGGCCCACGAATTCGATGTAGATGTTGTGAATGCCGGACACAGCGTTGAACAGGTTGGCGCTTTGCCATTGGAAATTGTTCCAGCCGCCGGTGTTCGTGACGGTGAGCGTGGCGATCGGGTTGCTGTACATCGAGTCGATGAAGACCTCGATCTTCTGCCCGGCGTACTGCGGGGCGACGGCCACGTTGGCGTTGAACTTCGTCGCCGCGGCGGCGCCGAAATCGACCGCGCCGTAGGAGACCCAGGACCCGTTGTACGTGTAACCCACGGCGCCATAAGCCTGCCCGACGTTGTTCTGTTGCCAGGCCATCAGGGCCGTCCAGATCCCGGCGGCCGGATAGCTGGGGGCCGTCGGGGGCGGGGGCGGCGTCGGCGAGGCCGGGGCGGGGGGCGGCGGCTGCGGGACGGCCACCGTGGTCGTCGTCGGCGCGGGGAGCGTCGGCCACCCGCCCGCGAACGCGTTGCCCCACTGCGCCACGTTGGCGCCCATCATCACGCTCGTGTTGTAATACGTGTTGTCGTAGAACCGGCTCCCGCTCCAGTCATAGGCGAACCCGGTCCACCCGTTGGTTTCGATCGCGTTGATGTTCGCGCCGATCCGGTTGTTGTAGACGGTCTCGTTGTAGCTCGTGCTGTTGAACTTCAACCCCGCCTGCACGTTGGCGGTGACGTTGTCGTGAATGATGAAGTTGCTGGAATCGGCGTCGAGGTAGATGCCGGCGCCGTGATACCCGGTGGGGGGGACGTTGACGTTGTAGATCACGTTGTAGGCGATGACCGACCCGCCGCCGTTGTCCCCTTCGGTGTAGATCCCGCCGCCGTCGGTCGTCTGCAGCATCACGTCGTGGATCGTGTTGGCCAGGATGCTCTGCCCGTAGCCGCGGAAGTTGATCCCGTTGCGGCCGGCGTTGTAGATCGTGTTGTTGGTGATCGTCGTGTAGTTGAAGTTGTCGCGGATGGCGGCGGCGTCGGTGGCGGCGTAGTCGACGTCGTGGATCGTGTTGTTGTTGATCGTGACGTTGTTCGCACCCACGTAGACGCCGTCCCCCGCGCTGTAGGCGATCGTGCTGTTCTCCAGCGTCGAATTCGCGCCATACAACTCGATCCCCAGCGGCACGTTCGTCGGCCACCAGCCGTTGGAAACGACTGAGTATTGCGTGATGTAGCTGGCGCTGATCCCGTTGATGACCGTGCCGGTCGACGCGGCGTCGGTGTGGATCGTGCAGGCGAAGAGATTGATCCCCTGGATCGTGGTGTTCGAGACGCCGCTCAGGTCGAAGCCGTACTCACGGGCTTTCACCTCGACGTCGTGATAGGAGGGGTTGTCGCCGTACTGGTCCCAGAGGAACAGGTGGTTGGACGAGTCGACGTACCATTCGCCGGCCGAGTCGAGCGCCTGGAACTTGCCGTAGAGATAGTAGCTGTTGCCGGCCGCGGGCTGCTCGCCGGATTCGATGTCGGGCAGCGCGACGGTGATCCACCCCGGGCCGGACGCGGTCACCGTGCCGGTGTAGGTCGTCCACGCCTGTCCGGGCGTGAGGTTGATCTTCGCGCCCACCCAGTAGCCGTTCGGCTGCGCCAGCGACGAGTCGTAGATCGTGCCATTCGAATAAGCGCCGATCGTCGCCTTCGTCGGGTGTGAGGGATCGAGGCTCGTGTTGGGGAAGCGGGCTTCGTTCAGCAACTGGCCGTCGACGAAGACCTGTTCGTTCCCCTCGCCCAGGTTGGTGGCGACGGTCGCCTCGTAAATATTGCCGGCCGCATCCCAGAATCCGGTGGCCTGGTCGGCGCCGCTGATCGTGACCGCTTCGTTATTGAAATTCGTGAACGTCACGCCCGCATGCGGCGGCTTGACAGTCTCGTGGTACGTGCCGCCCTCGATCGCGACGGTGTCGCCCCAGTAGGCGGCGTTCGCCGCCTCCTGAATCGTGCGGAACGGCTGCGCCAGCGTGCCCGCCGCCCCATCGCTGCCCCAGGGGGCGACGTAATACGTTGCGGACATCAGCGTGCGGCCTTCCAGCACGTCGATGCACGCCCGCCGCAATACGCCCAGCGCCCGGCTCGCCCTTCGGCGTCCGAGGGCCTTCTTGGCGAAACCGTTGAACAGACCCAGAGGGGTCCCGACAGCAAACCGCTTGGGCATGGCTAACTCCTTGATTTCAGGTCAAAAGGACGAGTGCGGACCCCGGTTACAGGCGAATCCGCCGACGCGCGCGGCCCAGGCCCCAAGTCGCCGTTCCCGCGGTTGTCCGTTGTGGCCCCAGTTGCCGTTGCGTTTCCGAATCCCGGAGGTGGCACGGCAGCGCCAACGACGCGCGTCGTGTGTTGTCGGAATTATCGTCGGCCTCGTCACCGCCCGCTCGCCACATTTTGAGCCCTTTTTTGCCAATTGTTTTCGCCCCGGCTCCTCGCGCGCCGGTGCACGCCGGAACCGCGCATCGCCTGTCGGCGTCAGGGCTTCCCCGCTCCCCGCGCTTCCGCTTGAGCCATCGCCCGCCGCACGAAAAGAAACGCCATGGGGGCCGGCTTGAATTTTTTGCTTGATCCATTCCCATATGGGAATATAATTCCGCCGCATGCCCCGGGCCGCGATGACCTATGGTTTCAACGCGATGGCCGGGCTCACAACACGAGGAGCAATCATGACTGCGATGACCGAGCATCAAGTGGTGTCGAAGGAACAATGGCTCGAAGCGCGCCGGGCGCATTTGGCAAGGGAAAAGGAGCTCACGCGGCTGCGCGACGAGCTCGCCCGCGAACGCCGCGAGCTGCCGTGGGTGCGCGTGGAGAAGGAGTACGTCTTCGAATCGCCCCGAGGGCGGGTGACGCTCGCCGACCTGTTTGGAGATCGCAGCCAGTTGCTGATCTATCACTTCATGTTCGGGCCGGAATGGAAGGAAGGGTGCCCGAGCTGTTCGCTGGTCGTCGATCATCTCGACGGCGCGGTGCCGCACCTGGCGGCCCGCGACGTGTCGCTCATGATGGTCTCGCGCGCGCCGCTGGCGAAGATCGACGCGTTCAAGCGGCGCATGGGCTGGCGGTTCCCGTGGGTGTCGTCGTTCGGTACGGATTTCAACTACGACTTCCACGTCTCGTTCGCGCCGCAGCACAAGCGCGACGGCAAGGTGGACTACAACTACACGACCCAGCCGTTCCCCAGCGACGAGGCGCCTGGGGCGAGCGTCTTCTATAAGGACCCGTCGAGCGGTCAGGTCTTCCACACGTACTCGACATACGGCCGCGGGCTCGATCCCTTCGTCACGACGTACACGCTTCTTGACCTGGTCCCCAAGGGCCGCGACGAGGATCAGCTCGGCTTTGCGATGGCCTGGGTCCGCCACCACGACCACTATGAAGGCGGCGGCGACTTCCTCGATGCGGACAAGCCGTACTGGCCGAAGGTCGCGTCGCCGTCCCCCGCGCCCACGACGTCGTCTTCCTGTGGTTGCGGTTCCGCTTCGGCAGCGAAGGGAGCGCAGTCATGAGCCCGATGACCCACGCCTGCTGCCACGTGGCGCGTCGAAGTCGCACGGCCGCCGGGTGGATCGTCCCCGGCGCCGTGCTGGCCCTTCTCCCCAAATGCCCGATGTGCGTCGCCGCCTACGTCGCTTTCGCCACCGGCGTCGGCATCTCGATCCCGGCAGCAACTTACCTGCGGCTGGCGCTGGTGATCGCCTGTTCGGCGTGGCTGCTCTGCATCGCTGTGCGGTGCGCGTTGCGCCTCAGGCGAGCCCCGTCTTCTGCGGCTGCGTGAGTCGCGCGGACGCCCCACTCTTACCCCTTGCGCCGCTGAATGGCTTCCCCGAACGCCCGGATCCCCTCCATGTGATAATCCTGGAACTTGGCCAGCGCCGGTTTCCAGGAGGCGAGCACGAACCCCTTCAGCCGCGACGGGGCGATGTGGGCGGCGGCGAAGTCGAAGGTCTTCTGGATGTTCTCAACGTGCGCAAAGTTCGAGCAGCAAGGGGCCTGGTCGAAGCCCGCCTTCTCCAGCTCGATGTACGTCTCGGCCCCGCGCTCTTGATGGTGGAACGTCATGCCGTAGTACCAGTTGCTCTGCAGGACCGACTTGGGGCACTTGGCGTAGAAGTCCGGGCCGTGCTTCCACGCGTAGTCGGACCAGATCCACGGGCGCGAGCCGTGCGACGTCACGGCGTCCACGAAGAAGTTGAAGTCGTGCCACCATAGCTCGTGCTGCCGCACGATGACGAGGTCGTCGCCGGCCTGGTTGCCGGCGGTCTCCTCGTCGTAGCCCAGGTGGAAGAACCGCGGCGTCTCGTACAGCGCGATCACTTCCCGGATCAGGTCGCGGCACACCTGGTAGTACGTCGGCGTCGAGACCATCCGTTTGTACGGGCCGAGCCACGTGTCGTGGGCCGCCGAAAAGTTCAGCTTCGGGATCGGCTCCAGGCCCATCTTCCGCATCCGGGCAAGCTCATCGCGCAGCCGGTCGCGCGACCAGGCGTTCTTCACCGCGATCTCGGGATGGCTCTCGTATTGGATCGCGTCCCCCAGGTCCATCAGGATTACGTTGATCCCGGCTTCCGCACTGGCCTTGAGCAGCCCGTCCCACGCCGCGTCCTCGCACCGCAGGTAAGGCTCGTACGTGACGTTCGGCAACGCGTCCTTCGGCAACATTCCCCATTCTTCCGGCTTGCGGTCCGCCCACATGTTGTAGCTGATGTGAATCAGGTTCGCATAAAACGGCCGGGGCTCCGCGATTTCGGCGGCAGCGATGGTCCGGACGCCGGCGGCCGTCGCCAACGCGCCCGCCGCCGCCCCCGCTAAGAACGCCCGCCGCGAGGTCGTATGCATTCCGTCGGTGGAATGGGTTGGGTTCACGATGTCGTTCTCACCGAGACGGCGAACGGAATCAAGGCCGTGGGACAGGAGGGGACTTGACTTGTTGGCGATATTCAACCATAAGGTTGAGCAATGCCGGCCACGCTCGATAACACGCTGATCGCCCTGGCGGACCCGACGCGGCGGGCGATCTTGCGGCGGCTGGCGCGGGGGGAGATGCGCGTCACGGAGATCGCCGAGCCGTTCGACATGTCGCTCAATGCGGTCTCCAAGCACATCCGCACGCTGGAGCGGGCGCGCCTGGTCCGGCGGCGGCGCGAGGGGCGGGAGCACATCCTCACGCTCGACCCGGCGCCATTGGACGAAGCGGCCGAATGGATCGCGAAGCAGCGGGCGTTCTGGACCGCCCGGCTGGATGCCCTGGAATCGCTGCTGCGACGGGAAGATCAGAAGCCCAAACGGAGACGCACATCATGAGCGAGTACGGCGAATCGATCGCCCCGGGCACGTTCCAGATCCGGCGCATCCTGCCCGGCCCGATCGAGCGGCTGTGGGACTACATCGTCGACGGCAGGAAGCGGGCGCAATGGTTCGCCGGCGGCGAGATGGAACCACGCGTCGGCGGGACGATCCACTTCTGGTTCGAGCACAAGAACCTTGCCCCGCCGGGCGAGCCGGTGCCGGAGCAATTCAAAAAGCCCAGCGAAGGCATGTCCGCGCCCGGCACGGTGACGCGCATCGAGCCGCCGCGGCTTCTGGCGTTTCTCTGGGGAGGCGGGGAGGTGGTCTTCGAGCTGTCCCCGCTCGGCGACGAAGTGGCGTTTACCATCACTCACCGCAGGCTGGCGACGCGGCAGGACGTCATCAACGTCGCCAACGGGTGGCACAAGCATCTCGACGTGCTCGCCGCCCACCTGGCCGGCCTCCCGCGGCAGCCGTTCTGGGGACGCATCGCCGAGCTGCGGGAGGAATACGAGCGGCGCCTGCCGCTGTTCGTCCGTGTGACGCGGCACTTCGCCGCCTCGGCCGAGCGCGTCTTCGACGCCTGGCTCGACCCGGCGATGCTCGGCCGCTGGATGTTCGGCGAGGCCGTACGCGACGAACAGATCGTGCGGCTGGAGGTCGACCCGCGCGTCGGCGGCAGCTTCAGCTTCGTCGTCCGCCGGCAGGGCGCCGAGTTCGCCCACATCGGCAGCTACCGCGAACTTGATCGCCCCCGAAAGCTGGCGTTCACCTGGGGCGTCAAGGGCCACTCCAACCCCGACGACAGCCTCGTCACGATCGAAATCGTGCCGACCCCCGATGGCGGCTGCGAACTCACCCTCACCCACGCCATGGGCCCCAAGTGGGCCGAGTTCAAGGAACGCGCGGAGGCGGGTTGGACGAAGATGCTCGCGAAGCTGGCGGAGGCGTTCGCGGCTTGACGAAGGCTTCGCCCGTTTCGACATCCAGCGTCCACTCCCTCGGCTCGGCAGGCGGAGTCGGCCGTCGCCGATTTCCAGCGGCATCCGGAGATAGCGGCTTTCCCCAGTCATCCGGCCGGACCTC
>DASXMX010000297.1:0-25186 GCA_036495445.1 Tepidisphaeraceae bacterium
AGCAGGCACAGCTCGAAGCGTTAACCGCGACGGTTGCCGGTGGCGATTTTGTGGCAATGTATCGACATGCCGCGGAGGGCGGGTCGCTCGTGGAACCGTTCCCACTCGTGGTTCATCGGCGGGCGGCGTCGGTGATTCGGCCGAGAATCGTGTCGGGCGCCCTCTCCGTCGTGAAATTGCTTGACGAGCCCGGATTCGCCGTTCGCGAGGCGCCGTCGGCCTGGGGAGAATCCGTCTGGATCAATCTGAATCGTCCTCAGGACATGCACTCTTTCCGGACCGGGACGTGAGGGGGCGACTTGTCGAGTGCGGGCGGCGTCCGTATGATGGGGAAGCGTTTGCCCCTCGTATTGCCCAGCGGAGACCTTTGTGGCGAAATCTGAGCCGATTGAAGTGGAAGCGACCGTAACCACCGCATTGCCCAATGCGATGTTCAAGCTGAAGCTGGACAATTCCCAACACGAGATCCTCGGCATCGTGTCGGGGAAGATGCGCAAGCACTTCATCCGCATCCTGCCAGGCGATCGGGTGAAGGTTCAGCTCTCCCCGTATGATCTGACCCGCGGGCGGATCGTCTTCCGTCAGAAGTAATCCTGCCTCAACGGCTTAGCCGGCACGCATGCGTACCGGATGCACGGGGGCAACGCCCGTCCGGCTGTACCCTTTCCGAACCACAATTCAGCACGCGTCGGTCAACCGTTGTCGCGCCGGGTCGGTTGCGGGCTCGGCCACGAATGTCGCGATGACGTCGCGGTTTCGCTCGGCGCTCACCGGCACGTACTTCCCCGTCGATTCCACCAGGACCTTTCCCGCCGCGTCGCGAAGGAACCCTTCCGTCTCGATCAGTCGCGACCGCGCCGAGGCGATGCGTGCTTCCACGCGCACGGGTTGACCAATGATCACGCTGTGACGGAAGCGGACGTTCATCTCGCCGCAGACACAGAAGCGTTTGCCCGCCCACGTGGCGGCCCAGACCATCGCCTCGTCAAGCACGGTCGAGAGCAAGCCGCCGTGGACGATCCCCTGGAATCCCATGTGATTTTGGGCCGGGGTGAAGGCGGCGGTGACGAGGCCGGTGGATTCGTCGACCTTCAGTTGAAGGTGGATGCCCTGCGGATTGTCGTGGCCGCAGACGACGCAGCCTCGAGTATGGGGAAGTTCCAAAGACATAGGCGGCGACCGTAAAACGCAGAGAAGAAAAACGTAAGGGCCGTTGCCCCCCAGATCTCCCGCAGTTTGGCAGGGCATTCTTCCACGAAATCTCGCGTTACCAATCCGCCGGGGGCTTGAAGCGGGCGACGAAGATTTGCGTCGTGTGATCGGCCGACCGCTTGCTCGTCCACATCAGGCATTTCCCGTCGTTGGAGAAGACCGGGAGGATGTCGGCGCCGTCGGTGTAGGTGATGCGGAGGTCGTGGGAGCCGTCGTCGCGCATGACGTAGAGCTCATAGTTCTGGTGGCCGTGCCGGCTGGTGGCGAAGATCAGGTGATGGCCGTCGGGGTGCCAGTACGGCCCCCAGTTCACGTAGGCGTCGTGGGTGACCGGGTGCTCCGCGGCGAGGCCGGTGATGTTGCCGCCTTTGTCAAACGCCAGGTCGCCGACGAAGATTTGCAGCAGGTCGTTGTGATGACGATCACTGCGATAGACGATGCGCTTCCCGTCGGGGCAGAAGAACGGCCCGCCGTCGTAGCCGGGGGCGTTCGTGAGTTGGACGACGTGGGAGCCGTCCGGGTGCATCACGTAGACGTCGCCGTCGGTGGTGCGGAGGGAGCAGAAGACGATCCATTTGCCGTCCGGCGAGTAGCCGCCCTCGGCGTCGTAAACGTCGTTGTTCGTGATCGGGTGCGTGGCCAGGTTGATGGAGCCGCCGGGCTTTACGGCTGCGAGTTTCGCCTTCCAATCATCGACGCGGAAGATCTCCATTCCGTGGGGGAACGCCCAGCGGTAATTGTGCCCGCCGCGTTGGTAGCCCTCGGAGGGTTCGGAGGCGTCTTCCTTGCCGGCGGTTGACGAGAAGATCAGCGACTTGCCGTCGGGCGCGAAGAACCCGCAGGTGTTCCGCGACGGGTCGGGGCTGATGCGGATCGGCTCGTCGGCGCCGCTGATCCAGCCGTCCTTATATTGCAGGTGGGCCATGTACATCTGGTAGTGCTCCTGCCCGTGCGGGACGGCCTCGAAGATGATCCACTGCATGTCGGGTGAGAAGTACGCCTCGCCGGCGCGGTCGAAGCCGCGGGTGAGTTGGACGAGGTCCGACAGCGTTTCAGCCTCGCGCCCGTGGATCGCGGGCGTGGCGGGCTCGCCGGTCGGCGGAGCCGGCGCCAGTTGGGCATCGAGAACTCGAACGAAAAAAACCTGCAGCAGCACCAGCAGCGTCGTTGAAAGTTTCATGGCTGTTGCGATCTTAGCGTGAGCGCTGGACGTCGGGACAGCGCCAGGCGTATTAGCTGGCGGAGTGGAAGCACTCCTGCCGCCCCCGGCTTCCGCACGACCCTCACAGCCGATCGGACCCGAAATGCGTGACATAAAAAGGCCAAAGTAGGTTCGCAAGATTCTTTCAAGGCGTAAGATGTTGCCAAGACGAGAGCTGCGCGCATTTCCCCGGTGCCTCACCCGCGTTTTTGTTTCCCAAACGCGGTTCAAGTCGCCATACTCGGCGACGGTGCTGTGGGATCGGGATAACCGATATTGGGGAGACGATCGTCGGTTATCTGACTCAGTGCCCGGGCCTCACGCGAACGATTGGGATTCAACGAGGCCCGGCGATCGTCGGGGACGGATGCGTGGATGGCGCTAGATGCAAGCCTGCGAGAACGTCTGGAGCAGGTCCTGACCGTGGTCGATGAGCACGGGACGACCGGCCCGCGCCTGGTGAGCGACGCGGTGCGGCTGTGGCGCCGCATCGGGCGCTTCCTCGGCATGAACCTCGTGACCGAGGGGCTGGACGCCGACGCGTTGGAACTGGCCTGCTACGCGATGCAACTGCCCCTTCGTCGCGCCCACACCCAGGCGGGCGGGCGGCCCGCGCGCATGCCCCTGCGCGAGCGGGCGGAAGAGGCGGCGGAGTTGCTGCTGAACGTCATCCCCGATGCGGACGAGGCCCTGCTCGACCGCACCACCCGAGTGCTGCAGGAAATGCCCCACCGCTCGCCGATGCTGGACGAGGCCCGCCTCCTGGCCGACGCGATCAACCTCGAAGACTTCGGCGTCACGGGGTTGGTCCAACAGGCCCTCCAAGTGGCCCGGCAAGGCGAGGGTGTCCTTCAGTTGGCCGAGGGGCTGGAGAAACGCGAACAATACGGCTACTGGAACGCCCGCCTGCGGGACGGGTTCCATTTCGACCCGATCCGCGAAATCGCCCGCCGCCGCCTCGACAACGCCCGCCACGTCGCGCTCTTGCTCCTGACCGAAATTCGGGAAGACTCATAGGGAATGCCGATTGCAGATCGCCGATTGCCGAATGAGGAGAATGCGCGCAAGCGGATCATTAGGGCGGGATGGGTGGCGCCGATGGAAGGGCCGCCGATTCGGGACGGCGCGGTCGTGTTCGAACGCGGTGTGATTCTCGATGTCGGCGCGGCGAGGGACATCGCGGCGCGGTACCCGGGTGCGGCGGTGGCGGATCGATCGGGTGAAACGCTCCTGCCGGGATTAATCAACGCCCACACACACCTGGAACTGAGCGAGTTCGCCTGCGAGGTGCCACCGGCGAGCTTCGTGGATTGGGTGCTGGGACTGGTGCCGCGCGGGCCGATGAACCTGGAGGCGATTCGTCAGTCGGTCGCGCGATTGGTGCCGATCGGCATTGCGCAGTGCCTGCGGTTCGGCGTTACGTGCGTCGGGGACATCAGCCGGCATTGCACGGTTTCGCGCCCCCTCCTTCAGAATGGTCCGTTGCGGGTGGTCAGTTATGGCGAAGTGCTGGCGATGGGGCAGCGCCGCGCGTTTCTCGACGAGCGAATCGTGATGGCGACGGATGATCGGTTCGAGTCCCGATGGCTTCGGACGGCGATCACGCCGCATGCGCCCTACTCGGTCGAAATGGACGGGTATCGACGGTGTGTCGAGGCGGCGCGCTCGCGGGCGATGCCGATCGCGACGCATCTTGCAGAGACGCCGGACGAGGCGCCATTCCTGGCAGATCACAGCGGGCCATTTCGCCGGCTCTGGGACGCACTGAACGCGTGGGACGAAGACATCCCGCGATGGGTCGGCGGCCCCATACGCTTTGCGGAAGCGGTCGGACTTCTGGGTTACCCGCGCACGCTGCTGGCACACGTCAATTACTGCGACGATACCGAGTTGGAGATCCTCGCGCGCGGCCGGGCGAGCGTCGTTTATTGCCCGCGGACGCACGCCTTCTTCGGCCACCCGCCCCACCGCTGGCGCGACATGCTGGCCCGCGGGATCAATGTCGCGGTGGGAACCGACAGTTGCGCCAGTTCCCCCGATCTGAACCTTGCGGACGAGCTTCGCCTGCTGCGGCGCCTCGCGCCCGATCTGTCGGGAGACGTCATTTGGAAAATGGCAACTGTAAATGCTGCAAAGGCAGTGGATATGGAGGGACGAATCGGCATCTTACGGAGCGGGGCTTTTGCGGATTTCGTGCTGTTTCCTGGAGTGGACGAGCGCCCGCTCGCGTCAATTCTCGATCAGGGGACTGCCGCGCGGGAGGTGTGGATCGACGGTATTGTCGTTCGCAGTGCAACGGGGAACGGCGCGCCCGGCACGAAACCGCAAGCGATCATTTGAGATAATTGAGAGGGACGGCTGCTCCGGCTTGCTACCAATTCGAGGGGCGGCAAGGCGCGCCCCTCACCAGCGATTGCTCCCGCACCCGCCGCCCTGCTTCGCCCGGGCGATCGTCCGCCGGATCGTCTCATGCACCTCGTGCGGACGGGCGACAGTCTGCCAGACCGACCAGGGCCAGTGATCGCTCTCCGGGATGATTTCGATGGAGCCCAGCCTCCAGAGTCTTTCGCGGATGCTCGTCGTCAGTCGCGTCCGGGCGACCCGGCGCAAGGGGATGTCGTGGATCTGCGGGCTGAAGACGCCCCAGATGCGGACGATCCGCATGTCGGTCAGCAGGTAGAGTTTGCCGGCCCAGCTCAGCACGGCCCACGCCGCCCGGCAGGTAATGAGGATCATGCCGATCTCCACGCCGATGTGAACGTGGTGCGGCGCCCAGAGGCGGGTGCTGATCATGACGATCAGCGCGATGCCGATCGCGGGCAGCGTGCCGAAGAGGATCGTCCAGAGCGAGGGCTTGAGCGTGAGGAGAATGATCTCCCCGTCGCGGACCAGATGGCGGGTCAGGAGCGTGGCAAGCGAGGTGGTGACGGGCGGCGCCGCCGCGACGGCCGGCGAGCCCGCGGCGCTCACTGCCGCCGCTTCGCCCGCGACGGCCTGGCATCCTTCGGAAACGAGCAGCGGGTCTCGCGACGCACGCTGCCCGCGCCGACTGCGCCAGAACCGTTTCAGCCTGGAAGCTTTATACCGTTCGTTCACGCGCGTCCCTCGTCAACTCGATGACCCGATCCTTTAGCGTAACAATGTCAGGCAGATTCCGGTAGTAGTTGTCGAAGTCCAACCCATATCCAACGACGAAGGCGTCGGGAATGTCAAATCCGACGTAGTCGACGTGGGTGTCGCGAGCCGCGGGGCGGTCCTTCCGCAGCAGCACGCAGGTCCGCACACTGGCGGCCCCCCGCTCCCGCAAAACCGGCACCACCATTCGAATCGTCTGCCCACTGTCGAGGATGTCATCCACCAGCAGCACGTGCCGGCCCGCCACGTCGCCCAACTGCTGGGCCACCACCTGCGGCCCCTGGCTAGAGACCGATCGGCCCGGATAGCTGCTGACCGTCATCAGCCCGATCTGCATCGCCATCGGGATGCGGCGAATCAGGTCGCCGCAGAAGATCATGGCGCCGGTCAGGATTGGCACGATCGTCAGTTCCAGCGGTCCGTCCTGCCTGGGCGGGGAATGGTCGGCGGTGATCAGCTCGGCCAGCTCCGCAACCCGCCGGGCGATCTGTGCTTGCGAAATCAGAACCCGCTCGATGTCGCGCTGCATCCGTTCACTCTATCGGCAAGACAAATCCTCGCAAACGCCCTTCACGGCCTTTCGCATCGCGCCTGGCAAACCGTACAATGGAGCCGGTCGTAGGGTTCACACGGTCTTTCCGTCAGCATTACCGATGTCCGAGAGCGATTCGCCCATTCCGGTGTCCGATGTCGCCGGCTCCCGCGTCGAGGGCGGTTCGTCCGATAACGGAGGCGTGGACGCCTCCGTCGAACAACGCCCGCTGGCCAAAACCGCCGGCAAGTTCCTGCGCCACGGGATTGGGATCCTAATCACGCTGGCGATCCTCGTCTGGATGCTCAAACCGGTGGTCGTGCACTGGGCGCAGGTGAAGGATCGGATCTCGGACACGAATTGGTCACGGGTGCTGCTGGCTTCGCTGATGTTCTCCGCCTACCTGTTCGTCTTCCGCGCAATGTCGTGGCGGCGAATTCTTATCGGCTTTGGGCATTGCCTGCCCGTCGCGCCCGCCACGCGCATCTGGTCGACCTCCGAACTGGCGCGCTACCTCCCCGGCGTGATCTGGCAGGTCGTCGGCCGCGTCTACCTCGTTCGTCCCTACGGCGTCAGCGGCAGCTTCTGCTCGGCCAGTCAGGTGTTGGAGCTGGCGATCTTCCTGCTGGCCAACATCATCCTGGCCGTCGGATGCCTCGTCTGGCTCGGACACAAGATGGTACACGGGCTGACGCTGAACTGGTTCCTGGCGATCGCCGCGTTGATCCCGGTGTTGTTCGTCCTCGTGCATCCGAAGGTGTTCTACCGGCTGGCCAACCGGGTGATGGCGCGCGTTGGCAAGCCGCCCATAGTGAAGCAGCTTCGGTTCCGGGAGTTGTGCGGGCTGTTGGTCTGGTCGCTGATCGGGCTGGTGTGGCAGAGCCTGGCGATCTGGCTCGTTGTCGCGCAGCCGCTCGGGCTGCAGTTCACCAAGTGGTGGGTGGTCGCCGGGGCGTATTCGCTCGCCTGGTGCGCCGGATTCCTCGCATTCTGGGCGCCAGGTGGATTGGGAGTGCGGGAAGTGATCTTCGTGACCGCGATGGACCTCGCCCTGCCCCCCGCGGCCCGACACACGTTCGCCGATCCCAAGGTGCTGCTGGGCTTCCTGGCGTTCCTCAGCGTCCTGCTCCGCCTCTGGGCCACGACCGGCGAATTGATCCTGGCCGGCATCGCCTCCACCCTCGACTACCGCGGCGCCCTGCGGAGACCCGACGCGCCGGGCGTCGTCCACAAATCAACCGATGCCGCTCCGGTTCGTTCCGAGAATCGAACCGCCTCCCCCCTGCTCGTCTAACCCGGATCAGCGCAGGTTTACCGCGAAGGCAAATTCAGCGCGCGACACCCCTGCGGGTGGCACGGACATGTACATGAAATGCCCGTGGCATTGCCCTACTTCGCCTGCGGCTGAGACTGCGACGTGGCCGCGGGCTGCTGCTGCTGC
Source organism: Tepidisphaeraceae bacterium (assembly GCA_036495445.1). Lineage (GTDB taxonomy): Bacteria > Planctomycetota > Phycisphaerae > Tepidisphaerales > Tepidisphaeraceae > DASXMX01. Next base: position 7,522 of record DASXMX010000297.1, read on the forward strand.
GGCTGTTGTGATTGGGCTTCAGCTGGCGGTGCGGCCGGTGCGGGTGCGGGTGCGGCTGCCGCATTCGGGACAGCAGGGTTCGACTGCACCATGATCACCACGTTCACCGCCTCATCGGCCGGGGCGGTCGTGGGGCCGCCGGCCAACTGGGCAGGCTGCGTCGCCGCCGGCGCCGCTTGCGGGGCGGCAGCTTCCGCGGGAACCGGTTGACTCGCGGACAGTTCCGTTCCGGCGGGTTTGCTCAGCACGGCCGACGGCGCCGCGGCGGGGGCCGCGTTTTGTGCGTCCTTCGCGTCGGCAAGGGATTGCTTGGCCGGCTGCTCATGCTCCAGCCCACCCGCGGCCTTCATCAACCGCTGGCGGTCGTTGCTGATCGCTCCGCCGCCGAACCCTGACCCTGCCGCGCCGAGCTGCACCGGCGGCGCCGCCGTCTGCGATTCGCCCGCATTTGCGTAGGCAAACTTGTTCGTCTGAGTGCCCAACTCCTGCACCTGGGCGGCCGGATTCGTCGTATTGGCGATCGTGTTGCTGAGCTGAGCCGCCTGCTGGCGGGACATCTGACAGACGTAGACGCCGTCGGAGCGGATGTTGTTTGCCACAGCGGTTTGCATCGCATCCTGCTGGATTTGCGACGCCGGCGCGGGCTGTTGTTGCTGGGCGATCGTCTCGTTCTGGGATTCGGTCTTGGCGGCGAAAGTTGGCTGCGTTGCCGGAACGGCCGCGTTGAGGGCCGGCGACGCACTCGCCGTCAATCCCTCGGCCGGCGGCTCCGCCCCGCCTTTGGCGGCGCGCCCGCCGAAGGCTCCGTATTCTGTCCCGGCCTCGCGCCGCATCACCTGCCGATTCTGATCGAGCGACTGATTCTGAGGCGCCGCCCCGGGTGTCGGCTGCCGCAGGTTGGCCTCAGCCTGGAATGTCAGCGGCGCCTGCCGCCACTGGATCTGCCGCTCGTTGAAATAGGCGGTCAATTGCCGCTCGGTCTGCTCAGGCGCGTCCGATTTCACCATGAGGACCAGCGGGACCGCTACCGTCCCATTCCCGTTTTGCGCGGCGTTGGCGTACAGGGCGAAGTTGTTGGCCGTGTTCCCCGCAGAAGCGATGAAAGCGCGGGGATTCTGTGCGACTTGTTGGGCGAGTTGATCGAGTTCGGTCGTCTTCTTCTCGGCCTCCGAGCCCCGTACTTTCAGGCTGTCCATGTCAGCAAGTTTCGACGCGACCGCGGCCGGCGGCGTCGTGGTGGCGACCTGCTCCTTGAGCGACATGTCGGACGGCCCAGCCTTCGACGCAACGGCCTCCCGATCGCGCCCGGCGGCGGCGGTTTCGCGGCGCGGCGATTCTTCCGTCGTCGCCAGCGGCGCCGGCACGACATCGGCGTTGCCCGATTGAGGCTCGGCCGCCGCGTGAAGCGCGAGTTGGGCCGGGCTCTGCGAGCGGGGTAACGCATAGTACACGGCCACGCCCAGCCCCGCCGTCAGCGCCACGATCGCCGCCGCGGCGAAGACCTTCGGCCAGATGCTGGGGCCGAGGTGTTCCCCCTCGTAGTTGAGCAGCACGGACCGTTCGAGCTGCCCATTAAGCGTCTCGGCGATCTCGGCCGGGGCCGGCTCGCGCGGCAGCCAGCGCAGCAGGTCGCGCGTCGCCCGCAGCGACTCCAGCAGACGCCGGTGCTGCGGGTTGGCCTCCAGGTGCTTCTCGATCTCGGCCTTGCCCTCGGGGTCCAGCTCGCCGTCGATGTACGCGCAAAGCTTGGACTCGATGATTTCCTGGTTCTGAGACATTTTGGATGATTTTCAATTCGCGATTTTCGATTTGCGATTTTCAGATGTGCCTTGGGACGTGGCGGTCACAACTCGGCTTTCCAATCGCAAATTGCAAATCGACAATCGCAAATGCATTTTCACTTTCGGTCCGACAAATACGTCCTCAACTCGTCCCGAAGCGCCAGCCGTGCTCGGAACAGGCGGCTCTTGAGGGTTCCCAGCGGCAGCCCAAGCACGTCGGCCATCTGCTGGTAATCGAACCCTTCAATGTCGCGCATCACGAGCACCGCCCGGTACTCGGCGTCGAGCCGGCCGAGGGCGGCAAGCACCGCCTCGTCCCGCTCGCGCCGCTCGGCCCGCTGCGGCGGCAGTTCCGACCGGTCGCGGGCCACCCGATCGACCAGCCTGGCGGCCTGGGTCGCGTCCCGCCCGCCGCCCGCCCGCCCGTTGGGGATGGGCCGGTCCAGCGAGAAGACCCGCACCCGCTGCACCTTCCGCAACTGGCTGATCGCCAGATTCACGGCGATGCGGAACAGCCACGTATAAGGCGATGCGTCGCCGCGGAATGTTTCCAGCTTGCTCAGGCCGCGGGTGAACGCCTCCTGGGTCAGCTCGCGGGCCTCCTCGCGGTCGCCGACCATCCGCAGGACCGCGTTGTAGAGGCGGTCCTGATACAGCAGGATGATCTGCCCGTAAGCGCCGCGGTCGCCCTGCTGCGCTTTCTGCAGCAGGGCCACATCCGGGCGGACGCTGCGGGGCACGGCCTCCCCGCTCTGCGCCGCCTGCGGAGGCCGAAGCCCTTCCGCCTCTTCATTCGCTTGGCTCAGGCTCGACATGGGTTTGGACGTAGAAAGGGTGAGGAAGTTCCCAATAGATTCCCCTCCGGGCCGAAATTCCGCGCCCGGATACGGCAGGTCATTGCCGGCCATCCATGGCCTGGCGATCTGCCCGCCACTATGCCAACCGCGGACCCGATTTGCAATGTTATCGGACCCACCCGCCCCCATTCTCTCATGCGCCAACTGGCAGGGAGTCGCATGTAAGCGCAAACGTCAGGAAGACCAGACCCGGGCGCCAAGCAAAGCAAGCACCCTTCCAGGTACGGATGCCCGCGGACGAGCCCGAGCCGAGTTTCGCCGACGACCTCCGCCTGGTCGCCCGGCCGCTCAAAGCCGCGCGGCGCTGACCGCCAGACCAAAAGAGCAAACCGAAAACGCCTGGAGCCAAACCCTCGCGCGAAGACGCGGCGGGCTTCAGTTGAAGCGGCCGAACGAGTCCGGGAAGTCATCCTGGGCGTGGGCTTCGGTTTCGGGGTCAGCCAGGGTAGCCGGAGCGCAGGCTTCGACGTGGGCGAGCAGGTCGCGGAGTTCGAAGTTCGATTTCAGAAATGTTTTGCGGACGCCCAGTTCGATGCCCCGGCGGATGTGGAGGCCTTCGGGGTAGGCCGTGACGAAGATCACAGGAAGGCTTTGCCAGCGGAGGTAGCAGCGGATCACCTCCAAGAAGGAGACGCCGTCCATTTCCGGCATCTTCGCGTCGAGGATGATGACGTCCGGCGTGTCGTCGGACATCACGGCCAGCGCCTCGCGGCCGTTACCGGCACATCGGACCCGGTGCCCCGCCCGTTTGAGGAATCGCGCCACTGCGTCCCGGGCGTCCAACTCATCGTCGACGACTAGAACAGAAGCCATCGTGTGGTCCATACCTCATGCTACGGCGAGCGGCGTGCCCGGGATTGTGACGAAATATTCATTTTAATTCAAGGACTTTGTTCATCATTTGAGAGAGCGGATGAGGACGGTTCGAATTTTTCTGAAGCGCTTCACTGATCGCAAGATTCAGAAGCGCCCCGAAGCCGCATCAACAGGTCGTTCAGGGCGGGTCGCGCGGACGGTACCTCTGGCAGCGCGCTGGCCTCGAATGCCTCCTGCAAAGCGGACCGAAGTCGGTTGTACTCGGCTTCGTGAAAGCCGATGTCCACGTCGTCCAAGGTTGATTGCTCTGGCCCGGCGAGTTTCCGAGCGGGTTAGGGAGGGGGGTTTGCTCGATCGACTCTCCTCGGCCAACCCCCTCCCCAGCCCTCCCCCGGCGTACCGGGCGAGGGAGAAGGCTGCATCGGCACGGTTCGCGGAGGGTCCGTTTCCATATCAGACGTACGGCAACTGCCCCTTTTGCGCCCGCGAGAGTGCGACCAGCACACGGGCGATTTCGGCGCCGATCGCTTCGAAGTACCGTTTGCCCTTTTCGGCGGTGGCCTTGGAGGGGTCGCCGGCGCCGGTGTCGGGGTGGGTGGCGGACCAGGGCCGCGGCGTCCAGACGCCGCTCTGGGTCAGGCCTTCGATCGCGAACGGCACGCGCGTGCCGGGGCCGGCTTGGGCAAGGTCGACCCACTGGGGGCGCAGGTGGAGCAGGAGGCCGGTTTCCATTTCGTCGGCGTGGTCCCCGGGGCGTTCGAAGATCTCCTTGAGCAGCTCGGGGCGCATTTGGAAGAAGTTGATCAGCGTGATGAGCATGCCGGACTGTTTCTGCACGTCGCGGATGAGCGGCTTGAATTCGTTCCCGCCGTGCGCGTTGAGGAGGACGAGGCGGTCGATCCCCTGCATCGACAGGCTCCGCGCCACGTCGGCCAGGATCGCGGCGGCGGTGGCGGTGCGGAAGCTGATCGTCGCCGTTTGGTCGAGCTGCTGCTCGTTGTTTCCGAACGGGATCGTCGGCAGGACGATCACCTTCGCGCCGGCCTCATGGGCGATCTCGGCCGCCCGCTCGGCCAGTGCGGTGGCCTCGATCACGTCCGTCCCGTGCGGCAGGTGACGGTTGTGCGCCTCGGTCGCGCCCCACGGCAGGACCGCCACGGTCGGCCGGTACGATTTGACCTGCAGGTAGGTCGCCTCATGCAGGATGTAAGGACGTGCGCTCATGGGGCGGAAGGATATCGGCTCTCGAATGGGAGCGGAACCGGCCCGCGGGAGAATGGTTCCACAGCATCGACGCGTGGCAATTATTTTTGTTTTGTTTTTGCAGCATATTGCCACGACAAGGTAGAATTGCAGTTTGGCTATGACGGCCGGCACGCCCGGCCCCCCTTTCTCGACGTGCCGGCGCATTCGACGAATCTCTGCCGAAAGGAGATGGTGTCATGCGTCCCGCGCTCTTGTTGCTGGGTTGCGGTTCTGTCCTGATGTGGCTGGTCGCGGGCGGGTGCGCGAGTTCGGATTCCGCGCCGCAACCCGTAGTGGCCAATCCGGATCCGACGGTCACGCTGGTCCTCGACGCGGCGCCGGACGCGAAGAGCTCGGCCGAGTGGGACATCACGCTCGACAACATCGAGGCGTGCAGTTGCCCGACCTTCTGCCAGTGCTACTTCAACGATCGGCCCGCGCTTCATGAATCGGGCAAGGAGGGACAGCCGGAACACTCGATTCGTTTCTGCCGGTTCAACAACGCCTTCCGGGTCGAGAAAGGTGCTTATAACGGCACCTCGCTGAACGGCTTGAAATTCTGGATGGCCGGCGACCTGGGCAACGACTTCAGCGCCGGGCAACTCGACTGGGCCGTGCTCCACTTCGAGCCCTCCGCCTCGCCCCAACAGCGCGAGGCGGCACTAGCGATCGCCCACACGATCTTCGCCGCCAAGTGGAACAGCTTCACCGTCGGCCCGGACGCGAAGATTCACTGGCAAAAGACGGCCGACGGCGCCGAGGCGAAGCTCGACGGCGGCAAGATGGCCGAGGTGGCCCTCAAGACCACCCGCGGCTCCGACGACAAGCCGGTCGTCCTCCAAAATGTGAAGTTCTGGGCGGCCCCGCGGAACAGCGGGTTCGAAATCATGACCAACGAAACCGAGGCCTACCGCCAGGGCGATCACCCCTTCGAATTCCACCACACGAACGGCTTTTTCACGCGGATCGAGATGAGCTCAAAGGACGCAAAGAGCCCGCAAGCGTCCGGTGACAGGCACGTCGCCGTGGCCTGCGCCGCCGGGGCATGTTGTGCGAAATAGGTCGCTGAAGGCAATGCGTGGAACCTGGTGAGTGAAACGTAACCCATGCCCGCACGGCACGATTCACCGCCAAGTTTCATGGGCTTCATCTTTCTCCCGCAGAAAATACTTGGTACCATGTGTATTCGAGCGGCCCGCGGGAGTGACGGAGCGCGGGGCCGCGCGCTGCCGCAAGTGGGGGCGGCATCCTTTTTCGCCGAGAGGAAACTTGATGTCGTACCTGCGTTCGCTTCTGAAGCGGTTGTTCCGCCGCAGGCAACAACCGCCGCCCGTCCCCCACCGCCGGTCATTCATCGAAGGTTTGGAGTCCCGCGACATGTTCAGCGTGGCGCCACAGGTCACGGACGTTCACTTGACGGGGACCGTCCGTGCCGTGACCAGCGTGGTGCTTTCGTTCGACCAGCCGCTCGATCCGACGTCGGCCCAGTCGATCCAGGCCTACCAGTTTGGCCGGATCGTTCCCGCCAATTCGAGCGACAGCAGCGGGATAAGCCTTGGGAACATTCTCGGCGGGTTGCTTGGGCTGGCGAAGCCGAAGACGCCGCTGATCAAGAATTACAAGGTGCAGTTCACGTCGGTGACGTACGACGACCCGACCCGCACCGTGACGCTCACCCCCGTGCGGGCGTTCAACGCGGTCACCTGGTTCCGCATCCTGCGCGTCTTCGGGACGGGCACCAACGCCGTGATGGATCCTTCGGGCGACCCGCTCAACGGCGGATCGAACACCTACGTCCACTGGTTCCCCTACATCGGCAAGACGTTCACCTATCGCGACGACGACAACGACATGGTGACGCTGCGGCTCAAAGGGCCGGGGCAGATGTTCGTCTTCCTTCAGACCAACACCGATCACGCTCCGATCGTCTTCATCAACGGCGGGACCGCCAAGTCGGTCCTGACGGGCCGAGTCATCCAATCCCAAATCGGCGACGGCGTCGCCATCATCCCGGAGGTCCAGGGCGTCGGCACCGTCCAGACCGACCTGACGACCAACGGCATGTTCGACGTACTCTCGACAGAGCCGTAGCTCCAAGCGCGACAGGGTGACGCGGGGACGCGGAGACGCGGAGACGCGGAGAAAGAAAAAACGGCCCTCGCGCGGCGCTGCCGTTCTTTCTCCGCGTCCCCCTGTCTTTGGGTCCCCGCGTCTCTTTAAAGCGATGGGACGGGCGGAAACAAAACCGCCCGTCCCGCGTGCTTTGAAAGCTGCGATAACTGCGAATTCTGGCTTGGCGCCGGCAGCTTGGCTTACTTGACTTCGACGAGCGACCCGGCGGCGGCCGCGTAGCGGTCGGGCACGCCGAACGTCCGCAGGTCGGCGACGAAGTCCTCGCGGGCGACCGGCGTGAGGACGCCGCGCACGGACTCCACGGTCGCGTTGTTCTGGTTGCCCAGCTTCTTGAGCACCTTCATCCGGTCCGGACGCCAGCGTTCGGCGAATAGCGCCTGCCGCTGGCCGATCAACTTCACCCAAGGGCCGAACTTCCCTTCCTGACCCTCGAGCGGCACCTTCTGAAGCTTGAGCTTCTGGTCATCCCACTGCTGAAAGACTTCGTCCACCGTCGCATCGATGTTGGCCATGAGCATGTTGCTCCCGTTATATTGAAAATCGCGGGACGTTCTCGCCGGAACCCGCATTCCCACGGCGATAGTCCGCTTCCCTATCTTCGCCAAATTCGGCCCAGAACGCCAGAAGTTTTCCGCATACGCGACCGCGCGTCAACTTTACCGGTTGCTTGTTCCGATGCCATTGCGCCGCGCCGAGATTATCGATCCCTTAACATGCGTTGCGCCTCTTTGGGAGGGGGAGGCTCTTGCCGAGCCGACGCTCGCCCGAAAATCGCGGCTCGGCAGGAGCCTCGACCTCCCGGAATGCGACCCGGCCGCTTGACCGCATGGCGAACCATGAACAGGATACGCACCCATGAAGCCAACCCTTTATGCCTCGCTGGCGGCCGCCCTGCTCGCGTGTGCGACGTTTGCACGGACCGACGAGGGGCCGCAGATCCACTGGAAGAAGATCGTCCTGGACAACAAGTTTTACGCCGAGGGAGCCAACTTCGGCGACTTCAACCACGACGGGAAGCTGGACATCGCGGCCGGCCCGTATTGGTACGAGGGGCCGGACTACAGCCCCGAGCGGCGTCACGAGTATATGCCGGTCAAGTCGTACGACCCGCACGGGTACTCGAAGAACTTCCTGGTCTTCGTCCACGATTTCAACGGCGACGGTTGGGACGACATCCTTGTCGTCGGCTTCCCGGGCGAAGAGGCCTACTGGTACGAGAACCCCAAGGGCAAGGATGGCCACTGGATCCAGCACAAGGTAATCGACCACGTGGATGACGAATCACCCGGGTTCGGCGACCTGTTCAAAGACGGCAAGCCCGTCCTAATCTGCATGACCGGTGGTAAGCTCGGTTACGCCGCCCCCGACGAGACCGACCCGATCAAGCCCTGGACGTTTCACCCGATCAGCCCCAACAAGGGCTACCAGCGATTCACTCACGGCCTGGGCTGGGGCGACGTCAACGGTGATGGCCGCAACGACCTGCTCGTCCACGACGGGTGGTACGAGCAGCCCGCCAGCCTGAAGGGCGACCCCGAGTGGAAGTTCCACCCCGCCGACTTCGGCAAGGGCGGCGCGCAGATGCACGTCTTCGACGTGAACGGCGACGGCCGGCCCGATGTGGTCACCAGCCTGGAGGCCCATGGGTACGGCCTATGCTGGTTCGAGCAGAAGCCGGACGGGTCTTTCGACAAGCACGTCATCCTCGGGAGCAAAGAGTCTGAAAACCCGCAGGGCGTGAAGATCTCGGAGATGCATGCCATTGACGTCATCGACGTGAACGGCGACGGGCTGCCGGACATCGTCACCGGCAAGCGGTTCTGGGCCCATGGCCCGTTCGGGGACGTGGACGCCGGCGCGCCGGCCGTGCTATACTGGTTCGAATTGCAGCGGGACGGGACCTCGGCCCACTTCGTCGCGCACCAGATTGACAACAACTCCGGCGTGGGGACGCAGGTGATCGCCAGGCGGGCCACGGGGGCGAAGGTCCCGTCGATCGTGGTATCGAATAAGAAGGGGACGTTTGTTTTTGTGCCCGAGACGGAATGATGAGCCGAGTTGCACGGAAGTCTGAAGTGGCCGCGACGTTTTTCCGCGTGGACGGCGCCGACCAGGAGACCGGTGAGGATACATACCTGGTGCTCCAGGCGGCAACCAAACCGCAGGCGGAAAAGCTGGCCCGCCAGCAAGGATTGCTGATCTCGTCGATCCGGGTCGCGCGGCCGGACGACTGGCACGCCCCGGCCCGGGCCGCCGAACCGCCCGCCGTCCCGTCGACGGCGGAGATGGACGCGTTTTCTCAATCGGCAGCGACGCCGGAACTGGACATGTTCGGCGAGCCCCCGTCGTTCCCTCCGCAAGCCGCGCCGTCATCCGCGCCGGCGGTTGAGTCGAATTATCGTGACGACTATCCGAGCGGGACCGCGCCGTTCGTCGAACCGGCCGCCGCGCGGGTCGAAGCCCCGCCCCGACCGGTTGTCGAACCCTCGCCCACCCCGGCAATTAGCGGAACCGCGGAAGCCCCGACGCCCGCCGGCGGCTCATCCGCAGCGGCGGTCGTCCTTGGGTGCGTCGGCGCCGCCCTCGTGATCGGCGGCGTCCTGGCGCTCGCCCTCGCCCTTTGGCCCGACAACGCCGTCCGAAACGAACTCCAGCAGATTGACTACCGCCTCCACGAAGTCAGCCAGACGATCCTCGGCGGCATGCTCGTCCTCAGCGGCATGATGACCTTCACGCTGGCGATTGTTTGTTACCTGCTGCCGAAGCGAACGTTGCGCCCGTGAGCCGACGAGTAGAGTAGCGCCGTCGGTTCCCGCGTAGCGGTCGGACCGAAGGTCCATCTGTTCCCGCTCCGAGGCACAATGACCGCGCCCGATCTCATTGCGCCGAATGCGTCGCGGCCCCCGCGGTCATCCTTCGTCGAATCTCCTCGACCTGCTTGTCCGACAACCTGCGGATCTCATCCTTGGCCAGGGCGTCATTGAACTGAATGACCTGTTTGTATTGTTCGACCGCCCGCTCGGGATGGCCCACGCGGTCGAGCAGGGACGCATATTGCGCGCGGAGTTCGAGGTTGTGCGGGTCGAGTTGGAGGATCTGCTCGTAATCTCGGGCGGCCCGGTCGTCGTCCCCGGTGCTGCTTTCGAGCACGACCCGCGCGACGAGATAGCGGATCTTGCGCGGGTCCGTGGCAATCGCCTGGTCGAGCAGTTGCCGTGCCTTCATCGATTGCCCCTCCGCGCCTTCCAGCAACGCGGCCTGCTCCGCACGGAACGCGTAGTCGGCGTTGTACGGGACCAGCCGCCAGGCATCGAGCAGATCATGCATGGCCCGCTCGATGTGGGCCGGATCGGGCCGGGATGGCGGCTGCGGCACGCCCTGGGCGGGCGGCTTGGACGTGCGGATCTCCTCGTCCGCATCCTGCGCCAGCGACTCGGCCTGGAGGATCGGGACCCACAGCGCCCCCGCCGCCACGAGCCAGGCCGCGCCCGCGACGATGAAGGCGACGATCGGGCCAAGGCGGCCTCGCGGCGCCGCGGGACGGGGCGCGGGGAGCCTGAGGCCCAGCACCGCCCCTGCCAGCAACGCGAAGAAGAACATCGGGCCGATCTCGAACATCGAGAAGTCGATCAGGTTGTGCAGCAGAAAGAGGCCCAACCCCACAATGGCCGAAGTGAGGATCCATGGCGCGGGGCGGTCGTCCAGCTCCTGGCGATAGACCGCCCGGACGGCAACGACGCACACGCCCAGCAGAAACGCAATCGCAAAAAGCAGGCGCTTGAACGTCTCGACGATGATCAGCGCGGATTGCGAGGTCCAGTCGATCGAGACGGCGGCGTTCACCGCGATCGCCAGGAGGCTGAGCGTGATCAAAAACGGGAACGCTGAATACATCGAAGATGAATCCCCATCGTCTTGCTGCCAGCCCGCGGCGGCGCTGCGCTCTGCCCCGGCTCGTGTGTCATTCGACGAAGCGACGGCGCGCTCGGCTTGGGCGCCCGCGGTCCATTCCCACCAGAGTCGGAGCATCCAGGCGAGCATCAGAATGCCTCCGACGACGCCCAGTTCGACAAACGCGCGGACGAGGAAATTGTGCGGGTCGGCCGGCTCTTCGGCCGCCTGCGGGAGGCGATAGGCGGTGTACCAGGAGCCGAAGTTCGCCCAACCGGTTCCGAGCCACGGGCGGTGCACGAAAATCCGGGCGGCGCCGACCCAGTATTCCCAACGGAACGTCAGGCTGACATGAAAGAGCGTCCCGTGCTTGAGCCCGTGGCCGACGATCGCGGCCGCGATCAGAACGAACGCGCCGACGCCGGTCCAGTACAGTCTCGCTGGATGGCGCACGTCCCGATTGCGCCGAAGCCAAAGCCATGCGAGCAGGCCCGTCGCGATCACCGGCGTTGCAAAGGCGGTTTTGCTCTGGACGTATCGGTAGAGCATGAAGAGGCCGAGCGCGATCACCGCCGCGACCGGGATCCACCATCCCGGGGCGTCGCCATCAGCGATGCGTTGCAGGACCACGCCCGCCGCGATCACCATGAGCAGCACCAGCACGGCGGCGTAGGTCTTGCGGGAGACGTTGAACCCAGTCGGAACGCCGCCCAGGATGTTCTTTTCGATCTGGATCGTTTCCGTCGAACTCGCATTGGCGCCTTGCGCCGCGAGCAGCTCGCCATGGTGTTGCCGCCAGTCGTTCTGGAGATCGGGCAGGTCGACGAAGCGGTAGTAGTACCCCTGCACGAGCAGCACCATCAACAGCCCGACTGACACCGCGGCGACGAGGCGCAGCCGCAGCCAACTGTGAACCAGTTGGGCCGTGGACCAGAGCAGCGCCAGGGCACACGCCCAGTGAAACGCGTTCACGATCGCGGCGAATCGGTCGCTTGACCAAAGGGCGCTGACAAGTGTCCAGGCAGCCAGTGCGAACATCGCCAGGGACGACCAGGCGAAGCGGAGGGTGAAGGTCGGGTCGATCAACCGCCGGGCGAGGACGAGGAGGGCCGGGAGGCAGCAGAGCAGGTCGAGCGCTATCGAGGTGGCCGGCCCGGGCATCGCCGGCGTCGGCGTGCTGCCCGGCACCGGCAGCCACGGGTTGCGCAGGATTTCCTGCATCGTCATCCGCGCCACGACCAGCACGAGCGTGAGCCCGAACGCCACCTGCGTGAGCCGGCGCCACCCCGATTCCAGGGCCTGCTCTCCCCCGGCGGCGCCGGGGGCTTTCTTCTGCTGACGTTTGGTCACAGTGCGAGACATCAAATCGATCCACGAAGTACACGAAGCGGCACGAAGAAATGCGCTTTGGCCACAGATGGGGCACAGATCGACACAGATGGGAATCCCAAATTTGAAATCTCAAATCTCCATTTCATCTGTGTGCATCCGTGCCCCATCTGTGGCTCATTTCTCTCTGGCTTTCCTCTGTGCTTTCTCTGTGTCCTCCGTGTCCTCTGTGGTTCAACTTCTTTCCGTCACTCGAAAGGCTACTTCAAAACCGGCGGCGACGCTTCGACCCCGCTCTCGTTCTCCCGCGGGATCGGCAGCGGGTGCTGCTCCAGCAGCATCACGACGCCGAGGATCAGGATCGTCTGGACGAAGACGAGGATCGCCGTGAACGTGTTGGGCACGTGCGGCAGGATGATCGCGGCGACTGCGGTCGCAGCCGAGATCAGGTAGAGGCAGAGGACCGCCGTGCGCTTGGACATCCCGCGGGCGACGAGCCGGTGGCTGAAGTGATTGGTGTCCCCTTTGAACGGGCTGTGCCCGCGCGTCAGGCGGATCATGCTGACGACGACCAGGTCGTACAGCGGCACCGCCAGCACGATGACCGGCGCGAAAACCGCGTACCACCCGGCCCCCAGGTTCTGCCCCGGCTGCAGGTATGTCGTCCGCACTGTAAGGATCCCCAGCAGCAGCCCGATGACCAGGCTCCCGCTGTCGCCCATGAAAATGCTGGCAGGGTTGAAGTTGAAACAGAGGAACCCGAGCAGCGCGCCCAGCAACAGGGCCAGCGCCGCCGCGACGAACAGTTGCGGCGGATGGATGCTGAGCGTCGCGACGAGGAACGCCGCCGTGCAGACGGCGGCCACGCCGGACGACAGGCCGTCCATGTTGTCCAGGAAGTTGAACGCGTTGGTGATCGCCGCGATCCAGAGGATCGTGAGGATCGCCGACCCCACCGGCCCGATCGCCGAGAGGATCCGCAATTCGGGCAGGCACAGGACCAGCGCGGTGATCGTCGCCAATTGCACGATCAGTTTCGAATACGGCCCCAGCGCTTTGCGATCATCTATCAGCCCCATGACGTGCATGATCGCAGCGGCAAGCAGCATGCCGACCGCCAGCGGCGTGCGAAGCCGCATGCCAGACCAGTAGTCGTTCAGGTGTGCGACCCGCCCCTGCAGAAACGCGGGCGGGTGCCCCCAATGGACGAACGCCAGCCCTGCCAGCATCGGCAGCGCGAACGCCCAGAAGATCGCCACCCCGCCCCCCAGCGGCTTGGGTTTGGCGTGAATTTTCCGCCCGCCGGGCTTATCCACAAACCCGATCCGCGGCGACAGGTGCTTCATCGTCAGCGTGCCAAGCCAAGAGATCACGAAGCTCAGCACGGCGAGGCTCAGGATCGGAAGAATCATGCTGCGTCAAGTGATTCTAGGGATCGGAGCAAAGCGAGCAACGGCCGGGGCCGACTACCCCTCCGCACCGTGCGCAAGCAGAAGCGCGACCGCAGGCGCGTGACCGTAAAGCTTTGCGAACTGCACGGGAGTGAATCCCTCACTGGTGGCGCGAACATCGGCCCCGCTTTCGATAAGAATCGAAAGCAAGGTCGTGCGGAAGTCGTCATCGCGACGAAGGTCGGTCGCGTCCAGTGCCTCCACTTCAATCGCGTGCATGAGAGCGGTACGCCTCTTGAAACGGGCGTTCGCATTGCCGCCCCGGGCCAGCAGCAGGCGCAGGATGTCCGGGTGATTCTCGGCAACCGCCCAGTAGAGGGGTGATGCGCCGGATTCATCGGGCGCATTCGGATCGCAACCTGAATCGAGCGATCGAACGACGGCGTTCAGGTCCTCCCTCCGCACGGCGGAATTCAGCTCCGCCTGAGGACGAAGCGACTCCCAATGACGCCGCTCTTCCACGTTCGCGCCCGCCTGCACGAGCAGGTCCGCGAATGGGTCCAAACCCATTCGGATTGCCAGCCGCATGGCGCTGTCGCCGAACGCGTCCACGAAGTTCACGTCCGCGCCGCGGCGGATCAGGTCGGCAGCTTTGTCCAAATCGCGATTTAGAATCGCGTTCATCAATTCGTAAGGTGAACGTTCCAAAGAACCGGGAGGTTCGCGATCATTCAGGGGCGGAGGCACTGGCTTCCTCGATAAAAAAGAAGACCCTGCCAGAGGGTCTTCCTGCATCAAATTGCTCGCCCGGCCGGCTCGTTATGGCAGCCGGCCCTTCAGGTACTCGATCTGCTCCTTGAGTTCCTGAAGCTGGCGGTTCAGGACCCGCTTGTCGTCCTGGTTGGTGGCGTGTTCCACCCGCCGACGGATGGTTCGGGCCTCCAGTTCCAGACGTTCGATCTCCGCAATGATGTCCGACTCGGGGTTGTACACGTGACTCATGGGAGGGCCTCCTGGTTGTGTTGCCCTGCAGTCAACTCAATTATATCTCATGTCCCACGGGCGGCAATTGAAAACCCGCCGTCCGAAGATCGCGTCGCTTTCCGGTAAAGCCTTGATGAAGCCGGATTTTCGCGCTGCCGGTGACACGCCTTACTTGCTCTCTGCGGCAGCAATTTGAGAGGCGAACCCCTCGTCCGGCGGCGCCGCCGACTTGATGACCCGCGCCGGCACGCCGACGACCGTCGAATGGGCCGGCACGTCCCGGATCACCACCGCCCCGGCCCCGACCATCGCGTGCTCGCCAATCGAAAGGCACTGGATCACGTTCGCCCCGATCCCGATCCACGCCCCCGCCCCGACCCGCACCCGACCGGCCAAGTGAGCGCCCGGGCAGACGTGAACGCCAGCGCCGATCTCGGACTCGTGGTCCACGACGCAGGCGGTGTTGAGGATGACGGAGTCTTCAATGCGGGCATCCGTGCAGACCGCCGCCTGGGCGGCGATGACGACGTTCCAGCCAAGTACGGCCGTGGGCGAAACGCTGGAGGTCGGGTGAATCGCGTTCACCAGTTCGAACCCTTGCTCGCGGAGCACCGCCGCGTATTGCACCCGAGCCCGGCAATCGCCGATCGCAACAATCGCGCCGCGGACGCCCTGCTGGCGAAGCTTGGGCAGCACGTTGGCTGGCCCGAAGATCGGCAACCCACCGATCCGCCCGCCCGCCCGGCTCGGCGAGGAATCGACGAACCCGACCGGCTCCTCCTCGCCCGCTGCCCGCAGAATGTCCAACACCACTTTCCCGTGCCCCCCGGCGCCGATGATGACGATCTGCATACGACTCCTAGGACGTCTCGATGCTCCGCGACCTTTCGACATTATCGGACGATTCTGCCTCCCGCGATGAGGGACTTTCACGCACAAAACACATCCAAACGTAGGGGCGAACCTTGTGTTCGCCCTCCTGTAGGGGTGAACCTCGTGTTCACCCTCTTCCACCGTCGGACAGCAAGAGGGCGAATACAAGATTCGCCCCTACGCCGGAGGACGAACACAAGGTTCGCCCCTACAGATTTCCGATCCGCGCCGCTCCACGCTACGCTACCCCGCCATGATCGGAGTCGCCATTATCGGGAGCGGGCAGATCGCGCTGGCCAATCATATGCCGGGGTTCGCGCTCTGTCCGGATACGAAGGTCGTCGCGCTGTGTGACAGCAACCCGGAGGTCGTGGCCAAGGCCGCCCAGACGACCGGGATCAAGGCCACCTGCACGGACTATCGCGAGGTGCTGCGGCGGGACGACGTGACCGCCGTGCTGATCGCCACGCCCAACTACATGCACGCGCCGATCGCGCTGGCCGCGATCGCGGCGGGCAAGCACGTGATGTGCGAGAAGCCGATCGCGATGAATCTGCCTGAGGCCATGGAGATGCTCCGCGCCGCGGACAAGGCCAACGTGCGGCACATGACCGCGTTCACTTATCGATTCGTCCCCGCGATGCGGTACATGGAGCACCTGGTCCATAGCGGCGCGATCGGCACGCCCTACCACTTCCGCGCCCAGCGGTTCCAGGACTGGGGCGCGCGGAACCTGGGTTGGCGGCAGGTGAAGAAGCTGGCCGGCACCGGCGAGCTGGGCGACATGCTCTCGCACCGGATCGACTACAGCCACCTGCTGATCGGCCCGATCCGCCGCCTCGTCGCGGACCTCCGGCGGTTCATCGACGACCGCAGCGGCAACCCCTCCGACCTGGACGACTGGGTCGCGATCCTCGCCGACTTCGACCACGACGTGACCGGCGTGCTCGAAAGCACGAAGCTCGCCACCGGTCGCGGCGAAGGCCACCGCGGCCAAGACGTCTGCGAAGTCAACGGGTCCGAAGGCTCGATCGTCTACAGCACCCAACGCCCCCTCGAACTGCGCATCGGCAAACGGGGCGACGCCGACCTGAAAACCGTCCCCGTCCCGGTTTCCTTCCTGGTCTATCCCGGCTCCCCGCGCGACCCCAACGCCGGGGACCCGCTGGCGACGTTCCGCTACGACCAGGACTTCGAATTCATCGACGCCATCCGCAATCAGCGCCCCTGCCGCCCATCATTCGTGGACGGCGCGCGAGCCCAGGCCGTGATGGACGCGGCAGTGATTTCCGGGGAAGAGCGGCGGTGGGTGGATGTGCCGGTTGTATCGTGAATATATTTAATTGAACCACAGAGACACAAAGAACACAGAGAAAGACAAAGCAAAGCCATTTTGAGCCACAGATGGGGCACAGATGCACACAGATGAAATGCAGATCTGAAATCTCAAACCTGAAACTTGGAATTCGTTTTCTTTCCTATCTGTACGCATCTGTGTTCATCTGTGGCTAAATCTCTTTTGTCTTTCTCTCTGTGTTCTCTGTGTCTCTGTGGTTAATCCTCTGCCATTCAACCAAGAGCGAGATCATGTCGAGAACAGC
Source organism: Tepidisphaeraceae bacterium (assembly GCA_036495445.1). GTDB lineage: Bacteria > Planctomycetota > Phycisphaerae > Tepidisphaerales > Tepidisphaeraceae > DASXMX01. Next base: position 24,423 of record DASXMX010000297.1, read on the forward strand.
AGTCGTCACGGGCGCCGGCAGCGGCGTGGGACAGGCAGTCGCGTTACAACTCGTGAAGGAAGGCTGGAACGTCGGCCTGATCGGGCGGCGGGCGGCGGCATTGCAAGAGACGATCCGCCTCGCGGGCGACAGCGGCCCGCAGATGCGCGCAGTGGTCTGCGACGTGAGCGACGCACAGTCGGTCACCAGCGCGTGCAGGGTGATCGAGCAGAAGTTCGGCACGCCGCGCGTGCTCGTCGCGGCGGCGGGCGGGAACATCCCGCGGCGCGGGTGGGACGTGCTGAGCGTCGAGGATTACCGCGGCCTGATCGACGCCAACCTGAACGGCGTCTTCAACTGCGTCCACGCGCTGCTGCCCGGCATGCGCACCGCGGGCAGCGGGACGATCGTCGCGATCGTCTCCGACGCCGGCCTGCAGGCCAGCGCCAAGGCCGGGGCGGCTTACGTCGCCAGCAAGTTCGGCCTCCGCGGGCTCTGCCAGTCGATCAACTGCGAAGAACGCGCCCACGGCATCCGCTGCACCGCCGTCCTGCCCGGCGACATCAACACCCCCATCCTCGACAAGCGACCGGTGCCACCCTCCCAGGAAGCCCGATCGAAAATGCTTCAGCCTGAGGACGTCACCGCCTGCGTAATGCTCGCAATCAACCTGCCTGAGCGTGCGATCGTTGAAGAGTTGCTTGTGCGACCGCGGTAGATCCTGTTGAGAACACCTTCGGATCGCCGCTTGCGGTTTCGCGCCGGGCGCGCTGTCTGATTTGCGC
>DASXMX010000298.1:0-16927 GCA_036495445.1 Tepidisphaeraceae bacterium
TGCCCGGGCGGCTCACCCAAGCCGGCCCAAGCGTTCCAATTCTTAGCGCTCCCCTCAAACCCAAGCAACCGCATTACAAAGATTTAAGTTGTATTCTTCGTAATGCACTTTATCGAGCGCAGTTCGTCCCGTGATCATCGATGGGCGCCGTCCCCGTCGCCGTGACCGGCGGCGTTGTCACCGCCGTGCGCCTCGCCGCCACCCGCGCCGCCATCATGACCTTCGGCGCCCGGATGGGCGGATGGGCCGCCGCGGCCGGCTTCGGCGTGGCCGGCCGACTGGCCTTCGGCGCCGCGATAACCATGTGCGCCGCTCTCGGCACCGCGATTCTCCGCACCTCGGTTGCCCTCGTTGTGGATCTCGGCGCGGTTGCCCTGATTGAACTCTTCATTGCGATGCTGTTCATAAGCCCGCGCCCGCTGCTCGTGAGCCGCCCGCGCCTCGCGATGCTCGTGCCCCTCATGGTCGTGCCAGACCCAGTAATCGCCCGAGTAAGCGCCTTGGCCATAATAAGGATCCTCAACGACCGCATAGTCCGATGGATACTCGGCGTATCCGGACTGAACCGGCTCCGAGCCGTAGTATGGCCCCTCGGAATGGCTCGAGCAGCCAAACAGCGTTGCCCCGGCAACGACCATCGAACCGGCCAGAAGACGCTTCATTTGCAACCGCATGGGCTCTCCCTTCTTAGGCGTTTTAAGAACTCGGGGAGACCCCTACGCGAATCCGATACCACCGAATAGCCGTTGGCGGATTTTGGTGACATGCAAGCAATCACAGGGTAAGTTATTAGGCGGCGATGTCCTCACCGAATTCTCATCAAACTCCGCAGGCGCGACGATCGTTCCGCGTGTCGCTTGAGGCGGCCCTCGCCGGGCTCGTTGCGCTTGCGCTGATCGTGGTGATCCTGGCGGGCGTGTTCTCGCTGGGCCAGCGGAGGCTCGGCGAAGCGCAGACCGCGACGCCGGGCGGCATCGTTCAGTCCCAACAAACCCTCCACGGAACGCCGGGCCTGCAGGCACCGGCGCCGTTGCCCCAGGCGCGGGTTCGCCCGATCAATCCTGTCCCGATGACTGATGCCCCGGAGGCGGCGGTCCCGCCATCGGATCCGGCGCCCCAAGGCGAGGCAGCCCTCGCGCCGCCCGGTGCCGTGCCCGGCGCGCCGCAAGTGCCGGGTGCCGTCGCGCCATCGATCGAAGCAATGAATCTGCCGGGGTCATTCGCGCCAACCCCGCAGCCGCGGGTTCCGCTGGGCGATTATCTCGGCTTCTCGCAGTTCACGAAGATCCGCGACGCCTACCTGAACCGCCCCGACCCGGTCGTCAACCACGCGAACCTGCCGCGGCCACAGGCGACGGGCGATTTAGCGCAAGTCCGTGCCCAGAGCCGACTGACCCCTCAGGCGGTGCGCGAACTCGTTGCCGAGCGCCAGGCGACGCAATCGCTCTGGCAGCTTCGCTCTCAGGCAGGCGTCGATCCGAACCGCCTCGCCTCCCCTGCCACCCGACCATCCCCTCAATGACAAGTCAATCGAACGTTTGCACGAAGGTGCAATGAATCATTGGCTTGCCTCGTCGAAATGCTGAATTGCTCCCCCTCCCGGAGGGAGAGGGGGTAAACGGCCGGTCCGACCAAAGCCACCCTTCACTTCTTCAAACTCGCCAGGTACTCCACCAAATCCCGCAGGTCGCGTTTCGAGAGGATCCTGCCGAACCCCTCCGGCATCGCCGACTGGCCGCGCTCGCGGGACTGGATCTCGGACTTGTTGACCTCGATCTGCTTCCCGTCCGCATCAATCAGTTCGAGTTGTGAATCCGTTTCCTTCTTCACGATGCCGGTGACGGCCTTGCCGTCCTTGAGGCGGAGGATCACGCTCTCGAAGCCGGGGGCGATCTTGGCGTTGGGGTAGACGATCGATTCAAGCAGATACTCGCGGTTCTGCTTGGCGCCGATGCCGTCGAGGACGGGGCCGACGATGCCACCGGTGCCGTGGATCGTGTGGCAGCGGAGGCAGGAGGCGTCGGACCGCTCGTGGAAGATCTTGTCGCCCGCCTCGGCGTCGCCGCCCTGCAGCGCGATGCGGAACGGCGACAGCGGGTCGGCCGCGACATCCCAATGGTCCTCGACCTTCTGGATGCGCTGCTGGATCTCGGGCGCCGGCCGCTTGGCGGCGGCGTCGAGCACGTCGAGCTGCAGCTCGGGCTTGATCTGTTTCGCGAGCAGTTGGTCGAGCGCCTTGGCCAGCGCGTCGTCGGCGGCCTTGCCGGGCGCGTCGCCCAACGCGGCGTAGGCCGCCTGCTGCTCGCGGATCGTCCCCTTGTTCAGCAGCGGCTCGATCCGCGATGCCGCGTCGGGGAGCTTGGCCATCGCCCCGATGCCGGCCGCGCGAAGGCGGTCGAGGGGGCTCTTCATGGCCAGGGCGATCGCCTCGGGGAGCTTGGGGTCATTCTGGCCCGCCGCCATCGCCTTTAGCGCGCCGATGCGCACGTCGGTCGACAGCTTGTTGTCCGCGAGCAAGCGCATCAGCACGCCGGGGTCGTTCACGCCCAGCTTCTGAACGAGCGCGAGTGCCGCGACGCGGACCTTGTCCGGCGCGCCGTTGAGGATCGCCGCCACCGCCGGGCCGGCGGCGTCGCGGGCCACCTTCGGATCGCGATCCGCCAGCGGCCGCACGAGGTTCGTCACCCGGTCGCGCGCGCCGGGAATCGCCCAGGATTCGAGGTCCTTCAATGCCTCGACGCGCCACCGCTCGGGCGCCGCGGGGTTGCCCGCAAACTTCGCCAGCGCCGCCGCACCCTGGGGCGTGCCAAGCCGGAAGTTCGCGTTCACCACGCGGATCATGACGAAGTCGGCGAGCTTCACGTCATCGATCAGCGACGCGAGCTGCGGCAGCGCGGCGGTGATCGGCAGGTCGTTGATCGCGCGGGCCGCCTCGAGCACGAGCTGCGGGTCGCGGTCGTGCAGGAACGCGGCGATCTCCGGACGCGCCATCCGGCGCATCGCCAGCAGCGCGGCCAGGCGGACCGACCGCGACTCGTCCTTCGCCGCCGATTGAATCGTCGCCCAATCATCCAGCGCCACCAGCGCCGTCACGCCCGCGTGGCGGACGTAGACGTCCTTGTCCGCGTTCTCGCGGAGCATGTTCAGGATCGCGGGCAGCGCCGCCTTGCGGCCGAGCTTCGCCAGCCCCATCGCCGCGAAATAGCGGTCGCGAAGTTTCGAGTCGTTCAGCAACTTGAGGAAACCGTCATAAGCCTTCGCATCGTGGTGATCCCCCAATGCCCGCGCCGCTTGGGCGCGGACCTCGGCGTCCGAATCGGCCAGCAGCGGGACGATCGGATCAAGGGCGGTTGACGACTTGGTGCCGATCTGCCCCAGCGCCCAGATCGCGTGAATCCGCGCAAGCTGCGAATCGTTCTTCTGGGCCGCTCGCGTCAACAGCGGGACAACCAGGTCGCCCCGGTCGGCCAATTCGAACTGCGCCTCCTGCCGGATGCGCTGGTCACGGTGGGCGAGGAGCTTGATGAGTTCCTCCGGCGACCGCTTCTCAAACCCCTCGGCCAGCAGGTTCTTCACCTGCTCGACAATCGGGTCCTTCATCGCGACCGGGTCGGTGATCTTGTAGATGCGGCCCACGCCGCTCACATGCCAGCCTTGCACCCAGTCGGTGATGTACGCCCCGCCGCTGGGGGCGAAGGCGATGTCAGTGGCGAGGGTGTCCCAGATGAATTCCTTTTCGTTCGCGATCTTGAAGCCGGCGCCGTCGGGCTCCATGGTGAACGTGTGGACCCCGGACCCGGTGAACCCGCCGCGGAAATCGCATTCGAAGAAGTGATGGTCGTACGCGTGCGAGAGGCCGGTGCCCGGGTAGTAGGCGACGCCGCTCGGCCCGGCGCCCTTATCCGCCACGGGCGGGATCAGGTACATCGCGTTGGACTTGTCCTGGGTGATCCAGAGCTTTTCCCACATCCACGGCCCACCGCCGACGGGGTTGTGGTCCCACTGGTATCCGACGCGCCACCCGCTGTCGCCGCCCTCGACGATGTAGACCCACCGCGCCGGGTCGCCGTAGTCGGGGTTGTTGTCGCCGGTGAAGAGGTTGCCGTAGTCGTCGAACGCGAGGCTCTGCGGGTTGCGCAGGCCGGTCGCGTAGATCTCCAGGCCCGAGCCGTCCGGGTTGCAGCGGAAGATCGAGCCCGATTCGGTGTTCTCGACGTGGCGGCCGTCGACGGATTGTTCGATGTTGGCGCCGCGGTCGCCGATCGAGAAGTAGATCTTCCCATCCGGCCCGAATCGCGGGCCGTGCAGGTCGTGGCCCAGGAAGTTGAAGCGGACGCCGTACCCGTAGCTGAGCACTTTTTTCACGTCCGCGGGACCGGAGCCGGTCGTGTCCTTCAGCAGCCAGAGGTTGGGGATGTCGGTGAAGTAGATGTTCCCCTTGTGGGCCAGGATGCCCGCGGCCACGCCGTCGGCCATGTCCTTGAACTCGCCGAAGACGGTGCTCTTGTCCGCCTTGCCGGTGCCGGCCACGTCCTCCAGCACACGGATCACATCCGGCGTCTGCGCAAACTTGCGGGCGTTCGGCCCCATCTTCCGTTTCACGAGCTTGAGGCGGTCTTCAACCGTCCGGCTCGCCAGGTCGTCGTCCAGCCAGTCCAGATGGCGGCGCAAGTCGATCACGCCGTGCTCAAACCGCCACGTTTCCACGACGTAGCAGCGGCCATGCTCGTCGAAGCTGAGCGCGACCGGATTGGCCAGCATCGGCTCGGCCGCCCACAGATCCACCTTCAACCCCGGCGCCGGCTTCATCTTCAGCAGCGCCCGCTCCCCCGCATCCGAGGCCGGCTTGAGCTTCGGAATGTCGCCCCCTTCCCCTACCCCGAAGTCCTCATCCGCCCCGTACACGGGCCTGAGCACCACAGACGACAACACAGCGGCAGCGAACGCCGCGGCAACGACAAGACGGTTCTTTCGCATATGGGGACGGAAAATGTAGCGGAACCGTCGGCCACGGTCCATGCCGCTCCGTGCGCAGCAAAGAACCTCTGGCGAGACGGCGGTTCTCGCATCAGAGGTTCTTCGCTGCGCTCAGGATGACGGTCTCGGCGCAGGCAAGACGATGCAGCGTCGTCTCGCAGGCGAATCGCGGTCTATCGCATCACCACCACCGACGAGATCTCCAGCGGCTTGGTTTCGTGCTTCTCCGGGTGCATGAACCAATCCAGCGACTCGGCCACGGTCATGGCGCGGCGGGCGCGGGCGACGTAGTTTTGCCGGATGGCGTTCCAGCGCTCGCGTTCCGCTGTGGCGGGGACGAACTTCGAATGGTGCGGGACGCACTGGCCGAGCAGCGTGGTCAGGTAGCCGTCCATGCCGAAGATGTCGAGGCGGTCGATGATCGCCGGCGCCCCGTATGAGGTCGGCCCCATCTGCTGGTACCACTCGACGACGGGCTCGACGCCGGCCATGTCGGTGTGCTCCCGGCAGTGCCGCCAGAACGGCGTGTCGAGCCGGGTGTTGAACCGGTAGTGCGTCGCGAGGAACTGCCGCGTGCAGTCCCAGACGCGGCCGGTGAGATCGTTGTACATGTCCGAGCAGGCCGCACACGGCTCCAGGTCGCTGGTTTGCAGCAGTTCGGTCAGCAGCGCGGCGCGGGTGGCGTGGATCGCCAGCGCCGTCGCCTCCAGCGGCTCGACGAACCCGCCGGCATTGCCGATCGCGACCACGTTTTTCACCCAGCTCCGCTCGTATCGCCCGGAAACGAATTTCACCATCCGCGCGGGGCCGACCTTCGGGTTCTTCGTGCGGAATTCCCGCTCGGCGTCTTCATCGGAGATGAACGCGGAGCTGTACACGTAGCCGCGATTGACCCGGTTGGGGTGTTCGATCTGCCACGCCCAGCCGCCGTCCATCGTCTCGGCGGTGGTATACGGGTGGATGACTTCCGTCGTGCGGGCCCACCCGCCTACCACGGCCCGGTCGCAAAACAGCGTGCTGGCGTAGCTGATGAACGGCTCACCCATCGCCTTGCCCAGCAGCAGCGACTTGAAGCCGGAGCAGTCCACGTAGAGATCGGCCGTTTCCGTTGCGCCGGAGTTCAGATCGAGCCCGGTGATGCCGTGCTCGTCCTGGCGCACGTTGCGGATCGTGTCGCTGACGATCCGCACCCCTCTGCTGATCGCAAGCTCTTCCAGGAACGCGGCGAAGGTCTCGTTCTCGATGTGGTAAGCAAAGTTCCCGCGGACCAGCGGCTCCCCGTTGGAACCGCGTTCGAACATGCGGTCCAGCCCCATCATGGCCGACGGAAGACTGGCGTTCTCCAGGTCATCGGCGCAGTAATACCCGTTGGGCTTGGTCAGCCCATCCAATTGCATGTCGAGCGTCGGGCCGAAGGGGAAGAAAAACCGCTTCCGCGACCCCCAAAAGAAGTGCGTCCCGAGCTTCCAGCTCGGCTTGACCTTACGGACGAACTGATCGACCGGCAGGCCGAGGAATTCGTGGAGGTATTGGGTGAACGGGATGCCGGAGCCCTCCCCGACCCCGATGATCCCGATCTCCGGCGATCGAATGACGACCACCTGGACCTGAGGGATTTTGAATTTGAGGGCCGCCGCGGCCATGAAGCCCGCGCTGCCGCCGCCGACGACGATGATTTTCCGCACCATGCGAGATGCCCGCGCGTGGTTGCCCACGCCCAAAAAGCCCCTGGCCCGGAACAGAAAACCCGAGCCATTGTCGAAATGAAGCACGTTAGAGATGGACCGTACGGACTATAACTCGGCATGCAGACGGTTCGCAAATTAAAGTTTTCGAAAGGTGCGACCGCCCAGAGAATTCCCTCAGTTACGGACGAAGATGAACCTGACGTAATGCAACGCTTGCAGTAATCCCATCGGAGGCCATAGAATGCGCGGCTCAATGCGGACTTGGACGATCGCAACGACGCTGATGGGTGCGCTGTGCGCTGCTTCGTGGACAGGGCAACCGGGGAGCGACGTTGGAACTGCGAGGTTTCCGCGATCGACACGGCGTTGCTGATGGCCGGCGTGATGACGGCACGGCGGCACTTTCGCGGGACCGAAGCCGCGGCGATTGCACAAGACGTTGACGACCGGGTGGACTGGCCCTGGATGCTGGCCGGCGGCCGCACGCTGTCGATGGGTTGGAAGCCGGAGGGCGGGTTCCTCAAGGCTTGGTGGGACCGGTTCAGCGAACTGCCGATCCTGTACCTGCTCGGCTTAGGGTCGACGTCGCATCCACTCCCGCCCGAGTGCTGGCGTGCCTGGCAGCGTGCGCCAGTGGTGACCTACGCCGGGCGGACGTTCATGCAATGCCCGCCCTTGTTCGTTCATCAATACCCGCACGCGTGGATCGACTTCCGCCACAAGCGCGACGCCTTCGCCGACTACTGGCAGAACTCGGTGGACGCCACTCTGGCGCACCGGCAATTCTGCATCGATGTGGGCGTCGCGCATCACCTGCCATATAGTGCTGCACGGGCCATTCTAACGGCGGCGCGTTCACGTACCTGCTCTGGGCCGAACGCGGCGACGTCTTCGCTGCCGTCGCCCCCAGCGCCGCCGCCTATCGGCGGCCGCAGGACCTGAAGCCCAAGCCCGCCCTCCACGTCGCCGGCACCGGCGACACGCTGGTGAAGTTCGCGATTCAGCAGCGGATGATGAACGCCGTCCGCGCCCTCGACGGCTGCGCCGCCGAGGGCAAGCCCTGGGCCTCCTCGGGCCCGCTGGTCGGCACGATCTACCCGTCCGACAAGGGCACGCCCTTCGTCTCCCTGATCTCCCCCGGCGGGCACCAGTTCCCTGCCGAGCCGCCGGGGGCTGATCGTGCGGTTTTTCAAGGAGCATCCGAAGGAGGAGAGCAAGCAGAGGCGGGTGTCGCCTGACGCAAGCGCCTCGCTTGTTCAACTCCCGCACAAGCCGGGGCAGAGCGCGCGCGGGGCCGCGCCATCGGAGCCCCGCGTCCCGGCGCCGCCCCGGGTCGTGATCTGCGATCGTCATCCGCTGAAACGGCGCACATCCGGACCCGGGGCGACGCGGCGAACGGCGTCGTTCGAACACGCCCACTCACTCGCGCCGCTCTGCCCCGGCTTGTGACGTTGCTGACCACGCGCGAGTGCGCGGGCGCTGGTCCGCCGGTCGGACCGCTTCAGCGGTCGCCCGGAGGCAGCCGATCGCTTGATCCGCGGTTCTCGTTGTCAGCAGAGTTGGACCGTGAGGGCCTAACATTGCTCACTCGCATGATGGTCGGCGACGGTGCCGACCCAACGCGAAGGGAAAGTAAGCAACCATGGACCTCCAACTGACCAACAAGACGGCACTGGTCACCGGATCGACGGCGGGCATCGGGTACGCCATCGCGGCGCTGCTCGCCCGAGAAGGGGCATCGGTCGTGGTGAACGGGCGTTCGCGAGAGCGCGTGGACGAGGCGATCGGGCGAATTCGTGCGAAGAAGAACGGCGCTCAAGTCCGGGGCATCGCGGCGGACCTGGGGACGGCCGGGGGCGTCGGTGCGCTGACGCGGGAGCTGCCGAGTGTGGACATCCTGGTGAACAACCTGGGCATCTTCGAGCCCAAGCCGTTTCCAGAGATCAGCGATCAGGATTGGCTGCGGTTCTTCGAAGTGAACGTCATGAGCGGGGTTCGGCTGAGCCGGTTCTATCTGCCGCAGATGATGCAGCGGAACTGGGGCCGGATCGTCTTCATCTCCAGCGAGTCGGGCCTGAACATCCCGGTGGAGATGGTCCACTACGGCGTGACGAAAACCGCGCAGATTGCCCTCGCCCGCGGCCTGGCGGAGACGACCGCCGGGACAAATGTGACCGTCAACTCGGTGCTCCCCGGCCCGACGCGTTCCGAGGGCGTGGAGCAGTTCATCGAGGACCTAGCGAAGGGGCAGAAGACCGACGCCGCGAGCGTCGAAGCCGAGTTCTTCCGCACCGCCCGGCCGTCGTCGCTGCTCAAGCGGTTCGCGACGCCGGAGGAAGTAGCCAACATGGTGGCCTACGTCTGCAGCCCCGCCGCATCGGCCACCAACGGCGCCGCGCTCCGCGTGGACGGAGGCGTGGTGCGGTCGATTGTGTGATCCGTCGCAAGCCGGGGCAGAGCGCGACCGGCGCGGCTCGCCGACTGCTCGCGGCAGGGCGTGGCCCTGCTGGTCCCCGAGCCGCTGCCGGCGGAAACGCAGTTCATGATCAAGGCCCGGCTGCGACAGCCGGTGTTGCTGATCTACACGGTGAAGAACTGCCACGGCGCGGAGGAGGGGTACCGGATCGGCGCGAGGTTCAGCGGGATCATCGGCCCGCCGGACGACCGCGACGCGTCGGCGGTGCTCGATGCGCTGCTGGAGTGGGACGCTGCGTGAGGGAGGCCGGGGACGTTCTTGGTCCTTTGTCCGTTGTCCCTTCCATTTCGGCGCGATTACAGCGACGCCTCGATCATCCCGGCCAGGTCGATGAATTCCTGCACGTCGAGCGAGACCTTCAGCCCCAAGGCGTAAGAACGGGCGAGCGAGGTGGCGGTGATCAAGGTCCCGCCGTTGTCGGGCTTGACTTGGAAAAGTCGGGGGGCTTTGAGCTTGAAGTTGGGGCACTCGGTGCGGGCGAACTTGCCGGCCCGCTTGAGCAGGTCCTTGTTGGCGTTCAGCTTGTCCGCGACGGCCGAGTCGCCGACGAACTTCGAAGCGCCGAACATCTTCGGTTCTTCCAGCGAGACTTCGCCCGAGACGGGTTTGGCGATCTTCGTCGAGTAGAGGACCGAGCCGATGTGCGACCCGACGCCCTGCCGATTCAGCCCGACTTGCACGCAAACCGGCCGGGGCTGTTGCACGTCGAAGCAGACGGTCATCAACACCGCCTCCTTCCCGCCGAACACGTGGGTGGCCAGATCGGCCACCATGGTTCCGGCGTCCAGCGTCTTTCCGTTGCCAGAAATCACCTCGAATGGGACGGCAGAATTAAGGCCCAGATCGGCACGGACGACTTCCTCCACCTTGGAGCCGAGCACGGCCGGGTCCTGGGACATGTACGCACCGTTGTTCATGGGCGGTTCTCCTTAAGCGAGTTAGCTGAATTGGCACCCAAGCAATCTGTCACAAGCCAGCAGGAAGACCTTCGCGTTGGCCATGCTGGCGTAGGGGAACTTGTATTTCCCCTCGCGGTTGTACCAGCGGGCATCCTTGTGCTTGAACGAGAACTCGCCCCCGTGGAGCGAGAACCTGGCGATGTCCTCGATGTTGATGCGCTGCGGTTCGTCGCCGAAGTGGAACTCCATGAACCCCGGGGCAACGCGGACGGACCGGCGGCTGTCGATGGGGAAGATCACGGCGCCTTCCTGCCGCAGTTGCCGCTCGACGACCGGCAGGTAATAGACGCTCCAGGCGATCTCCCCGGCCAGCGCGAAGTGGTACGGGTGGCCGGGCTCGGGGAGTTTGTCGCCGCCGTGGTGCCAACCCCTGAAGGCGAAGAGCGTCTTTCGGTCGGCGTTGTTCCAGGCATAGGAGCATTCGGTGCCCTGGTAAGCGCCGTTTTTGTAGTGGCGCGTCTGGGCGACGTGCAGTTCGGTCGCGTCGGCGAACTGGAGCGACTGCTCCTTCAGCGGATTTTGTCGATTGCCCGCGACCGAGACGGAATACAGTCGCTCCGACCCGACGTAATTGGACTGTGCCGTGAACCCGGTCTTGCCGATGGCGACGAAGACGATCAGCAGGCCGAACATGCCGCCGATGAGCCACACCGTGATGTTGGTTCCCGGCCCGACCTGACGCGCGGCCAGGTAGATGAGGAAGAGCACGGCCAGCGCGATCGACGCGACGAACGCGAACCGGGCCGGGGCCGACCACCCGTCCTTGCCCTGCTTAAGCGTCGAGTCGGCCGAGAGGATCTGCCCGATGAACTTGGGCGGATTGCCGAACAATTCGTGCGTCGGGTCCCGCGGCTGGCGGGAATGATTGGGCACCGCCGCCAGCGCCTCGGCGCTGGGGGCAACCCAACGATCCTGAATGGTGGCGGTCATGGCATCCTCCCGATGAGGGCGACGGCACACCGGCGGGCAGGGCAGCATGTCCCGCATGTCCTCCGCCATGGGGGGCGGATCGCGCAGCCGGTGCCGTCGCAATGCAGTTGGCATGTTTTTGCTTGACGTTGTTTTATCAATCGGAGAAGGAGAAGGCCAGCAAGAAATTCGGGGGCTCGCTTGTTGCCGGGAGCCGCGCGTCGAGGTCCCCGGCCCGCCGCATCTCTTTGGATCCCATGAGAAATGCGCCTAACAGCCCATGGCGGAACTGAACTTCGGCGTCAGGCGGCGATGGCCGCCGGTCGCCGTCGGATGCCGGGCGACAACGGTCGTGCGGCCGCCAGGATCGCGCCGAACGAGGCCCCGAGGAACTGAGCCGCGTGTATGGGGGCCGAAACGAGCGCGCAAACGACCCCCGACCCGCTCCGCGGCTTCCGCAGGCCCCGCCGACCTTGACGTGGCTCAATTGTTCTGCGGCCCAGGCGCGGGCCGCCTCGGTTTCGCCAAGGCAGCACCGCGCCGCCTCGTGCACGTGCTGGGCCAGGTGATAGAAGTCCAGCAGCACCGCGCTGAGGCAAACCAGCCAGGTGATCACCGCCCGCCAGATCCACTTGGCCCCATCGGTCAGTGACAAGGCGCAGTCAGCGGCCTCCAGTTGGATCAAAGCCGCGTGGGTCCCCAGGAGCTTGCCGAAGGCCTTGCCGTCTTGTTCGCTGACGAAACTGTGACGGCGCGTTTTGTCCTGGTCATAGAAGGTCCCGATCTTCATCTCCTTGTAACGCTCGTCAGTGCCCACCCGCCGCGGCGGCAGCGGCTTGGCATTGCCCACGCCCGCTGTTTCCCGCTGCTTTCGGCGGGCAACGTGCTGTTTGCGGCGTTTATCCTTCTCCGGGGCGGTGACCATCGGAACCATCACCCCGTCGATGCCGGCATCGACGCGGGTCTGGCCATCGTCGGTCTGGGCCTGCGACGCCGTCCAGGCCTGGGCCAGCTTCCCGCCGTCCCGGGCGGCCCTGGCTTGCCTGGCCGAGCCCTCCACGAGTTGCCGCAGCCGCTCCTTGCTGGCGCTCAGACCGACCACCCGCTTGAGGTCTTCACCGCGTCCAGGGCCTTGTCCAGAGACTGCTCGAATTGTTCCTTCAACTTCCGCTTGATCGATTCGCGGTCCATGCCGGCCTCCCTGCCACTTAAGGCGGAGCCGCCGACATCTTAACGCCGGGCCACAATCAATGGCCACACCCTCATTCCAGCCTGGCGGCCGGCGTTCTTGACACGTGTTGCGGCGACTCTTACTGTCCAACTTGGTTCTTCACAAAGGCATTATCGCGTGACCTCGTTTCTGCAAGGCAATACCTGCGTCGTCGGTCTGCAATGGGGCGACGAGGGAAAGGGCAAGATCGTTGACCTGCTCACCGAGCACGCGGACGTGGTCGTCCGCTACTGCGGGGGTGCGAACGCGGGGCATACGGTCAAGATCGGCAACGAGAAGTACGCCACCCACCTGCTGCCGGTCGGCATCTTCCGGCCGGGCGTGCTCAACCTGATCGGCAACGGCGTCGTGCTCGACCCGGCCACGCTCTTCCGCGAAATCGACGAGTTTATCGGCCGGGGCATCCCGATCTCCCCGCAAAACCTGAAGATCAGTTACAAGGCCCACCTCGTGATGCCCTACCACATGCACGAGGACGCGGCCCGCGAGAGCAAGGCCGAGGGGGGCGGGATCGGCACCACCCGCCGGGGCATCGGCCCCACCTACGCCGACAAAATGCAGCGGGCGACCGCTCTTCGCGTGGCGGACCTCCAGCACGAAGAAAAGCTTCGCGCCAAGGTCGAGCAGGTTGTCACCGAGCGGAATAAGGTGCTGAAGGTGCTGTACGATGCGCCGCCGCTCGATTGGAAGGAAGTCTTCGAGACGTACCGGGATTATGGCCGGCGGATGGCGCCGTTCGTGGACGACGTCGGCAAGATCCTCATCGACGCGAACCGGGCCGGGAAGCGGATCGTTTTCGAAGGCGCCCACGCGGTGCTGCTCGACGTTGATCACGGGACGTATCCGTACGTCACCAGCTCGAACTGCTCGGCCCTGGGCCTGTACACCGGCGCCGGCGCGCCGCCGCAGACCGTGCAGAACTTCATCGGGATCATGAAGGCCTACACCACCCGCGTGGGCGGCGGGCCGTTCCCGACCGAGCAGGACAACAACATCGGCGCCTACATCCGCGAACGCGGCAACGAATACGGCACCGCCACCCGCCGGCCGCGACGCTGTGGCTGGTTCGACGCGATGGCCGTCCGCTACTCGGTCGACCTCTGCGGCATCACCGGCATCGCGCTGATGCTGCTGGACGTGCTGACCGGGCTCGATCACCTTCGCATCTGCACCGGCTACATGGTCCGCGGCCAGCGGCTCGATTACTTCCGCGCCGATATGGACACGCTGGCCGAGGTCGAGCCAATCTACGAGACCCTGCCCGGCTGGAAGCAGGACATCTCCCCGTGCCGGCGGTTCGACGACCTGCCGCAGGAAGCCAAGCAGTACGTGAGGCGATTGGAGCAGTTGGCCGGGGCGCCGATCCAATTGGTCAGCGTCGGGTCCGAACGAACGGCCACCCTCGTTCGTTAGTACATCATGCACCTGGCACGGATGCCTGATCTCGCTTCGCCGCCGGAGGCGGCGGCCCCCGCGTCCCGCGGCGCGACCCGCCGCCGGCGCAACCCGCTCGTCCCGTCGTTCTGCCTCGCGTACGCGGTCGGCGTGCTCGCGTTCTTTCTCGTCATCCGCTACGCGGGCGATCATTGGTGGCCGGCGACGATTCTCCTGTACGCCCCGCGATGGCCATGGCTCCTCCCGCTGTTCGTCCTGCTGCCGCTGACGCTGCATCGCCGGGACAAGAAATGGATCTGGCTGACGTGCTTCGCAGGGATCTTCGCGCTGGGGCCGCTCATGGGACTGGCGATCCCCTGGCGACGGCTGGTACAGGCAACGACGGGCGAGATGACCGGTGAGAAGCTTCGCGTGCTGGTCTGCAACGTCCACCGCGCCGAGCTGAACCCGCCCGCGCTGGATGCCTACATCCGCCAGATGCAGCCACAGGTCGTGCTGCTGCAGGACTATTCGCCGCGGGACGCCGGCCCCGCCTTCTCCGGCCCCGGCTGGCGGCACTATCAGCTCGGCGAGATCTTCATCGCCACGCGATTCCCGCTGAAGAAGGTTCACGATCTTCACCTCGAACGCATCCCCGGCCCCGACGACGGCGACGTCTCCCACCGCACCGGCTCAGCCGTCTGCTTCGACCTTGAGACCGCCTCCGGCCCCCTGCACGTCGTCGGCCTGCACCTTGCCTCCCCGCACCCGGCTCTGCGCACCCTGGCGCGGAATCGCATCAAGGCCGCCATGCGGCTCGAAGCCAACAGCACCCGCCGCTGGCGCGAGTCGCAGCACATCAGCGACTGGCTCGCAACCCAGACCGGCCCCCTCATCATCGCCGGCGATTTCAACACTCCCGCCGACAGCGCGATCTACCGCCAGTTCTGGTGGAAGTATCCGGACGCCTTCCCCACTGCCGGGTTCGGCTTCGGTTACACGCACCTCTCGTGGCTCTCCGAAATGCGGATCGATCATCTGCTCACCAGCCAAGGCATCACCTGCACCGGATTCCAAACCGGACCCGATTGCGGAACGCCCCATCGCCCCATGGTTGCCGACCTCGTGATCCAAAGCCCCAGGTAGCCTCCCAAGCCGGGGCAAAGCGGCGCGAACAACCCTCCACCTGCGAGGATCGTTATCGCCGCGCCGCCCCGGGTCCTCCGCGCGCCGTCTCCGGATTTCCAGCATTCGCTTTCCCATCCGCTCGCTAACATTGCGTTGCGAGGCACTCATGAGCGATGCATTACAGGCAATCCGCAACCACGTCCTTGACCTTCTCAAAGGAGGCAACGCCCACCTGACGTTCGATGAGGCCGTAGCCGACCTCCCGCCCGCGCTCCACGGCGGCAAGCCGCCGGGCCAGCCCCACACGCCCTGGCGGCTGCTGGAACACATGCGGATCGCCCAGTGGGACATCCTCGAGTTCACCCGCAACCCCAAGCACAAATCGCCCAAGTGGCCCGACGAATACTGGCCCGCCGGCGACGCCCCGCCGCACGCCGAGGACTGGAATCGCTCGATTCGGCAGTTCCATGCCGATGCCAGGGCGATGCAGGGCCTCGTTGCCGATCCCAGGCAAGACCTCCTCGCCCCCATCCCCGGCGGCCAAGGCCAAACGCTCCTGCGCGAAGCCCTGCTCGTCGCCGACCACAACGCCTATCACCTCGGCCAACTCGTCTTCGTCCGACGACTGCTCGGCGCGTGGGAGGACTGATGTGTCTTGTTGGGGCACACGGCGTGTGCCCTACTCCTCTTTTCCGGGTGCGTGCCAGCCGATATCCTCCCCCATACAGTGCGACGCGCATTTGGGCCGCCGTCGCTTCGCATCTAAAGTGTTTACGGGCAATCCACTCGCATGGCATCCGACCCCGCATTCGCGTATCTGGCCGAAGGCAAGCTCTACCTCAAGCGGGACGGCGCCGCCCCGCGGCTGATCGACAGCCCTTTCGTCCAAAGCATGCTCGATCGCGTCGCACGCGACCGCCAGCGCAACGACTGGAAGTCGGAGGGCCTGGGCTGGCAATTCGGCGCGCCGCGGATGCTCGGCCTGCGCGGCAGCGGCCAGCCGCCGCCCGAGGTCCGCCGGGTGCAGTACACCGGCGTCGCCCGGGGCGCGATGCCCAACGAACTGCTCTACGCGCTCGACACCGACCACGTCGGCGGCCTGTTCAGCTTCGACGTCGTCGACAGCCACGAGCGACGCCTCTTCCACCGCAACCAGTTCCGTGCCCGCGACCTGTCCCGAAACCCGCGCGACGGCACCCTCGCCCTCTCGCTGCTGCAGACCGACGGCTCCGCCAACATCGCGACGATCGCCGCCGAAGGCAAAGGCCTGCGGGAGCTGACCGAAGGCGACTCGCGCGATGAAGCCCCCGCCTGGTCGGCCGACGGCCGGATGCTGGTCTTCCAATCCGCCGGCATCGGCCGCGACAGCCACGGCGTGCCGCGCGGCCTCGGCCCCTATGCCGTCCAGCAACTCGATCTCGAACGGGGCGAACTCACCACCCTCGTCGAGGACGACCGCTTCGACTACCTGACCCCGCGGCTCGCGCCCGATGGCTCGCTCTTCTGCATCCGCCGCCCTTACCAACCGCACGAGCCGATCTCCCCGTTGAAAGTCGCCGCCGACGTGCTGCTGTTCCCCTACCGCGTCGCCCGCGCCACGGTCCAATTCCTGAACTTCTTCTCGATGATGTTCGCCCGCAAGCCCCTGCTCACCGCCGGCGGCCCGCCCAAGGAAGGGCCCGACGCGCGGTACCTGATGCTCTGGGGCACGATGATCGACACCGAGAAGGCCCTGAACCGTTCGCGCAAGCTCGGCGGCTCCTCCCTCGTCCCCTCCTCGTGGGCCCTGGTCCGCCGTGATGATCGCGGCGCCGAGGAGACGATCGCCACCGCCGTCCTCGCCTTCGACCTCTGCCCCAATGGCCTCCTCTTCACCAACGGCACCACCGTCTCTTACCGGAGCCCCGCAGGCCAGGTCACCCAACTCACGACCGGTCGCCTGATCGAACGCGTCGTCGCGCTCGACTGATCGCCCATCCCGCCGCGCGTCACCATCATCATTAGCCGCGTCAAACGGACCCGTCCCGCCCCGCCCCACATGTCTCGCAATGTGCCGAGTAGAGACGAGGCGCGCCGATGGGTAGGCCGATGCCTTCCGCTGTATCCGCCCTTTGGGGCTTGGTGGCAAATGGGCATCAGGCCGTGCGTCACGTTTCCCTGTCCCCCTCTCAAATTCCGTACGGCG
>DASXMX010000299.1:0-17740 GCA_036495445.1 Tepidisphaeraceae bacterium
GAACGCGATCAACTCCATCCAGCCGACCGACCGCGCCACGAAGCTCGGCCTCGCCTACACGCTGGCCGACGCGTCGATGGCGTACAACCCCGACCAGTTGCGGACCAGTGCTCCGCGCCCCGACGTGTACCTGTTCTCCGACGGCCGCGCGCTCGATGCGGGCGACGTTGGGCTGAAGGGCCAGCTCCACTTCGAACGGGTCGGCACCGACACCGCCGGCAACGTGGCGATCGTCGTCCTCTCGGCCAAGCGCAACTACGAGCGGCCGACGCAGGTGCAGGTCTTCGCCCGCCTGCAGAACTTCGGCACGCAACCGGTCGAGGTGCCGGTGCAGCTCAGCGTCGATGACAAGCTGGTCGAGGTGGCCGGGGCCACCCGGCAGACGGCCTTCCTGCTGCCCGACCGCTGGAGCAAGGACGAGCGCGACAAGTGGGAATCGCAGAACGGCCGTCGCCAGAGCGACAGCGTCACGTTCAACCTCGACCTGACGACTGCCGCGGTGATCAAGGTCGAGCAGCTCCACAAGGAAGGCGACGTCCTCGCCGCCGACGACGCGGCCCAGGTGATTGTCCCGCCGCCCAAGGAACTCGACGTGCTGCTGGTGACCGACGGGAACTACTTCCTGGAACGGGCGATCCAGATCATGCACCTGCAGTCGCCGAACGTCGTGCAGCCGGCCAGTTACGAGGAGATGAAGCAAGCCGACCGCGACAAGCACGACCTGATCATCTTTGACCGCTACACGCCGACCGCCCTGCCCGATGCGGGGAACTTCATTTACATCGGCTGCGTTCCCCCGCCCGACCAGGGACCCGGGCAGAAGGTGACCGCCGCGACTGACGCGTCCGGGAATCCGGTGCTGCTGGGCGACCAGGAAGTGCTCGACTGGCAGCGCGACAACCCGATGCTCAAGGACCTGGCGCTCAACCGGCTCTACATCGCCCAATCGATGAAGCTGAACGTGCCGCTGGACGCGCAGACGCTGATCGATGGCCTCAAGGGGCCGCTCGTTGTGCTGGCGCGGGACGGCAAGCGCACGAACCTGGTCATCGGCTTCGACGTGCTGCAGAGCAACTGGCCCTTCGAGCCCAGCTTCCCGATGTTCCTGCACCGCGCGCTGCAGTACATGGCGGTCGGCAGCGACATGGACGTGCGCCAGTCGTACGCGCCCGGATCATCGCCCGTCATCCCCCGCGCGAACCTGCAGCGGGCCGGGGCGAGCCTCAAAACGATCCAATTGATCGGACCCGACCGAACGCAGACGCTGAAGGTCCCCGACACCGGCGACTTCGCCCTGCCCCCGCTCGATCACGTGGGCATCTACGCGACCGAACCACCCATCCCGCAGTTCGAAAAGCTCGCGGTTAACCTGCTGGACAGCAACGAAAGCAACACGCTGCCCGCCTCCGCCCCGCCCGGCGAATCGGGCGGAAAGGTGGAGGACGTAAAGGACCAGAAGGCCCGCCGGGAATGGTGGTGGTATCTGGTCGCGTTCGTCGGGTTGCCGTTGCTGTTCGTGGAGTGGTGGGTGTATACGCGAAGAGTTCACCTGTGACGCGACAGGCATAGGACGGGCTAAGCGGTCGCCAAGACCGGCTCGAGTTGGTCTTCCACGACTTCAATGTAAGCGGGCCGCGGCTTTTCACGAACGCGAACGCGGTAGACCCTGGCGCCCTTCGGGCCGAGCGGCCCCCTGAATTCAGCAATCGTTGCCTGTCCATACCCCGAATTGCGAATTCGAACCGGTGTGCCGACTTTGAGAGGCTCTGTGGGGCTCATAAGGTCGCCAATTCCGATGGCGTGAACGGGTTGAGGCGGTCTGCCGGCGCGCCGGTTACCCGTAATGCCCCCTGCGACGCCGCGGCGGGCCCTGGCCGCCGCCGTGCAGCAGCCTACGATGGAACGACAGCAGCCGGTCGGCCGAGTCGTACTGGCCACTCGGATACAGGAAGGTGACAGCAATTCGCATTCCGTCCACACCTAAGCACGGGCACTGCCCATTGCACTATGACAATACTAAAACCATACCGTCCACGAGCTTAACTCGCATTTGTTAACAACGCAAAACTTACGGATCGCGGCCCGCGACGGCGTCGGAAGAACTAATAATCCCTGTTCCACGGCATACACACCGTCTTTGATTTCCGGTACCGGTTCACCCGTGCGAACCCATATCTCGCGTCCATATATGCTTTCTGTTTCTATAATCTCGGCGATTTCAATTTCACCGCGCGTCAGATCCTTAAACGCGACGGTCCGTCCTGCGTGTTTTAACTCCCGCCGCCGATCCCAATTGCACCAAAGGCGCCAGGCAAGAACCGACATACCAAAGGTTAGCCCACCCACATAAACTGCAACTGGCCAGTCCATGACACCCTCCCGCTGACACTGAATGAGGCAACATCATGCCAACAAGGTGAGCCAAAAGCGCGCAGACAGCCCAACGCCACCATAGAGCACCTGCCTGCCTTGTATGCTGCCGCCGCGTAGGTATAGGTTTCCACGCCGTCTCTGACGAATGAACCGAACTACCGTAGCCGCCCCGCCTTTTGTACCGTCGCGTCATGCCACCACCCTATTCCGGTATGGTTTGGCTGTAAACTCGTGATCGGGTCATCCTTCCTTCCACACCAGCACGACCTTCCCCGACTGCCCCGCCCGCATCACCTCGAACCCCTTCTCGAAACCCTGGAACGGGAATCGGTGGGTGATCACGCCGCTGATGTCGAGGCCGGATTGGAGCATGACGGTCATCTTGTACCAGGTCTCGTACATCTCGCGGCCGTAGATGCCCTGGATGTTGAGCATGTTGAAGACGACGGTGTTCCAGTCGATGGCCATTTCGTTCGACGGGATGCCGAGCATGGCGATGCGGCCGCCGTGGCACATGTTGGCGAGCATCTCGCGGAACGCCTCGGGGCTGCCGGACATCTCCAGGCCGACGTCGAACCCCTCCTTCATGCCGAGTTTTTTCTGCGCGTCGGCGATCCGCTCGGTGCGGACGTCGAGGGCGAGCGTTGCGCCCATCTGGCGGGCCAGGTCGAGGCGGTACGGGTTCACGTCGGTGATGACGACGTGCCGCGCCCCGGCGTGCCGGACGATCGCGACGGCCATCACGCCGATCGGCCCGGCGCCGGTGATCAGCACGTCTTCGCCCAGGACGTCGAATTGAAGGGCCGTGTGCACCGCATTGCCGAACGGGTCGAAGATCGACTGCACGTCGCGGATCGACGCGTGCTTCGGGGCGGGGATGTGCGGGTCGTGAACCCACACGTTCGTCTGCGGCAGCGCCAGGTACTCGGCGAACGCGCCGGGCCGGTTCACGCCGACGCCCTTGGTGTCCTTGCACAGGTGCCGCCGGCCGGCCAGACAGTTGCGGCAGTGGCCGCAGACCACGTGCCCCTCGCCGCTGACGATCTCGCCCGCGTGGAAGTCCTTGACGTTGGGCCCGACGTCCACGATCCGGCCGACGAACTCGTGCCCGACGACCATCGGGACGGGAATCGTCCGCTGCGCCCAGGCATCCCAGTTGTAGATGTGGACGTCGGTCCCGCAGATCCCGGTGCGCAGGACCTCGATCAGCACGTCGTTGATCCCGATCTGCGGCACCGGCACTTCGTCCAGCCAAAGCCCGGGTTCCGACTTCTTCTTGACCAGCGCCTTCATCGTTTTCATGACTGAGTTCTCCGCGTTGCGTGCCACTCGTCGAAGACTGTTTACCGCGAAGACGCGAAGACGCGAAGAAAATGCAGGAGGTTGTTCCGGGTGGCATGGGCATGTACGCATGCCCGTGTCTTCCCGTCCGAGCAACACGGGCATGCGTACATGCCCATGCCACCCAAATTCCGTCGCTTCGATGCGTTCTTCGCGTCTTCGCGGCTTCGCGGTTCACCTTCTTAAATCAATCTCGAACGTAAGTGACGACAAGGTACACGATGGCCTCTTCGTTCCCGGTGTTTTCGATCGCGTGCGGGACGTCGGCCGGGTAGTGGGCCGAGTCGCCGCGGGCGAGTTCGTCGCGGTCGCGGCCGGAGGTGACGCGGACCGCGCCCTGTTGGACGGTGAGCAGTTCCCGCGCGCCCTCGAAGTGCGGCTGGCTCCGCAGCACGCCGCCCGGGCGGAGCGTGATCTCGTAGTATTCGACCGATTTCTCCAAATACAGCGGCGAAAGCGTGCGGATGCGGCAGTTGCGGTCGGAGCGGTAGTGGAACGCGCGGTCGTCGGCGCGGATCACGTCGATCCGCGACGCCGCCGACGGCGCGTCGACCAGCTCGCCCAGCGTCATGCCGAACGCCTGGGCGATGCGGTAGGCGACGGCGAGGGTCGGGTTGGCCCGGCCCCGCTCGATCTCGCTGAGCATCGACCGGCTCACGCCGCACGCGACCGACGTCTGCTCGAGTGTCCAGCCGCGTTTGCGGCGCAGCTCCTTGACGCGGTCGCACAACCGCCGGCCCGCCTCGTCCTCCTGCAAAACCGCCGCAACCGGTTCCCGGCCCTTCATCGAGACACTCCTCCAATAAGTCGGATGATATTTCCATCATACCGGAAATGCAAGAGGCTGCGGGAAAGCCGAGCCAACGCCCGTTCCATCGGGTATCCTCCGCGGCCGGAGGTTCGACTGTGGGTGAGAAGCTTCGAATGGGCATTCTGAGCACTGGGAACATCGCCCGGCAATTCGCGACCGGGGCGCTGTCCGCGCAACGGTGCGTGCTCGCGGCCGTCGGATCGCGCGAGCTGGCCGGCGCGAAGGCGTTTGCGGACGCGTACCGGATTGCGTTCGCCTTCGGCAGTTACGCGGAACTGGTGAACTCGCCGGAGGTCGACGCTGTCTACAACGCATTGCCGAACTCGCTGCATCACGAGTGGACGCTGGCCGCGTTGAACGCGGGGAAGCACGTGCTGTGCGAGAAGCCGCTCGCGAGCGACGCGCGGCAGGCGCGGGAGATGTTCGACGGGGCCGAGCGGACGGGCCGCGTGCTCGTCGAGGCGTTCATGTACCGCTCGCACCCGCAGACGCTGGGCGCACTTGAAGCAGTTCGATCCGGCGCGATCGGCGACCTGAAGCTGATCCGCACGAGCTTCTGTTACCGCACCCGCCGGGTCGAGGGAAACATCCGCTTCGACCCGAATCTCGCCGGCGGCGGGCTGATGGACATCGGCTGCTACTGCATCGACTTTTCGCGCCTGTTCGCGGGCAGCAAGGTCGTACGGGTCGACGTCACCGGCCACGTTCACGACTCCGGCGTCGACGATCTTGCGGCTGGCACACTCACGTTCGCAAATGGCATCATCGCCAGCTTCACCTGCGGAATGACACTGCAAGCGGACAACACGGCTTACCTGTGCGGCTCGGAGGGGTACATCGAGATCCCGGTTCCGTGGAAGCCGCCGTTGGAGAAGGCCGGGTTCACGATCGCCCGCGGCACCCCGCCGAAGATGGACGCCGTCGGCCAGCCCGCCCCGGCCGCCCCGCCGCGGGAATGGCGGGCGACGCCGTCGGGCGCGCTCTACGCCCTCGAGGCCGACGACTTCGCCGCCACCGTCCTCGACCGGCAATCGCCGCGAGTGTCCCGCGCCGATTCGGTCGGCACCATGGAAATCCTCGACCTCATGCGCGGGCGGCTGGGTATTCTGTAGAACGAAGTCCCGCAAGCAGGGCAGACCGTGTCCGAAATGCAAAAAGCGGCCGCCAAGACGCCAAGTACGCCAAGGAAGGAAAAAGAAGCAAGACATCCGAAGTTCGTGCTTGCTCTCCTGAATCGCCCTAAGCATTTCTTGGCGTTCTCGGCGTCTTGGCGGCGGATTTTTTCTTGTGTCTGCGAGGCGAAACGTGATCGTGCTGATGAACACCGGCGGCATCGCCGCCACGAATTGTTACCTGGTGGCCGATGAGGCAACGAAGCAGGCCGTCCTCTTTGATGCGCCCAACGATACGGTCGCTCCGCTGCTCGAGGAGGCCAGGCGCCGCGGCCTCGACGTGATCGGCCTCTGGCTGACCCACGGCCACTTCGATCACATCGCCGATCACGCGGAGGTCTCGAAGGCGTTCCCGAACGCGAAGGTGCAGATCCACCGCCTGGACGACCCCAAGCTTCATCGCCCCAATGCGATGGGGTTGCTGCTCCCCTTCAAGATCTCGCCCCGGCAGGCCGACGGGTACGTCGACGACGGGCAGAAGCTCAAGCTCGGCTCGATCGACGTGGAGGTGATCCACACGCCGGGCCATTCGCCGGGGCACGTGACGTATTACCTGCCGAAGGAACGGGTGCTGATCGGCGGCGACCTGATCATCTGCGGGGCGGTGGGCCGGACGGATTTCCCCGACTCCGATCCGCAAGCCCTGAATGCATCGATCCGGCGGGTGATGAAACTGCCGGGCGATACCCAGCTTCTGCCAGGGCATTGCGAGACCACCACGCTTGCCCGCGAGTTGGAGACGAACCCCTACGTGCAGGAAGCGGTTGAAGAAGTATCTTAAGGGTGAATCTCGTGTTCACCCTCTTCTTCGATGTACGGCAAGGCGGGCGAAATACAAGATTCGCCCCTACCGGGGAGGGCGAACACAACGTTCGCCCCTACGAATTCCCCTCGATTGCGACAATCGATTCCGCCCGCTTTGCCCGCCCACGGGTCGCGATGAAGACGGCCAGCGTCCAAGTCGGCGCCAGGTCCGCGACCGGCAACATCTCCACCACAATGGTCGGCACGAACGCGATGTGCCACCCGACCAGCCATACGAGCACAACCGCGACGACGGCGTCCAGCGCCGCGTCTGCCGGAGAGATAACCCCCTCCGCGAAATAGGGAAATAGCCCGATCTGCACGAGATCAGCCGCCATCGCGATGCCACGGGCCAGCCACACCCGGCCAGGCGTCAGAACGTTTCGGATCGCTTCACCCATCGCCGGAGTGTAGGCACCCATCCCCCGGCGTGCCGCTGCGGTGACATATGACCTACACTTGCAAGGTGATACCAACCGCCACAGCGAGGAGTGACCGTGAGCCGATCCAAGGCCCAATTACCCATCCATGAGGATGAGGCGGGCACCCTGCCCGCCGCCCGGCATGCGTCGGTGCCCGATGATGCCGCACGCCGCGTGATCGATCTGGATGTCGTCAGCGACGTCGTCTGCCCCTGGTGCTATGTCGGCAAGCTCCGCCTCGAGAAGGCGATCGCGATGCTGTCGCCGCGGATCCGCGTGAACGTCGTCTGGCGGCCTTACGAGTTGAACCCGTGGCTCCCCCCCGATGGAATGGACCGGCAGGAATACCGGGCGGCCAAGTTCGGGAGCATTGAACGCTCCCGCACGCTGGACGCACGGCTGACCGCCGCGGGGGCGGTCGAGGGGATCGCGTTCGACTTCGAGAAGATTCAAAGGACGCCCAATACGCGCCAAGCCCACCGATTGCTCGGGCTCGCCCGGCGGCTCGGCAAGCAGGACGCCGTGGCCGAGGCGCTGTTCCGGGCCTTCTTCATCGAGGGGCTCGACGTCGGCGACCTCGACATGCTCGTCGCGATCGCGCGCGCTGCGGGCTTGGACCCAAACCAGGTGATCGCCGTTCTCTCCGGCGACGAGGGCCGGGCGGAAGTGCAAGCGGAGGAAGACCGCTTCCGCGCGCTCGACATCGATGGCGTCCCGAGCTTCGTCGTCAATGGTCAGGTCATCTTCTCCGGCGCCGGCGACCCGCGCCTGCTGGCCGATGCGATCGAAACGTCGACCCAGAGGGCTTGAAGGATGACCACGCCCATGGAGGCTTTCGGGCTGCTCGATCTCCGGGTTGGGCGGGTGCAGCGCGTCGAGGTGAACGAGAAGGCTCGCAAGCCCGCGTACAAACTCTGGATCAATTTCGGCCCGTCGCTCGGAATCAAACAATCGAGTGCGCAGTTGACGGATCTGTATTCCGCCGACGCGCTGACCGGCCGCCTCGTGATCGCCGCGGTGAACCTCGGCGTGCGGAACATCGCCGGGTTCGCCTCCGAAGTCCTGGTCCTCGGCCTTCCCGACGAATCCGGCCGGGTCGTCCTGCTCGCCCCCGAGCGCGACGTGCCGCTCGGCGGCCGCGTGTTCTGAGAAATCGCGCGATGGCGAAGATCGACAACATCTTCGACAACCTCCCGCCCGCGAACGCCGCCGAGGAAGCGTTCCGAGCGCTTCTGCAGACCCCGGGCGTCCGCATCGAACGGATCGTCTCCCAAGGCCACGCCTCCCCCGAAGAATTCTGGTACGATCAGGAAACGCACGAGTGGGTCCTCCTCCTCGCCGGCGCCGCGCGACTCCAATTCGAAGGCGAGGCGCCGATCGACCTCAAGCCCGGCTCGTACCTCCACATCCCCGCCCACCGCCGCCATCGCGTGGATTGGACCGATCCGACGCAGCCGACGGTCTGGCTGGCAATTCACTATTCGTGACGAACGTGATCAATCGGTTTTGCGGGGCCGCATGATACGATGGGCCGCGATGCGACCCGGCCGATGCATTCTGTTATTCGCGATCGCTCTGACGCTGCCCGGCTGTCGCGAACGACACTCCCTGAACGATCGTGGGGTGAGTCACGAACGGGTTTCGTTCAACGGCTGCGAATTCGAGGTCGCTACGGTCGATCCGACGCAAGCCGATCTGAGCCTCTTCTGGCACGGGTCCGACGGCAGTCGATACGCGAACTTCAGCGGACTTCGACATGCCCTGGAAAAGCAGAACCGGCGGCTGGTCTTTGCGACCAACGCCGGGATCTTCGACCCGACCTTCACGCCGGTCGGCGTCCACGTTGAAAACGGACGTGAGTACGTGCCCCTCAACTTGAAGTCGGGCGCCGGCAACTTCTACCTGAAACCCAACGGCGTGTTCCTCGTCGACGCGCAAGGGCCGAGGGCGATTGAATCCAAACAGTATGCCGTCACTCGACCCGACATCCGTTTGGCCACCCAATCCGGCCCCCTGCTCGTGGGCGACGGCGCGATCAACGCTCAGTTCCAGCCGCAGTCGACCAACAAACGAATCCGCAGCGGCATCGGCGTCTCCACAGCACACCAAGTTGTCTTCGCGATCTCCCGCGAGCCGGTCACGTTCCATAACTTCGCCTCCCTCTTTCGCGACCGCCTCGCCTGCCCCAACGCCCTCTACCTCGACGGCGTCATCTCGCGGTTCTACCTCGCTTCGGACGCGAATGCGGACATGTCCGATGAGGATTTCGCGGGGATGCTCGCCGTCACCGCACGTAAATAGATCTCGTCGCGGTTACAGCCGAATACTGACGCTTGCCCACCGATCTCCCAATGAGTAGGGTCCTCTTCCATGTCGGTCGTGATCGCTTCATTCGCGCTTGGTGAGCAGCGCACGTCCTTCCATGTCGTGAGGGGTAATGCCTTGGCCATTGATGCTGACGTGGCGATTTTCGGACGCGCACCGGAACTGCGGGCGGAAATGGAGCGAAGGGGCGCGACCTTTCAACCGCTTTCCGAAGAATCACGCCGATTCTTCTCGAAACCGTTTGATCAGCGCGTCCGCCAAGGAATTCCAGCTGTCGGCCTTTGGCACCGGGTGTTCGCGGTCGACTATCGCGGAGGGCATCACCGGTTGGACTTCCGACCACCGTTAGCCGGTACCCGCACCCATGCTGCGCGACTGGCATGGAACCTTCACGCGGTGCTCGCCGCCTTCGCCGCCAAAGGAGGACACGCATCACGCTTTGTCGTCCTGCCACTTTCTTGGAGGAACCCAAATGTCTGCTGCGCCGCCATCGTTGCAGCATGCTATGGCTTCGCGCTAACCTGGGGTCGACACGAGCCTCCGAACGGCTGGCAATTCGTGTTCTGCGACCTGCAGGACCCGTCGCCATTTCTCCCCTTCCTCAGGAACGAAACCGATGAACTCGCAAAGCTGGTGCAAGCTGCGGGGATGGCGGGAATCTCCCACTATCGCTTACAGCCAATCCGAGAGCTAGCATCGGTCGACACGCTCGCCCACTTGCTGCAAGTGGACCGAACTGCTCCGTGAGTACCAAGTCAACGCGCGACATACGCAGGCGTTCGTTAATCAGCGTGGGAGACGGCCGCACTTCTCGCCCGCCTGCCCCTACATAATGATTGAGCGGACACAGGGGTCCGCTCCTACATCGCCCGCAGGGATACATTACGAATTCGCCCGGGCTTGCTCGCGCCGGGGGAACGGCTATGTTGCTGCCGCGATGGGTGGAACGATCGTTGTCGAAAACCTGGTGAAGCGGTACGGGGCCGTGGAGGCGGTGCGCGGGGTGAGCTTCGAGGCGCCGCCGGGGCAGATCTTTGGGTTGCTTGGGCCGAATGGCGCGGGCAAGACGACGACGATCGAATGCGTGATCGGGCTGCGCCAGCCGGATGGAGGATCGATCAGCGTCTGCGGCATCGATGCGATGACCCATCCGGATGAGGTCAAACAGCGGCTGGGGGCGCAGCTTCAATCGACCTCGCTGCAGGACAAGATCACGCCACGGGAAGCGCTCCGGCTGTTCGCGTCGTTCTACGAGAAGCGGGCGAACGTCGATGCCCTCATCGAGCGGTTCTCGCTGGAAGAGAAGGCCGACGCCCCCTTCGACAGCCTCTCCGGCGGGCAGAAACAACGGCTGGCGTTGGCGCTGGCGTTCGTGAATGAGCCGCAGGTGCTGTTCCTCGACGAGCCAACGTCCGGGCTCGATCCGCAGTCGCGCCGCGAGTTGCACGCGTCGATTCTGCGGATGAAGGCGGACGGGCACACCGTCCTGCTCACGACGCACTACATCGAGGAGGCCCAGCGCATCTGCGACCGACTGGCGATCATCGACCAAGGCCGGATCATCGCCACCGGCACGCCTGGGGAATTAATTGCACAATCCAAGGCGTTCCCCCACATCACGATCCGCACCGCGCGGCCGGTAGACCTTCAGCAGATGCGATCCATCAATGGTATTGAAGACGTGAGCAACGGCGACCGCGCCGTGCAGATCAAAAGCCGCAACGTGAGCCGGGCGGTGATCGACGTGGTGAACCTGCTTGAGCAACAGCAGAACGAACTCCTCGATCTGCAGATCCACCGCCCCACGCTGGAAGACGTCTTCATCGAGCTGACCGGGAGCAGCCTGCGGGATTAGCGACTCATGAAGGGCCTACTGAACCATCTCGCGCTGACACTGAAGCTGAACTTCCGCTCGAAGCAGGCGCTGATCTACGGGTACTTCGTCCCGATCCTGTTCCTGCTGGCGTTCGGCAGCGTGTTCCACAACGACAAGGAGCCGCTGATCCACGAGTTGGGCCAACTGCTGACGATCAGCGTGCTCGGCGGCGCGTGCTTCGGCATGCCGACGTCGATGGTGAGCGAACGCGAACGTGGCGTCTGGCGCCGCTACCGCCTGCTGCCCGCCGCGACCGGCGGCTTAATTTTCAGCACGATGGTCGCGCGGTTTTTGATCGTCCTCTCCGCCGCCGTGATGCAGATCGCGCTGGCGATGATCTTCTACCGCATGCCCGCGCCGCAGCATCCCTGGCAGATGGCAGTCGCGTTCTGCTTCGTCTGCTTCGCGTTCCTGGGCATGGGGCTGGTGATCGCGATGCTGTCGGAAACGGTGCCGGCCGTGCAGGCGCTGGGGCAGGCGATCTTCCTCCCGATGATCATGATCGGCGGCGTGGGCGTGCCGCTGCGTACGCTTCCCGTCTGGGCGCAGCACGTCGCGGCCTTCCTGCCGGGGCGATATGCCGTCCAGGCGCTGCAGGCGTGCGCCGTGGAAACCGAGCGTTACCACGGCCTGCATAGCGCGACGTTCGACCTGATCGCGCTGACGATCATCGGCATCAGCGGATGCCTCACCGGGGCGAAGCTGTTCCGCTGGGACGTGGGCCAGCGGCTCAGCCAGTCGGCGCGGGCGTGGATCGTGCCGGCCCTGGCCTCGTGGGCGGTCGTCGGTGTCATCGCCGAGGCGCGGGGCAAGGCGGTGGTTTATTATCCCCCACCGCCCACACCGAATCGGCAGATCGCGAAGGCTCAGCAACCTTTGCCAGCGACCTCCCCATCGTCCGTCGCCGGCACCGAACCCTCAGCGACGACGGAGCCCGCAGCCGCGGCGGCGTCGCCATCGGATCCGCTCTGGAAATCGATCAACAAGAAACAGATCGACTCGATCACGTACGACGACCTCGAGCCCGACAGCGGCCCGGTGACGCCGCTGCTGCCGTCGCTGGACGGGCTGGACGACGACGCGAAGAAGCGGCTCGACCTCTTCTCCGAGCGCCTGACCGACTGGCAGCCGGGAAACGTCCCCGACCTCGCGCAGCGCGTGCGAAGCCTGATCTCCGTCGCGGCGGTCGCCGACCTGCTGCAGGACGAACAGGAGGCGGCATTCCCGTACGTGATCTTCGACAAGCTCAAGTTCGACATCCCGCAACCGGACCTGGTCAAGGTGCTGGCCTACATCATCCTCAACCCCGACGAGGGGACGGTCGTCACCGACGCAAAGGAGTTGGGCATTAACGGGGAGGCCGACGAAGGCCAGGTGCGGCAGCGGGTGACAGCCTATGCGAAGAAGTTCCTGTTCCGGCTGTTGAACAAGGGCAAACCGTGAGGACGCTGCCGCCCGAACGGATCGGAGAAGGGCCCGACCAGCCGGAGCCACGCTGGCCGGCGATCATCGCGGCCCTGGCCGCGACCGGGTTGTACGCGGGCCTGCCCGAATCGCTTGCCGTGGGGCCGCGCTGGCTCCTGGGGGCGGTGATTGCCGTTCTGGCGTTGGGGACCGTTCTCACGCGGCGCGGCGGATATCACCGGATGAATATACTGCTCGGCCACCTGCTCTCCGGCACGCTCACGCTCTTTATGCTCTGGTCGCTGGGACTGCTGGTGAAGGCGCTACCCGCGCACAAGGAAGCGCCGGTCGCGCTGCTCCGCTCGGCAGTCGCTCTCTGGGGCACAAACGTCCTGGTCTTTGCGCTGTGGTACTGGCGGCTGGATGCCGGCGGCCCGCACGCCCGCGACCTGCGCGCTGGGCACGAGACCGGGTCGTTCCTGTTCCCGCAGATGACCCTCGAAGGGCCGGCCGGCCGCGAGCGGGACGGCACTCCCTGGTCGCCGCAGTTCCTTGATTATCTGTTCCTGGCCTTCAACACGAGCACCGCATTTTCCCCGACGGACGTCCCGGTGCTGGGACGTGGGGCAAAAATGCTGGTGATGATGCAGTCGATGATTTCGCTTTCGATCGTCGCCATTCTTGCAGCACGGGCGGTGAATATCCTCTGAACGCCGCGTCAGCCCGTCGGCAGGATTGCTTGCCCCGGGCGTCTGGGTTGCGCGCCCCAGTGCCGACATCCCCCGTTTTGTGGCGCCGTGTGGCGCGAAATTAAGAGTCATCCGTTCAGCATCGTCCTGCTATACAAGAGCTTACATCAATATTACCCATCTTAACGATGCGCGGCGCGCAATTCTGACGGGGTGCGGTTTAGGCTCCTGAAGCGTGCCTTGAGCTTTTGGATCCGGCCGGGCTATCGTGTCTTGCTCTGCTTCAGGCTCTTGCGTTCGAGTTTGTCCACGCGCTTGGTGAGCTTATCCACGGTCCGGGTCAACTGGCGGAGCGACTTGGAAAGCTCGTGGATCGCGTCGATCTCCAGGCGGCGTTCCTCGTGGGCCTTGGTGGTGTATTCAACCAATTTGCCGGCCACGAAGCCCACGTCCGCGATCGTCTTATGATGCCCTTGCAGAACGGACGCGATCCCCTCGACCACGTCGAGGTCGACGTGCGTCTCCCCCCGCCGCCGGGCCTCGACGATGTACTTGGACAGGTCGCTCAAAACGGCGTTGTACTTGGCGACGTCGCGCCAGGTGCTCGGATCGCTCCAATCGGGCATGCGGGCATGCTACTGCCCGGTCGTGTTCTGTCGAGCATGCGGGCGGCGCGATCAGGGATAGCCGGCCTGCGGGAGCGGCACCTCCTCCATCATCCACTGGAACTGGACGGTGCGAATTGGCGGCGGGACGAGCGGATCATCGCAAAAGAGATCGTCCAGGTCGTCGATCATCCCGTCGCAGGCTTCCCGGAGATCATCGAGGTACACCACCTGCTCGCCCGGGTCGGTGGCGACCTCAAACGCTTCGCACGTGAGGCGCAACGTCGTCACGCCGCCTCGCAGGCGCTCGCACAGGTTCTCTATATCCGCCTGACCCATTGTGAGCCGCCTTTGCGAATCAATTCCCCAAATCTCAATGTGGTTTACTATAGGCGGTGTGGTTTGGAGAAGGGCAAAACGCAACAACCCTCGGCTTCCCGAAGGAGCCCGAGGGTTGGTGTCCAAAGGCCGAGGCCGGATTCGAACCGGCGAATAACGGATTTGCAATCCGTCCCCTTAGTCCGCTTGGGTACTCGGCCGCAAGCGCTGTGCGACAATATCGTAGCCCGATCGCATAGGCAAGTCTTACGCGAGCCGCTGGAAGCGGAAATAGGAGGCGGCGAAGCAGCGGTCGCTAAGGGCGGCGAGCCGCCGGTCGGTGGGCTCGGAGGGGGTTTGGAAATTCATGGTAACCGACAGCGGTCGCTCGCTCAGTTCCATCAGGCCGAAGGCCGGCTCGAAGCCGGTGTCGCGCAGTTCGCGGAGGAGGTGGGCCTGCAATGCACCGAGGGTCGCCCGGTCGGCTTCCTCCGAGATCCCGCTGCACAAGAGGCTGACGGAGATCAGGTTCCCGTCCGATCGCAGCGTCACCATGCCGCTGCTGGGCGAAAGCGACCGCCACCGAAGCCGCAGGTGCGATCCCTCGGCTTCGAACCCTTCCTCGAACTCCTCGGGTTCCCGCCAGAGCGCGCCGGAAAGGTGACCAATCAACTCGGCGGCGCCGGGCACTTGCTCCAAAGCGGCGTACTGGTATTCGCTTTTAAGCTGCAGTTCGCCGCTGGCATTGAGGTCCGCGACAAGGAATGTGCCCGGCGGCAGCTTCATGGCAGCCTTGTAGCCCCGCGTTGAGCATTCGGTCAAGCCGATTGGGGAGCAGCAGCAACTTGCACCGTCGCGGGTTACCAGCGGACTCGGCCGCAAAGAAAATATTTTGCCCGTTGCAGTGCTTCTGTTTCATGGCTTAATGTCTGTCCGGGCTGTACCCATATATATTGATTAGGGGTTTCTCCTAGCCTGACAAGATAAATCGAGGGTCGTCCTACCGGCACGGACGCCATACGGAGCGGTCATGAGCAGCAAATCGTCATTGTCCCAGCAGGATCGGACGGTCACGAGCGGGAAGAAGAGCGCCTCGGGCAACCGCGGCAAGGGCGGGCATGACGCACACACCAATGGCAACGGGAACGGCAAATCGGGCCGGCACCAACCCGAGCGCCTTGAGGGCCGACCGCCCATCGCCCAGTTGCTCGGCTTTTCGAAGACACCGGATGGCAGGCCGCTGGATAAGAAGACGCTGCTGACCGCCCTTCTCGCCTTCAAGCGTGGCGACTTCTCGGCCCGGTTGCCAATCGACCTGGAGGGGATGGATGGCAAGATCGCCGACGCGTTCAACGAGGTGATCGAGACCAACGAGCGGATGAGCCGCGAACTGGAGCGGCTCGGCCGCGTCGTCGGCAAGGAAGGGAAAATCTCGCAGCGCGCCAGCATCGGCGAGGTGACGGGCGCATGGCAGGAATCGGTCGACTCGGTGAACGCGTTGATCAGCGACCTGGTTCACCCGGTAAGCGAAACCGCCCGCGTCATCGGCGCCGTCGCCAAGGGCGACCTGTCGCAGACGATGGCGCTGGAGATCGAAGGCCGTCCGCTGTCCGGCGAATTCCTCCGTACCGCCAAGACGGTCAACACGATGGTGGACCAGCTTAGCTCGTTCGCCTCGGAAGTGACCCGCGTGGCCCGCGAAGTGGGTACCGAAGGCAAGCTCGGCGGGCAGGCCAAGGTGAGGGGCGTCGCCGGCACGTGGAAGGACCTGACCGACTCCGTGAACTCGATGGCCGCGAACCTGACCGACCAGGTCCGCAACATCGCCGCCGTGACGACGGCCGTCGCCAACGGCGACCTCTCCAAGAAGATCACGGTGGACGTGAAGGGGGAAATCCTCGAGCTGAAGAACACCGTCAACACCATGGTGGACCAGCTCCGTTCCTTCGCCGCCGAAGTGACCCGCGTGGCCCGCGAAGTGGGCACGGAAGGAAAGCTCGGCGGCCAGGCCGACGTGAAGGGCGTGGCAGGCACGTGGAAAGACCTGACGGATAACGTGAACCTGATGGCCGGCAACCTCACGGCCCAGGTGCGAAACATCGCGCAGGTGACGACCGCCGTCGCCAACGGCGACCTGTCGAAGAAGATCACCGTCGACGTGAAGGGCGAGATCCTCGAGCTGAAGCTGACCATCAACACCATGGTGGACCAGCTCAACTCCTTCGCTTCGGAAGTGACCCGCGTGGCCCGCGAAGTGGGTTCGGAAGGCCGGCTCGGCGGTCAGGCCGAAGTGAAGGGCGTCGCCGGCACGTGGAAGGACCTGACCGACTCCGTGAACTCGATGGCCGGCAACCTCACGTCACAGGTGCGTAACATCGCGGCGGTGACCACCGCCGTCGCGAACGGCGACCTCACCAAGAAGATCACCGTCGACGTCAAAGGAGAAATCCTGGAGCTGAAGAACACCATCAACACGATGGTGGACCAGCTCTCGTCCTTCGCGGCGGAAGTGACCCGCGTGGCCCGCGAAGTGGGTACCGAAGGGAAGCTCGGCGGCCAGGCCGACGTGAAGGGCGTCGCCGGCACATGGAAGGATCTGACCGACAACGTGAACCTGATGGCCGGCAACCTGACGGCCCAGGTACGCAACATCGCCGACGTGACCAAGGCCGTGGCCAACGGCGACCTGACCCGCAAGATCACCGTCGACGTCAAGGGCGAAATCCTCGAGCTGAAAAACACCGTGAACACCATGGTGGACCAGCTCTCGTCCTTCGCGGCCGAAGTGACCCGCGTGGCCCGCGAAGTGGGCACGGAAGGAAAGCTCGGTGGCCAGGCCGAAGTCCGCGGCGTGGCAGGCGTGTGGAAGGACCTGACCGACTCCGTGAACCTGATGGCCGGTAACCTGACCGTGCAGCTCCGCGACGTGTCGAAGGTGGCAACCGCCATCGCAGACGGCGACCTCACGCAGAAGATCACCGTCGACGTCCGCGGCGAAATCCTCCAGATCAAGAACGTTATCAACACCATGGTGGACCAGCTCTCGTCCTTCGCCTCCGAAGTGACGCGCGTGGCCCGCGAGGTGGGCACCGAAGGGGAACTGGGCGGCCAGGCCGACGTGAAGGGCGTCGCCGGCACCTGGAAGGACCTCACCGACTCGGTGAACTCGATGGCCCGCAACCTGACCGACCAGGTGCGAAACATCGCCCAGGTGACGACCGCCGTCGCCAACGGCGACCTCTCCAAGAAGATCACCGTGCCCGTGAAGGGCGAAATCCTCGAATTGAAGCAGACCATCAACACGATGGTGGACCAGCTCAACTCCTTCGCCTCCGAAGTGACCCGCGTGGCCCGCGAAGTCGGCTCGGAAGGCAAGCTGGGCGGCCAGGCCGACGTGAAGGGCGTCGCCGGCACGTGGAAGGACCTGACCGACTCCGTGAACTCGATGGCGTCGAACCTGACGTCGCAGGTGCGAAACATCGCGAACGTAACAACCGCCGTCGCCAACGGTGACCTGTCGAAGAAGATCACGGTCGACGTGAAGGGGGAAATCCTCGAGCTGAAGAACACCATCAATACGATGGTGGACCAGCTCTCGTC
>DASXMX010000300.1:0-2637 GCA_036495445.1 Tepidisphaeraceae bacterium
GACATGCGCGGGCTGTATCGCGCGTTGACCCGGGACGTGCAGCTCCGCTGGCTCGGGCCGGAGAAGGGAGTCATCCACCTTGCCACGGCGGCGATCCTCAATGCGGTGTGGGACCTGTGGGCCAAGCGGGAAGGCAAGCCGCTTTGGAAGTTGCTGGCCGATCTGCCGCCCGAGCGGCTTGTGGCCTGCGTCGACTTCAGCTACATCGATGACGTCCTAAGCGAACGCGAGGCGATCGAGATCCTGCGGCGACTCGCCCCGACCAGGGGCGAGCGGGAGGCGGTGGCCCGGCGCGACGGGTACCCGGGATACACGACGTCCACGGGGTGGATTGGGTACAGCGACGAGAAGGTGTGCCGCCTGTGCGACGAGGCGATCGCGGCGGGATGGACGCATTTCAAGATGAAAGTGGGGACCGACCTGGAAGCCAATCGTCGCCGCGCCGCGTTGATGCGGAACGCGATCGGGCCACAGCGCACGCTC
The DNA here is from genome assembly GCA_036495445.1 of Tepidisphaeraceae bacterium. Lineage (GTDB taxonomy): Bacteria > Planctomycetota > Phycisphaerae > Tepidisphaerales > Tepidisphaeraceae > DASXMX01. The sequence goes on from DASXMX010000300.1 coordinate 484, forward strand.
ATGATGGACGCCAACCAGTGCTGGGGCGTCGACGAGGCGATCGCGCAGATGCACGGTCTGGCCGAATTCCGGCCCTGGTGGATCGAGGAGCCGACGAGCCCGGACGATGTGTTGGGGCACGCGAAGATCGCCCGTGCGATCGAGCCGCTGGGCATTGGCGTCGCGACGGGGGAGGCGTGCCAGAACCGGGTGATCTTCAAGCAGCTTTTCCAATCGAATGCGATCCGGTTCTGCCAGGTGGACACGTGCCGGATGGGCGGGGTGAACGAGTGGCTGGCGGTCGTGCTGATGGCGGCCAAGTTCGACGTGCCCGTCTGTCCCCACGCCGGTGGAGTGGGATTGTGCGAGTATGCGCAGCATGTGTCGTTCTTCGACGCCGTCGCGGTCAGCGGGACGACGACGGGGCGCGTGCTCGAATATATCGATCACCTGCACGAGCACTTTGTCGATCCGGTGCGGGTGCGGAACGGGCGATATTTGATCCCCCTTTCTCCGGGTTACAGTATTACAATGAAGCCGTCCTCGCTGCGGGACTACGAGTTCCACGGCGAACGATGAACTGCGCGCACGTCGTTTGATTACAGATCCCTGGGCCAGGGGTAAGGTGGCTACGGTGGCGGGCATCGAGATCGCAGGTCAACAGGTGGACGCGCCCGCGGCCAAATCGGTCCTGTCACTCCCGGTCTTTTCGCATTATCCGGCGATTCCGCCGCCGCTGGACATTTCCCTGGCCTGGCTGCCCGCGCACCCGTGCCCGTATCTGCCGGGGCGGTCGGCGGTCGACCGGGCGATCTGGGCGGGTTTGGTGCCGTCGGCGATCTATGAGCAATTCATGGACGCCGGGTTCCGCCGCAGCGGCAAGTTGCTGTATCAGCCGGCGTGCCGGGGGTGCCGGGCGTGTGCGTCGATCCGCGTGCCGGTGGCCGAGTTTCGGCCCGATAAGTCCCAGCGGCGGTGCGCCCGTCGCAACGCGGATCTCCGCGTGACGCATGGGACTCCTTCGTATTCGGCGGAGAAATTCGCGCTCTATCGCAAGTATCTGGTCGGCTGGCACGATCGCCAGGACGTCGAGAGCCCGGCGGCGTTTGAGTCGTTCCTGTACGATTCGCCGCTGGAATCGACACTCGAGTTCGAATACCGCGATCCAACCGGGCGTTTGCTGGCGGTGGGGATCTGTGACCTATGCCCATCCGTGCTCAGCAGCGTCTACCTCTATTTCGACCCGGACGACTCCCGCCGGGGGCTGGGAACCTTTGCCGCGTTGCACGAGATTGACTTCGCCGCACGGCAGGGACTTGCGCATTACTACCTGGGTTACTGGGTCGCGGGGTGCGGGGCGATGGAATACAAGAGCAACTTCCGCCCGAACGAGATTCTCCATCCTGACGGGGTGTGGCGGGAACTTTGTGAATAAAATCTCACAATTCCGTCCGTTGCCTAAGTGGACGAGCACACGCAATATATGCACGCGGCTGATGATTCGTTTCCCCCGAAGTATGTACGTACTCGGGACGGCCCCAGATGATGTACGACACTTCCATGTCCGGTCCTTCTGCCCAAACGTCCGCCACCAAGCGGCTGAGAATCCTGATCGTCGAAGACCACACGCCGACCCGCATGGCGATGAGCCGCCTGATCCGTCAGGCCGGCGCCGACGTCACCACCGCGCGCGACGGCGAGGAGGGCCTGGGATACCTGTTAACCCAGCACTTCGACGTCCTCCTGACCGACCTGCGCATGCCGAAAATGGACGGGTTCGAACTCCTGGCCCACTGCAACACCCTGCCCGAGTCGCACCGGCCCGGCCGGGTGATCGCGATCAGCGGAGAGTACGAAGCGAGCGCCCTCCACGGCCAGCCAATTCAGTTCCTCGCCAAGCCGTTCAACCTTGACGTGCTTCTTGACATGCTCGGTGGAAAGCCGAACTGATTCATCGGAATAGCGTGCCCGGCTCGGCAGCAGCTTCGCCCTCCCTTTGCCTTCGGGAATTCTTCGGCAACCGAACGGGTACGTCCTAAGTAACTGGCCAAAAGTTCTTTGACACTGCGTTCTGCTTTGCATGCCACATGGCATGAAAGTCAGGGATGACACCGGGCCGCGTCGCGGCTTCAATGGGCACGACTGTCGCAAGCTCAGGGCCGCCGTGCATCGGGT
>DASXMX010000301.1:0-10877 GCA_036495445.1 Tepidisphaeraceae bacterium
CATCGGGTCGCGGTGGGGGTAGTAAAACTTTGCGGCCCGGCGGATTCCCGTATTACGCTCGACGATCGCGTAAACCTCGCCCTCCCAACCACTTCCGAGCGGGCGTTCAATGACGTACTTGCCCGCCACCGTTCTTCCCGGTGGGAAATCAAAGCGCTTGACCTTGCCGGGCCGGTACCGGTACATCGCAAGCTCATCATCCTCGCACCAAGGCCATTTTCAATCCGCCCCGCTGGCATAAGGAGTTCCGATAATTCTAGGACGCCGCCGATTGGGAAACGGCGGGCGTTTATAACGTCTCCGATCGCTCAAAACCGCTACAATCCGGCGGCAATGGAGTTCCTGAAGACGATCAGCGGGAAGATCATCACCGGGCTGGTGTCGTTGGCGGTTATCGCCGGGGCCATCTCTTGGTACGAGATGGACCCCGCCACCCGCCACGGCATTGTGACCGGCACCGGCCGCATCCTTGGGTGGTTCGGTATCGTGCTCGTGCTGCCGTGGGCGACGTTCTTCCTGATCGGCGCGGTGGCCCGACTGGAGAGCAATCTCGCCGGCGCTGTTCTGATTGCTGCCTACACGGCGATCGAAGCGGTGCTGCTGGCGTGGCTGTTCGCCTGGGCGATTCACGGCGCGACCGCCGTGTCCTTCTTCTGCGCGGCGCTGCTGATCGCCGGCGCCTACAACCTGTTCACCTGCGACTGGATCGCGGAGAGGGTGGGATGAGCATCAGCGGGCGATCACGGGTATCCGTTCTCCCGGCGCCATTTGGCAATGGCCGCTTGGATCGCGGTGCGCTGAGGGCCGGTGAAGGCGGCATCTACCGCCTGAGTGACCATCCGGGCGTCCTCCACCGCTTTCTTAGTCACCGGGGACTCCTCGACGTCTCGCTTGTCCAAATGGTAATCGGCACGGTTCCGCAGGGAATGGAGAGCGTTCAGCAGATCTGCGGCAGCGGTGACCGCGGGATCACCGGCGTTCCAAACGCAATGGACAACCTCACCATGTGCGGCGCCCCCTTTGCCAATTCGAAATCCCAAGGTTCGGAGCCCCTCCGCCGCCACGTTAAACGCCGCGTAGTAGGCACGCCCGATCGCGGTTCGAAACTCCGCGGGCGTGTTGCCTTGCGCGAGTCGATCGGCCAGATGGTGAAATTCGCGCGGGTCCATCGCCTATGCTGGATTGAAGAGCAGCACGATCAAGCCGCGCGCAGGTACGGAAGCCCCTGCCGTCCACTTTTCCGCGAATCTCCAATGCCGCTCAACAGCTTCATCAACGGGCATCGAGGCACGAACGTCGATCACCACCGCATCATCGTCGGTCTCCGGATCGACTTCGACCGAGAATTGCCACTCCCGAATCGGGGCAAAGGTTTCGTCGGCAAGGCGGATCGCCAGATGGAGATCGGACAGGATTCCGTGCGAGATGCAGAATCGCTCGACGTCTTGCGGAATCCGGATGTCGGGCAGCGTCGTTTGAGCCATGGCGATCCTCCTGACATAGCTTACGGGAGCCCGCGGCCCGCGACAACGAGTTGCGCATCACGTCCGCAACCGACACGGCGTATAATTGCAGGTGTGCCCCCGGCCCGCGCGGAAGGTACAGTAGAGTCAGACCGGAACGGAGCGTAGCGCGATGCCCACCGTCAACCAACGCGTCGGCGAATACGTCCTGCAGGACCGCATCAACCGCGGCACCTTCGGCGAGGTGTGGCGCGCCCATCACCACGTCTGGGTCGATCAGCTCGTCGCGGTGAAGATCCCCACCGACCCGCAGTTCCTGCGCAACCTCCAGCGCGAGGGCGTGGCGATCCACGGGCTGGTCCATCCCAACATCGTCCGCGCCATCGGGTTCGACCCGTACGCCGAGACGCCTTACCTGGCGATGGAGTACGTGCCGGGGACGAGCCTGCGGCCGCTGATCCAGAACCGCTCGCTGTCGGTTCCCGACGCAATCGCGATCCTCAAGCAGGTGCTGGCCGGGCTGGCCTACGCGCACGAGCAGGGGATCGTCCACCGCGACGTGAAGCCGGAGAACATCCTCGTCCACGAGCGTGCGTTCCGCGACGGGTTCGCCGCCGACGGGGCGATCAAGGTGACCGACTTCGGTCTGGGCCGGGCGTCGACGGACACGGCGGCGGGGTCGATCGCCTACTCGGCCTCGATGGACACGCCGGCCGCGCGGGAGATCGCCGGCACGCTCGATTACATGGCGCCCGAAGTGAGGTCCGGCAACGCGAGCGTCGACCCGCGGGCCGACCTCTACGCCTGCGGCGTGGTGCTTTACGAAATGCTCACGGGCGAGCGGCCGGCCGGCACCGACGTGCCCAGCGACTTGAACAAGCAATCGCCCAAGTACCTCGACGAGGCGTTCCGCCGGTCGTACGCCCGGCTGGACAAGCGTTTCGCCTCGGCCAGCGAGCTCGCCGCGGCGCTCCGCGGCGCGCCGCCGATTCCCCCGTTGCCCAACACGTTCCGCCCGACGGCCATGCCCGGGGCGACGGGGATGCCGCCGCTGCCGTCGCTGGGGTCCGGGCGGCGGAGCTGCCCGCAGTGCCGCCAGCAGATCGACCCGACCGACCAGTTCTGCATGCACTGCGGCGTACAATTGGTGGAGAACGTCCGCCGCTGCCCGCAGTGCGGCGCGTACCCCGACGCGGGCGACCAGTTCTGCATCTTCTGCGGACAGGGCCTGACGATGCATCCGACCACGGCCTAACGATGCGACGTGCGCGTCGCGCGCGAGGGAGTTGAGCCATGCACTTGATGATGTTCACGCTCGTGATCGTGGCGGCCATCGTCGTAACGGCGGTCCTGTTTGTCTTCTGGGTGGCGCTGATGATCTTCCGCGGGATCAGCCGCCTGTTCCTGGGCCCCGGGCTCAAGCGGCCGGCCCAGCGGACCGTTTCGTCGCATCGCGACCCGCCCTACACCCGCCGGTGCCCGCAGGTCAGTTGTAAGGCGAACAACCCGGCCGAGGCGCGGTTCTGCCGCCGCTGCGGCAACCGCTTGGACGAGCCCAGCCGCGTGCCGGTGCGACGGGTGGCGATGCTGTGAGGATGCGCGAGACAACCTTGCCTCCTGACACGGGTTTCCAATCCGTGCGAAGGGTTTGCGCCGAAAAGAGGGAGGGCGAGGCTCCTGCCGAGCCGCGTTTCACGGGCATGTCTCGGCCTGGCTGGAGCCTCGCCCTCCCACCGATCAATTGATGGCGGGCGGACGCCTCCGGGTGACTTGCCCGCCTCCGGGCGATACATTCGAGTCGTGCCGGGCATCGATGGAGGGTTGCCCGCGTTTCGTGCGGCCGCGAATTTGTGAGGAGCAGAGACGTTGTCCGACCCAGTGCGAACCAATCTCGACCCCGCCCCCCATCGCCGGCGGGAGCAGCAGTTGATCGAGCACGTGCAGCGGCTCCTGGAGGACGACCGGCTGCGGCTTGACACCAAGTTCGGCCGCCGGCCGATCACCGCCTACATCCGCGACGTCAGCCGCAGCGACAAGTCCGTCGACCTCAAGCGGATGATGAGCGAGATGAACCTCCCTGACCGCGAGCTGCAGAGCCGCATGCCCGTCGGCGAGGTGGTCGAGGTCACGCTGTCGCAGAAGAAGATGTGGATCCTCCGCCAGGCCGTGGGGCGGCTGCGCGTCGTGTGCGTGTCGCCGACGCGGGCGCTGCTGCGCGGCGACATCCCGCAGCCGATGACGCCGACGGAAGTGAACAAGCTGCTCAGCAGCATGCCGCCGTCCCTGGGCGGCGTGCCGGTCACGCTCGTGCTGCTCTCGACCAGCGGGTTCACGATGGAGGCCCATGAACTGGCCGAGCGCCGCGCCGACCGGACCGTCATCCTCGTCGAGCCCAACGACGTCGGCGGGTGGACGGTCACCGGGCCGGTCGAAACCAAGGCCCTCTCCGACCTGTTCGACCCCGAGGGCGAAGACCAGAAGCGGCTGCGGGTCCGCGAGCTGATCGAGCAGAGCAAGCTCGAGCTGCTGACCGGCGGCATCGCCACCGACCGCCTCGCGGCCAGGACGCAGTTGCCGGTGCAGGTCGTCGAGGCCGAGCTGAAGCACTACGCGAAGAACACCCCGGGCCTCGTGGCCAAGCGGCTGGACGGGCGGGTCGTGCTGTTCCGCGAGGGGACGGCGACGCCCGCCGCCGTCGGCGCGAGTTCGTCGGCTGCGTCCTCGTCAGCCGCCGCGGGAGGAAACGCCATGCCCCTGATCGAACGCGTCAAGGCGCTGTTCGCCCGCAAGGGCGACGCCGAGAAGAAGATCGCCCACCTCTCCGAGCGCCGCGCCGCCCTGAGCCTGCAGCGCGACCGCGCGTACGAGGACATGACCGTCCTCGAGCAGCAGGAGTCCGCGCTCAAGGACCAGTTCAAGAACGCCGGCGGCGCGATCGCCAAGCGGCGGATCACGGGTCAGATGCTGCAGCTCCGCAAGGACCTCGAACGCCGCCAGCAATTGCTCTCTGTTCTCAACCAGCAGATCAACGTCGTCAGCACGCACCTGCACAACCTCGAGCTGGTTCAGCAGGGCCAGGTGGCCAGCCTGCCGAACACCGACGAGATGACCGCCGACGCCGTGAAGGCCGAGGAAGTGCTTGCCGAGCTCGAAGCGAATGCCGAGCTGGCGGGCACCGTCGGCTCGATCGGCACCGCCGGCATGACCGCCGAGGAACAGGCGCTGTTCGACGAGCTCGAACAAGAGACCGGTGGCAAGGCGCCCACAGCGTCCGGCGCCGCGCCCGCGACGACGTCAACTCGCACTGCCTCGTCCGTCGAGCCGTCCCAACGCGACGCCCAACCGGCCGCCGTCGACCAATCCGGCTCCTCCGAGCGCCGGTCGGAACCGGAGGCCGGGTAGGAAGGCAAGCCACAGAGAACACTGAGGACACAGAGAGCACAGAGGGAAAAACGAAGAGGCATTAGCCACAGATGGGGCACAGATGCACACAGATGAAATGCAGATCTGAAATCTCAAAATCTGAAATTTTCGATTTGAATTCCCATCTGTGTTCATCTGTGCCCCATCTGTGGCGAACAAATGCATTTCTCTCCGTGTCCTCTGTGTTCTCCGTGATCTCTGTGGTTGCATTTGCGAACGATGCCACGGGCATGAGTACATGCCCATGCCACCCATCAACGCATTCGTGACTTTCGAGCCCGTGCGCCGTTCCCGGCTTTTCCGCCGGGCACTTTCTCCAGCACCCGGCGGGGCTCCGGCCGGCGCTCGTTGGCCGGCTGGGTGGGGCTCCATCGCCATTCGCGGACTTCGGGCATGTCTTCGCCGTGGGCGCGGACGTACTGCTTGTGCTCGATCAGCCGGTCGCGGAGGAACTGCTTGAAGTAGGCGACCTTCGACCCCAGCGATGCCACGCGGTCGATCACGTCGCCGGCCAGGTGGAAGCGGTCGAGGTCGTTCATCACGACCATGTCGAACGGCGTCGTCGTCGTCCCCTCCTCCTTGTAGCCGCGGACGTGGAAGTTGTCGTGGTTCGTCCGCCGGTAGGTCAGGCGGTGGATCAGCCACGGGTAGCCGTGGTAGGCGAAGATCACCGGCTTGTCCTTCGTGAACAGCGCGTCGAAGTCCTTGTCGCCCAGCCCGTGCGGGTGCTCGCTGGGCGGCTGAAGCTTCATCAGGTCGACGACGTTGATCACGCGGATCTTCAGGTTCGGCAGATGCTCGCGGAGGATCGAAATCGCGGCCAAGGTCTCCATCGTCGGCACGTCGCCGCAGCAGGCCATCACGACGTCGGGGTCCTGCCCGTCGTCGTTGCTCGCCCAGGGCCAGATGCCAATCCCGGCGGTGCAGTGCTTGATCGCGTCGTCCATGTTCAGCCACTGCGGCGCCGGCTGCTTGCCCGCGACGATCACGTTCACATAGTTGCGGCTGCGCAGACAGTGGTCGGTGACCGAGAGCAGGCAATTCGCATCCGGCGGCAGATAGACGCGGATCACGTCGGCCTTCTTGTTCACCACGTGGTCGATGAACCCGGGGTCTTGGTGGGAGAAGCCGTTGTGGTCCTGCCGCCAGACGTGGCTGCTGAGCAGATAGTTCAGCGACGCGATCGGGCGTCGCCAGGGGATGTGGCGCGTCACCTTCAGCCACTTGGCGTGCTGGTTGAACATCGAGTCAATGATGTGGATGAACGCCTCGTAGCAGTTGAACAGCCCGTGGCGGCCGGTGAGCAGGTAGCCTTCGAGCCACCCCTCGCACAGGTGCTCGCTGAGGACTTCGATCACGCGCCCGTCCGGGCCGAGGAACTCGTCGGTCTTGATGATCTTCTCTTCCCACCGCTTGGGGGTCTCCATGAAGACGGCTTGCAACCGGTTCGAGGCGGTTTCGTCCGGGCCCATGATGCGGAAGTTGCGGGCCTGCTCGTTGAGCTTCATGACGTCGCGGAGGAATTCGCCGGTGATCCGCGTCGCCTCGGCGGTCGTCCCGCCGGGCTGGGGGACGTCAACGGCATAATCCGCGAAGTCGGGAAGCCGAAGCTCGCGGAGCAGGATGCCGCCGTTCGCGTGCGGGTTGTCGCTCATCCGCCGGATTCCCTTGGGCGGGAGGTCGCGCAGCGGTTCGATGAGCCGGCCCGACTTGTCGAACAGTTCCTCCGGCTTGTAGCTCTTCATCCACTTTTCGAGCAGCTTGACGTGCTTGGGATCGGACATGTCCGCGAACGGCACCTGGTGCGCCCGCCACGTCCCCTCGACCGGCTTGCCGTCCACCTCCTTCGGCCCCGTCCACCCCTTGGGCGAGCGGAGCACGATCATCGGCCAGCGGGGACGAGTCTTCGACCCCTTCTGGCGCGCATCGGTTTGGATCCGCCTGATCTCGGCCAACACCTCGTCGAGCGTTTTCGCCATCAGTTGGTGCATCTCGGCGGGCTGATCGCCTTCGACGTAGTAGGGGGCATATCCGTAGCCGCGGAGCAGTTCGTCCAGCTCTTCCTTCGGGATGCGGGCGAGGATGGTGGGGTTGTTGATCTTGTACCCGTTGAGGTGCAGGATCGGCACGACCGCGCCGTCGGTGACCGGATTGAGGAACTTGTTCGAATGCCAGCTCGCGGCAAGCGGGCCGGTCTCGGCCTCGCCGTCGCCCACGATGCAGGCGACGATCAGGTCCGGGTTGTCGAACGCGGCGCCAAACGCGTGCGTGAGGCTGTACCCCAGCTCGCCGCCTTCATGGATCGAGCCCGGCGTCTCCGGCGCCACGTGGCTCGGGATCCCGCCGGGGAAGGAAAATTGCTTGAATAGCTTCCGCATCCCGTCCTCGTCCTGCGTGATGTTCGGATACACCTCGGTGTAGGTGCTTTCGAGGTACCCGCAGGCGACGATGCCCGGCCCGCCGTGGCCTGGGCCGATCACGTAGATCATGTCCAGGTCGTTCTGCTTGATCAGCCGGTTCAGGTGGACGTAGATGAAGTTCAGCCCCGGCGTCGTGCCCCAGTGGCCGAGCAGTCGCGGCTTGATGTCCTCGCGCGTCAGCGGCCGCTTGAGCAGCGGGTTCTTGAACAGGTAGATCTGCCCGACCGACAGGTAATTCGCCGCCCGCCACCAGGCGTCCATCGTCTGCAGCAGTTCCGGCGAGAGGGGAGTGTCCACAGCGCCTCCGTAGCCCTTGGCCAAGATCCTTCAGGTTCCCAGAGCGAAGAGGGTATCCCCGGCAGCAGCCCCGCGCACATAGGAAACTTTCCCAATCCGCGCGAGGTTCACCAGATGTGAACGATGGATTTCGCATGAAGAACGTAGGCGCTTGGGCGGAGCGCCCATGCTACGAGCGGTGAAGCCGTGGCTTATCGCCCGGCCAAGGCGTGGAGCATCATTTTCCAGGAATCGACCCGCAACGGCTCGGCCCGGATGATGGCCAGGGCGTGCCGCCGGGCGGCGAAATAGTTACGGGTGAACAGGGCTTGCAGGCACCAGGCGCGGGTCTGTTCCTGGCGGGACATCGTCGTGCCGACCTTCGGCGTAAACTCGGCCGGAGCCGTGCGACCGCGCCGCTGATACGCCTCGGCCACGGCCTTGCCGGTCCGCTGGATTTGCGTGTCGAGTTTGTTGCGGTTCACGCTGCCGTAATGCTGGCGGTAGCGAAGCATCGAATCCTGCAGATTCGCCAGCCGGCCGAACTGGGCCATTCGAAGGAACAAATCGAGGTCCTCCACCCACTCGTATTCGGGCCGATACCCGCCGGCCTCCATCACCGCCGACTTGCGCAGCATCGCCGAGGGGTGGATCACCGCCCAGCCGTTACCGTTGAGCAGTTCGCCCTCAATGCCGTCATGGTCGGCCTTCACCTCGACGTCCCACAGCGTCGAGTTGTACGGATCGACGAGCGTCACCTTCGAGCCGACCAGCACGCAGTCCGGGTGGTCGTCGAGATATCGGACTTGGCGTTCGAACCGGTCCGGCACGCACAGGTCGTCGGCGTCGGTCCGGGCGATGTACTCGCCCCGGGCTGCCTGCACGCCGGCGTTCAAACCCTTCACGATCCCGCCGTGGGGGATCGTCAGCCTTCGCACCCGCCGATCGTGGGCCGCCAGGCTGTCGATGATTTGCGGCGTCCGGTCGGTCGAGCCGTCGTCCACCACGATGACCTCGAAATTGCGGTACGTCTGCGTCAGGACGCTTTCCATCGCCTCGAACAGGTAGCGCTGCGCGTTGTAAGCGGGAATGACGACGGAAACCCGCGGCGCGGCGATCGGGTCGGACAGGGACAGGGAAACCGGGCTGGCCGCGTTCATCGAACTCATAGCGTGTACAATCCACACCGATTGGTCGCTGCACTGGGTGTTTTACGGAGTTTACCGTGCGGCTGGCCGGTCGGCATCCTGAAAAAGTATCGGATTGGTTGGACCGCATGGGCACTCGAGCCGCGAATCGCCGACAGAACAAGTCCGCCCGCCCGCGAACGGCCTCAGCCGCGCCCGGCCCGGGCAGAACGGATCGAAGCCGCTGGGCGGTTTGGGCCGTCTTGATCGGGGCGACGGTCCTTGCGCTCTGGCCGGTCTGTGCTCACAATTTCACGACGTGGGATGACAACTTCAACGTCTCACAGAACCCGTATTTGAACCCCGTGACGGGGTCGGGCGTCGCGCACTTCTGGACGACGCCGCACATGGCGCTTTACATCCCGATCACCTACACGGTGTGGGGCGCCTTGGCGGCGGTCGCCCGGATGGATGCGCCCACCGCACAGGGGATCTGGCTCAACGCATCCACCTTTCACACCGCGAACCTGATCGTTCACGTCATCGCGGTGCTGTTCGCCTACCAACTGCTCCTGGCGCTCGTCCGCCGGCGCTGGCCGGCGTGTGCCGGGGCGCTGCTCTTTGCGCTTCATCCAGTTCAAGTTGAATCGGTGGCATGGGTCGCCGGGATGAAGGACGTGCTGTGCGGGGCGCTGTCGCTGCTCGCGCTCTGGCAGTACGTGCGGTTCGCCCAACTCGACGCGGCCTGCGATCAGGATGCGCCGTCCCGACGGCAGTGGATTCATTATGGAATCGCGACGCTTGCCTTCACCCTGGCGCTGTTCGCCAAGCCCTCGGCGATGACGCTGCCATTGGTCGCTGCGACCATCGACTGGCTCCTCATCCGGCGGTCGTGGCGGCGCATTGGCGCGGCGCTGTTGCCTTGGCTGGCCCTCGCGGCGGCCTGCGGGGTTGTCGCTCACGCGGTGCAGCCGGTCGCGGCCCCGCTGGACGGCGGCCGCGTCTGGGCCCGGCCGTTCCTGGCGGGCGCGGCGCTCGCGTTCTACCTCTACAAACTCGTCGCGCCGGTTTGGCTGGCCATTCAGTACCACTACTCCCCTCAGGTGCTGCTGGCGGGGCGGTGGATCTGGTTTGCATGGACAATCCCCGCCGCGGTGGCCGTCGGCGTGATCGTCGCGGGCCGACGATGGCGCTGGCTCGCCGCGGGTGCGGCGATCTTCGTCCTGGCGACCTTGCCAGTCCTCGGTTTGGTCGCGTTCCAATTCGAGCGCCTCTCGCTGACCGCCGATCACTATCTTTACTTCGCGATGATCGGCCCCGCGATGATCCTCGCCTTCGCGCTGGGCGCGATGCCGCGCCAATGGGTGAAGGCCGCGGTCCCCGTCTGTGCAGCGGTCTTCGTTCTCCTCGGCGTCCGCAGCATGCTCCAGGCCTTCACCTGGCAGGACTCGCGCACGCTCTTCGAACACGAGCTGGCGGTGAACCCCCATAGCGAAACCGCCTCCAACAACCTCGCCCTTCTCGCCCTGACCGACAACCATCCCCAGGAAGCCGAGTCCCTGGCCCGCCAATCGATCGCGGCCCAGCCCGACCAGGGCGAAGCCTACAACACCTTGGCAATCGCGTTGCTGCGCCAGGGACGTCCTGACGAGGCGATGGTGAATTATCGCAAGGCTATTAAAAACGATCCGAACCAGGCCGCGGCCCTCGCCAGTCTCGGCGGCATGATCGCCCAGTCCAGCCAAAAGAAAAACCTGCCCGCGGACGAGCGGGCCGCGCTACTGTCCGAGGCCGAGCAACTCTGCCGCCGGGCAGTCGACGTGGATCCGACGTTCGTGAACGCCCGTCTGAACCTCGCCCAGATCCTCACGACCGAAGGCCGGATCCCCGACGCGATGCCCGAAGCTGAAGCCGCCGTGCGGATGAATCCCACCAATCCGAACGCGCAAGGTTTCCTTGGCATGCTGCTCGTGCGTTCCGGCCGGCAAGCCGAGGGCATGGACCACCTGCGCGAAGCCCAACGCTTGAGCGGCCACGCGCCGCCGCCGCGGTGATCAGACGATCCCCGATAGCATCGTGCGCTCGCATGCCCGGAGAGCCGGCCCGTCCTCGGGCCGTGGACGTGCGTCATTGATCCCGACCTCGTCATTTCGGGGGCCTGGTCGCAG
>DASXMX010000302.1:0-9048 GCA_036495445.1 Tepidisphaeraceae bacterium
CGCGTCGACCACCGCAGCCACTCAGCCGCCGGTCACGGGCACGATTCATGGGCGATTCCTGGCCAACCTCAAAACGGCCAAGCGCGCCGCGACCTACCGGCTCAACGCCACCGCCACGCTATCCGGCCTCGGGAAGGTTCAAGTCACCGGGACGGCGATCGGCGCGATCGTGAAGGGGAGCGCCACCGGCACGCTGCGGCTGGCCAACGCGAAGGGCGCGGTGACGCTGTCACTTAACGTCCCCGCCGTGACCAATGCCATGGCGACGCCGTCCAGCTTCGCCTACACGGTGACGCGGGCGACCGGCGCGTACAAGAAGCTGGCCGGTTCGGGAATCCTGAATCTCGCCTTCACGGCAACCAACAAGCGCGGCACGGCGGGAACGTTCAAGCTGGTCCTGGCAGGCGGAATTGCCTCCTTGGCATAGCACGATCATTCATGTAGCCTTGCGGCATTCGTGCCGTTATCAATGAACGCAATAATGTGCCATCGGTTCGCCGTTGGAACCGAGTCTCTTCGGACGTCCGCCCGCGCCCTCCGGCGGCCGCCGCGCCGTCGCCCGGGAACAACTGTCCCATGCCTTGAACTGCTCGAATCCCGCTGGTTGCTCTCGCACACTTACTTCGTCGCACCGACGGGCAACGATGCCTGGCGCGGCACCCTGGCCCGCCCGTTCAAGACGATCCAGGCCGCCGCGAACGCCGCGCGATCGGGCGACACCGTTGAGATCGAAGGCGGCACGTACCGCGAAACCGTCCAGCCGGCCCGCTCGGGTGTCACCTTCACGAACTACAACGGCCAGACCGTCATCATCGCCGGCACCGACACGCTTGGCGGTTGGTCCAAGACCGGCGGGGGGATCTATCAGGCTTCGATGCCCTGGGACTTGGGCGAGGGCAACAACCAGGTCTTCGTCGATGGGCAGATGGTCAACGAGGCCCGCTGGCCCAACAGTTCGCCGGACCCCTTGCACCCGACCAACTCGACCGTCGCGAGCTATTCGGATGGGATCCTATACGATCCGTCGATCACGCAGGCCGACGGCTACTGGACCGGCGCGACGATCACGATTACGCCGGGCGACGCCTGGGTGGCCTACACCGGCACCGTGACGGATTCGGGGCCGGGCTGGCTCAAGGTGTCACTTCCGCCCACCAGTATCTGGCAGGTCGAGACGCCCGTTGCGGGCAATGGGTATTTCCTTTCGGGCAAGTTCGAAGCCCTCGACTCACCCGGCGAGTGGTACCGCGACTCGGACGGCACGCTCTGCCTGTGGGATCCCGCCGGCGACAATCCCGCCTTGCACGACGTCGAAGTGAAACGCCGCGAATACGGCTTCGACCTGACCGGCGTGTCGGACACGACGATCCAGGGGATCGACCTCTTCGCCTGCACGGTCCACACCGATTCGGGTTCCACGAGCACGACGCTCAACGGCATCACCGCCGCGTACATCACGCAGTTCACGAACCCCGGCGGCAGCGGTTGGAACCCGCCGGGGCCGGACGGCATCGAACTCAACGGCGCCGATTCGATCCTCGAGAACAGCACGATTGCCTTCAGCGCCGGCGACGGCGTCTACGTCGGTGGCACCGATGTCCAAGTGACCAACAACGTCATTCATGACGTCGATTATTCAGGCTCCGATGCCGCCGGCGTGCGCGTGGACGCGGCCAACGCGATGGTCGATCACAACACGATCTACAACGCCGGCCGCGACGGCATCAACCTCCAGTCCGCCCCCGCGAAGATCCTGGATAACGTGATCCATGATTTCATGCTGCTGACCTACGACGGCGGCGCGGTTTACACGATGGGCGTCGACGGGCAGGGGAGCGAGATCGCCGGCAACACGATGTTCGACGCCCACAAGGACAACTACAACGGCCTCGACGCCACCGGCATCGTGTTGGACGGCGCCTCCAGCAACTTCGTCGTCCACGACAACATCACCGCCAACGTCGACTCCAGCCTCAAGGCGAACGACACCAGCTTCAACGAGCAGATCTACAACAACCAGTTCGGCGCGATTCAATACGCGATCGAAAGCAACGGGTGGATCGGTTACGCCTACGACTGGTCCGGATCCACGCTCTATAACAACGTCTTCTACAACCCGAACCTGAAGCTCGGCGCCAACATCACGGAGACCAACGACACGTTCGCGTCCGGCTCGCCGACGATCGATGTCTCAGCGCCGGTTGATCCGCCGATGCCCGTGCCCGCCCCGGCGTTCGTCACGCCGCTGCTGGCGGGATCCATCCAGGGCGGCTTTCGCGCCCAGCTTAGGACCGCGCGGGCCGCGACGAGCTACGCCCTAAGTGCCACGGCCGCGCTTCCCGGCTTCGCCGCCGCACGCGTGACCGGCACCGCGATCGGCGCCATCCGCCAGGGCAACGCCACCGGCACGCTGCGGGTCGCCACCACCAAGGGCGCGGTGACGCTCGCCCTCACCTCGCCCGGTGCGACGGTTTCAACGCCCACTCCGAGCGAGTTCGCCTACACGGTCACCCGAGCGACTGCTTCCTACAAACAGTTCGCCGGCACGACCGGCACGCTCGATCTGACGTTCACGCCTGCGAACGCAAAGGGAACTCTCGGCGCCTTCTCCCTGCTCTTCACAAACGACTGACGCACCGGCCGTCGGCGTCGCTGGGTGGCATGGGCATGTACTCATGCCCGTGGCGTTGCTCGAAAAGGCAATCACAGAGAGCACCGAGGACACAGAGGACACAGAGAGAAACACAAGAAGAATTAGCCACAGATGGGGCACAAATGGACACAGATGAAAAGCAAATCTGAACTATAAGATTTCAAATCTTTCTCTCTGTCGCCTTTATCTGTGTCCATCTGTGCCCCATCTGTGGCTTAAAACGCATTTCTCTTTCTTCGCTCTGTGCTCTCGTACCCTCTGTGTCCTCTGTGATTCTCCGAGGATGCTTCACGGGCATGAGTACATGCCCGTGCCACCTAGGACCGGATGCCCGGGCGTTTTAGAAATCGTCGCAGGCTCGCTATCTTTCGCTCATGCTGACCGTTCCGTCCGATGTGCTGCCGTCCGACCGGGCCAAGTTGTCCGCGGGCCAATGGCTCGTGCTGATCGCGTCGTTCCTCGGCTGGCTGTTCGATGGGTACGAGCAAGGCCTCTTCGGCGTCATCGCCCGCCCCGCGCTGCACGACGTGCTGGGCGGGGCGGGCGACGCGCGGATTGGGCCGTGGATGGGGCACATCACCGCCTGCTTCCTGATTGGCGCCGCGGCCGGAGGGATCGCGTTCGGGTGGCTCGGCGACCGCATCGGCCGCGTCCGCGCAATGGCGCTCAGCATCCTCACCTACTCCCTCGTGACCGGCGCCGGTTACTTCGTGCAGAACGCCTGGCAACTGGGCGCGGTCCGGCTCATTTCGGCCTTGGGGATGGGCGGGCAGTGGTCGCTGGGCGTTGCACTCGTGATGGAATCCTGGCCCGAGCGATGGCGGCCCATGCTGGCGGGGCTCATGGGGGCGGCGGCGAACGTCGGGTTCCTCCTCGTGGGCTTCGTCGGCCGCGTCCATCCGGTTACGGTGCAGTCGTGGCGGTGGATGTTGCTGGTCGGCGCGGCGCCCGCGCTGCTGGTCGTGTTCATGCTCGCCTACACCCCCGAATCGGCACGGTGGCGTGCCGCCGCGAAGACGCCGTCGGGCGCGCCGCTGGTCGAGATCTTCCGGCCCGCGCTGCGGGCCCGCACGCTGCTGGGGATCGCGTTCGCATCGGTCGCCCTGATCGGGACCTGGGCGGCGGTGCAATGGATGCCGTTGCTGGCCGACCAACTCGTCGGGGGCAAGGATCCCGCCGCCAAGGCGAACACGACGATGCTGATTGCGATCGGCGCCACGATCGGCAGCTTCTGTGCCCCGTTCGTGGGCGCGCGCTTTGGCCGCCGGCCCGCGTACTTCCTGCTCTGCCTCGCCTCCGCCGTTCTGTGCCAGGTCTTCTTCTGGAAGATCGCCGGATACGGAACGACGTTCCTCCTGGGCAGCCTGGGCATCGGGCTGGTGACGGCCTCGTTCTATGGTTGGTTCCCGCTCTACCTCCCCGAACTGTTCCCCACCCGGGTTCGAGCGACCGCGCAGGGCACGTGCTACAACTCGGGCCGGATCCTCGCGGCGGTTGGCAACGAATATGCGGGAGACCTGGTTCGCCAGTTTAACGGCAGCTACGCCCACGCGGCGGCGATGGTGACGCTTGTGTACTTCGTGGGAATGGTCCTGGTCTGGTTCGCGCCGGAGACCAAGGGCAAGCCGCTGCCCGAGTAGAAAGGAAGTCCTGAGTCCAGAGTCCTGAGTGCTGAGTCCTGAGTACAGACCTATTCGGGACTTCCTGGGAAGACCACTATGAGAATCGTTGCCACGCGCGTCTATCTGCTTCCCGTCGTCATGCGGGTGCCGCTGAAGTTTGGGCCAGAGACGGTGACGTCCGTTACATGCGCTCGGGTAAGCATGGACGTGGTGGACAAGATGGGGAGTCGTGCGACCGGGTGGGGCGAGACGCCGCTGAGTGTGACTTGGGTCTGGCCCAGCATTCTTGCCTATGCGGCCCGGCTCGAACGCATGCTGGAGTTTGCCCAGCGCCTCGCCCGAGAGCTCACGCTGTGCAAATTCGAAGGACATGCCTTGGAGATCGGCCGTGATTTCCAGGAACACGTGCTGCCCGGCCTGCTCGAAGCGTTCAACGCGGAGCATGCCGGCGCGGAGCCGATGCCTTGGCTGGCGGCGCTGCTCTGCTACTCTGCATTCGATCTGGCCGCACATGATGCGTTCGGGTGTCTCGTCGATTGCCCCGTGTTTCAGACGCTCGGCCGCGAATACCTGAAGCGCGATCTGGCGGATCTGATTGAAGACCGACCCGCCTTTCGTGGGAAGTACCCGAGCGATTTCCTCGTGAAGCCAAATCGCGAGCAGCTTGAGGCGTGGCATCTGGTGGGGGGGCTTGATCCGCTGGAGCCCGCCGACCTCACCAGTCCTCCGCCAAACGACGGGTATCCGGTCCTGCTCCGCGACTGGATCGCGACGGACGGGCTCAAGTGCCTCAAGGTGAAACTCCGCGGCAACGACGCCGACTGGGACTACCGCCGGCTGGTGACGGTCGGGCGGATCAGCCGGGAGACCAGCGTCGAATGGCTCACCGCCGACTTCAACTGCACGGTGCGCGATCCCGCGTACGTGAACGAGATCCTCGATCGATTGCAGGTCGAGCACCCGCGAACGCATCAGATGATCCTCTACGTCGAGCAGCCGTTCCCGTACGAACTCGAGAAGGACCGGATCGACGTCCGCAGCGTCGCGGCCCGCAAGCCGCTCTTTCTCGACGAAAGCGCCCACGACTGGCGGCACGTCCGCCTCGGCCGGGAGCTGGGCTGGACGGGCGTCGCCCTTAAGACCTGCAAGACCCTTACTGGCGCCCTGTTCAGCGCCTGCTGGGCGCAGGTCCACGGCATGTCGCTGATGGTGCAGGACCTGACCAACCCGATGCTCGCCCAGATCTCGCACGTCAGCCTGGCGGCGAATGTGCCGACGATCATGGGCGTAGAAACTAATGGGATGCAGTTTTACCCTGACGCCTCGGCCCCTGAGGCCGCCGTCCATCCGGGCGTATTTCGCCGGCGGAACGGGCGGGTCGATCTGTCGACGATAAAAGGCCCCGGATTTGGATACCGCCTGTCAGAGATCCGCCGGGAGCTTCCGTCTAGCTGGGTGGAGTTCGGAAGTTGACGGGTTTGCATTCCGGACGATTGAAGGAAATATTTGGAACCAAGCGACGTTGAAGGACGTCGGAGAAACCCATGCGGCAGTATTGCGATCAACTGAATTACGCCTGGCGGGAACCGAAAGGGTTCGCCGCCGCGATGCGAGGCGTCCTGCCGCGCCTATAACTCCCTGCCTCTGCCGGCCGGGAGTTCTTCCCGGCCGAATGCCTTTACGCCATTCATCCGGGAACCGATTTGGGCCTGTAGCTCAGCGGCGCAGAGTGCCTGCCCGACACGCAGGAGGTCCGTGGTTCGATTCCACGCTGGCCCATGGAGATGTTTCGCGCCCGTAGCTCAACCCGGCCCGAGCGCCGTGCTCACACCACGGAGGTTGCTGGTTCAAATCCAGCCTGGCGCATGACACGACGTGACGCGCGCTGTTAGCTCAGAGGCAGAGCACCCGCCCGATAAGCGGGAGGTCGGAGAGTCGAGATCTCCACGGCGCATACGCACTGGTAGCTCAATCGGACGGAGCACCGGTCTACGAAACCGGCGGATGAAGGTTCGATCCCTTCCCAGTGCACTGCGGGGCAGACTGAGTGGATCTGCTTCGAACAAAATAGTTCCCGGCCCGGAGCACGAGATGGTGGGGGCGGCTCCGGTCTCCGGGGCCGTACACGACGCACTCGTAGCTCAACGGCAGAGCCGCCGGCTCTTAACCGGCACGTTGCAGGTTCGAGTCCTGCCGGGTGCATTCGACAGAAGAGGTGTGCAATGGAGGCCAGAAGGAAACGGTGCAAACGAACCTGATGCACCGGTAGCTCAACGGACAAGAGCAACCCTCTTCTAAAGGGTCGGCTGTGGGTTCGAATCCCTCCCGGTGCGTGTGAACGAAGCACCGGTAGCTCAATGGCAGAGCCGCCGCCTTTTAAGCGGAGGGATGCGGGTTCGAGTCCTGCCCGGTGCAGTGCGTGTGTGACGCGCGGAACGAACGCGTGCGGTTCAGTAGCCCAACCGGCAGAGGCGCCTGACTCAGAATCAGGTTAGTGCAGGTTCGAATCCTGCCTGGACCATGATGTTGCGGTAGCTCAACCGGATCAGAGCGCGGCCCTCCGAAGGTCGAGGCTGAAGGTTCGATCCCTTCCCGCAACGCTGAGGTGACATCATGGGCCCGTCGTCTAACGGGAAGACTCCCGGCCTGCACCCGGGGAATGAGGGTTCAATTCCCTCCGGCGTCCACTTGATGCGGAATGCAATGGGAGGGCGAGGCTCCCGCCGAGCCGCCTCTTTCGAACGAGCTTCGGCTCGGCAGGAGCCTCGCCCTCCCACAAGGTTCTTTGACAACTCGGGCAGCCTTACGTCGCCATAGCTCAGCGGACAAGAGCAGCCGGTCGTCAACCGGAAGGTCACGGGTTCAATTCCCGTTGGCGGCGCTTGCACGTGGACTTAGCTCAGCCGGTAGAGCGGAGGCCTGAAGAGCCTCGCGTCCCTGGTTCGATTCCAGGAGTCCACATGAGGAAGTTGCCAGTTGTGAGTTGCCAGTTGCCAGCGAGGGCATTTGTCTGGCAACTGGCAACAAATAACTGGCAACAATCGAGCAGTGGTAGCTCAATAGGCAGAGTGTCGGTCTTCCAAACCGGGGACGTGGGTTCGAACCCCACTCACTGCATTCTTCGCCGTGGTAGCTCAGACGGCAGAGCAGTCGCCTCGTAAGCGACAGGTCGCCGGTTCGAAGCCGGCCCGCGGCCTGCACTGGGTGCGTAGCTCAAAGGCAGAGCGGGGGCCTCATAAGCCTCAGGTTGTTGGTTCGAGTCCAACCGTTCACCCATCAGGGATAGTTCAACTGGCAGAACGCCCGGCTCTGAACCGGGAGGTTGAAGGTTCAAGTCCTTCTCCCTGGGCTTAGCGAAAGGAGGCCGTCATGGCATCGACAGTGGAATCGGCATTTGGGCAGATGGGGGTGCGGGTGCGCATCGCGCCGCTTCGTTCGCCTTCCGAACAGAGACGCCCCTGGAACGGCAGGCCGCGGGGGAACCGGCAGCGACCCGCGCAGCAGCCCGTGCGGTTCGACGTCCTTCGCGATGGACGCGGCGAGTATTTCGACATCCGCCGTCGGCCGGATGTCAGTCTCAACGTTCCAGAAGTGATCCCGGACGATCGGCACCTCGTTCTGATCGCGCAGCCGACCGGCTTTGGAGATGGTTCGACCAGCGCGTTTCTCTGCGGGCATGACGAGCGTGCGTGGTTCGTCGCGGCGGTCCCTGAAGACGCACGCGTGCGGACCGTCCAGGACGCAAAGGACGCCCTGAAGCCGCAGGAGGTCTGGGATGCAATGAAGGAGTTCGCCGTCCCGATGGAGGAGCGCGACCAGCGGCGCACCGCCGCCTTCCTCCGGCAGGGGGAATGGTTCTTCATCCCGTGTCCCGACATGCAAGTGGATTGTTCGGAGGTCGTCTACAACGAACCGATCCGCCGCGGCGCCGGCAAGCCGCACCGGTGCGAAGCGATGTACCGCCGGGAAGGCGAACGCGTCTACGTATCGGCGAACTATCCGAACGGCCTCACGTGGGCGGAGTTTCGAGCCCTGCCGGATTCTGAACGGCGATCCCACCGCTGGGAAGACCGCGTGCGCGGCGCCGAGGTCTACGTTCGCGGCAAGGTCCATCACCGTGACCACGCGACGATCTTTCTTGCGTTCTGGCACAAGGTGGTCATGAACACGGAAACGAAATCGCGGGCGATGGAGAATGTCGCGTTCCTGGATTGAAGTTCCACTGGAAGAGGATCGGGCTGGCCGGCGAACACGCCGGCCAGCCCGATCCGCGGGGGCGTGCGAAAGTGATTTACCCATGTAGCTCAACCGGTAGAGCGCGCGTCTGTTAAACGCGTCGGTGGTGGTTCGAATCCATCCGTGGGTGCTGCGTCAGATGCTTCGATTCGCTCTCGTCTGCTAACCGGAACAGGCGGTCGCCCCCTCAAGGCGAAGATGCGGGTTCGAGCCCCGCCGAGAGCAATGGGATTGCCAAAGTGCGAACGCTGAATGCCAAATGAAAACACGACCTGCACTTCATTCGGCATTTGGCATTCGTCATTCGGCATTCCGAAACTCGCTCCCGTCGTCTAACGGCGAGGATGCCCGGCTTTCAACCGGAGAATGATGGGTTCAACTCCCTCCGGGAGCACTAATTCAGCGTGTAGCGCAGCTTGGCCAGCGCACATGCCTCGGGCGCACGGGGTCGAAGGTTCAAATCCTTCCACGCTGATTGATCGATCGCGTAGGTGGCAGAACGGCGATGCAGCAGGCTGTAACCCTGCCGGCTCCACG
>DASXMX010000303.1:0-8658 GCA_036495445.1 Tepidisphaeraceae bacterium
TATGGACAGTGAATCCCCACCGCCGACCAGAGCGATCGCGGGAGCGGCGCGAGGATCAGGACCAGCACGAGGAACATCAGTTCGCCCAGCAGCCGGCGTCCGGGCGTGACCGGGGTGACGTCGTCCAGCGGCGGCTCGCCGCCGCCCGCGGCCAGGAAGAAGACGACGATCGCGAACAGGAACAGCCCCGGCCACACGAACAGCGCGAGCAAAAACAGCGTCCACATCGCGATCAGGCTGATGACCCGCCCGGCCCGGCCGCCGAACATCGCCTGGGCCATGTGGCCCCCGTCGAGCTGCCCGATCGGCAGCAGGTTCAACGCCGTGATGAACAGGCCCAGCCAACCGGCGAATGCCAGCGGGCTGAGTTTCACCACGCACCCGCCATATTGCAGCGCCTGGCCCATCGACAACTTCGCCAGCAGCGCGAACAGGATCGATGATCCGACGCTCGTGCCCGTCCCGAGTTGCATCGCGTCGGCGGGCGTGGGGGCGAGGACGATCGTCGAGCTGCGCAAGCCGACGAGCAAGACCGGCACCGCGACGACCAGCCCGGCCAGCGGCCCCGCCACCGCGACGTCGAACAGCGCCTTGCGGTTTTCCGGCGTCGATCGCATCCGAATGAACGCCCCAAACGTCCCCAGCGCGAACGGCACCGGAATGAAGAAAGGCGGGGTCACGTCCATGCCGTGGTATTTCGCCGTGAAATAGTGGCCCAGTTCGTGGATGCCCAGGATCGCGATCAGGCCCACGGCATAGGGCAGCCCCGCCGCGATGCTCGCCGGGTGTCGCAGCACGTCCGCCCCGGCCTGCGCGGCGCCGGCCCAGGTCGTGGTGACGATCGTCAGGGCGAACAGCAGCCAGTTGACCCAGGGCGATGCCCGTCGCCGCCGCTTGCGCGCCCGCTCCCGCGGCTCGACGAGTTCCGGTGGGACGAGCACGATCGCGGCGCCGAACGTGTCGTCGGCCCGGAGCAGCGGAACGCCGCGGCCTTCGAGCGACCCCTTCAATCGTTTGAAAGCCGTTTCCGAATCGACCTTCAACGGCCCGCGAAACACCATTGCCCCGCCGGGCGCGACCTCGGCGGCGCGCACCTCCATCACGTCGCGCACGGCATCGGGCGGCTCAGCCGCGACGGGCGGCGCCAAAGGCGGCGCGACCGGCGCGGCGACGGTGGCGGCCGTGGGTTCTGCCGCAACCGGTTCCGGCGCGGCGCCAATCCCGAGCCACAGCAGCCAGACGCCCAATAGCAATAAGGGCCAGAACCAGAACACCCCCATCATGATTGCCCCCCCGGGCAACAGAAACAGAACCGCGATCGGAAGGATCATGAGAACGACGAGCATCACGCGAATCCAGTCGTCGTGACGGGCAACGGCTTTCATGTTCGCTCCTTAAGAAGGCCACGCCACCCCGCTCCGCGCCCCGGGGCGTCGATCGGCCCTGGCTAGGGCCAAAGTTCCCGAATCTCCGCCGGCAGCATGTGCCGCACGTCCTCGATCTCGCCGCCGGTGATGCGGGACGCGAGGACGGCGAAGACGCCGCGGGCGATCTGTTCCGCGTCACACCACGCATCGCCGCCGCGGAGCTCCTGGCGGATGCGGGCGAGGAACTGCTCCCTGTGCCGTTCCTTTGACGGCTTATGGCTGGGGTCCCACCCGCCACGCCGGCGGGCAACCCAACGGGCGGGCCGCTATCTTCCCCTGCTGCCAGCGATTCCCACGCCCAAGCGGGGCGGTGATTTGGATGAATTTCGCCTCAGGTTTCCACCGGCCTCGCATGGCGGCAAGTCATAGGCACCGTGACCTTGACTAACCCGCGCGCGGTACCGTAGGCTGCCGGTTGACCTGCTTCCATTTCAAGCGGAGGACCGGCCATGGAATGCCCGCGCTGCCACACGTCTCTTACGGGTGTTGACTATCAGGGCGTTCACATCGAGACCTGCCCGGCTTGCGGGGGCGACTGGCTCGACGCCGGTGAACTCAAGAGCATCGTCAAGTCCCAATACGGCCCAAAACTCCGCCAGATCGAAGCCGACGTCGACAAGGAAGAACAGGTCCACATCTCCCACGTCCACCTGATCAACGCCGCCATCAACGGGATCTTCGATTTCTTCGACCGGTGAGCGGGCACGAATAGGGTCATAAGCCGATTCCCCAAATCCCGCTGCCAGCACCGCATTTTTTCCATGGGGCCGCATTCACGATTCGTGGAAATCGGCTTATGCCGACAACCCGATAGGCTCCCGTTGACTTTTTGACGTGGCCAACGCCCGTTTAGACGCCCGTAGCCTTTTCGCTCCGCACGAGCCAATCTCGCAGTTCTGCTCCGTTTTTTAAGGTCAGCCGGTTCGGCATGAACCTCCTCACGTCGGCGTCTTGGAAGATACTCGGCGAGAATTCCGCGGTAGTAGTGACGAACCCCTTAGTCACCCCCGCGTCCTTATTTAGAACGCCCAGCATCGCATCTACGTCTGCGGGTTCGACAAGCCGACCCGGCTTGTAGGTTTTGATTTGATCGACGATCCGAATCGATCCGAAGTCCGGGCGTGTGGCGATGACATCTCGGCCGCCGTCGTTCTTTCCGCGCGGGGTTAGCGTGACGTTCCATCCGTTTCGGTGATAAGCGCCCGCAACGAGCTGTTCCATCGTGTGCCAATCGACTTTGTAAAGGAAGTTAGGATCTCGCTCGATCTCGCGAACGATCTCGAACCAGGGCAGCGAAATCGCAACGACGATGCGACCCTCGTCGACCTTGGCCCCGAGCTTGATGACCGACTGAATCACCGGGGCGGGTGCCCGCACGAGGGTGAATGGAGGACTGAATCCTCCGAACAGCGAAAGGAACAGTGGTCCCATCGGCTAGATTATCTCCGTGGAACATGCGCTTTCAAAATGCCCATGAGGACGGAAAGCCCGCAGGAGCGATCCACCGTTTCGGCGGGCATGATGGGCGCGCAACCGCGGGTGCCCAGCTTTGAGCCGTCAGGATCGGCAAGATTTCGGATTCTCCGTCAGGCGCCGAAAAGGAGGCGTCCAATTCCTGCTGCTAGACGCGTTTCAGCGAGCAGGAATGCCTCGCGCTCGCAAAAGCCGCCAAGATCACCCGCTATTTCGGTCCGGTTTATGTACATGCAAGGCGAACATGAACGCGGCAGAAATCACCGATGCGATTCACGCGGGAGCTGAAGTGCGGAATCGGCGCGGGCTCCGGCCTGTGCGACGTGCAGGCAAAGGGGCACGTCACCGTCAAGGAAGTCTCGGCCGACAGGGGCTACACCCGCGCACCGCGCGGATGAATTTATGCTTCGGTCGAAGCCCCGGAAGCCGTACCGGCAGGAACGACTTGAAAGGCCGGCCGCAGCTTCTGTCGCCGAACCCTTGAGATCAGCCACCAGAGCGGCAGCAGCGACGAGAGAAAGATGGGCCAATACAACAGCACCAATATGTCCCAGGTGAACATCACGATTGGGCCGCCGGGATAGGCGACATGGTCATCGTGGGAGATTACGAAGCCGGGGAGGCGAACCTGATGGTTCAGGTTGCCGATACGCGAACGCAGATAAACGACAGAGGGGCTCTGGCTCGTCCCGGGCTGAACGCAGTCCAAGCGGATTACCTCCAGGCGGCCCCCGCCGGTCACGATCCAGTAGCCATATCCGTTTTTCTCGACCCGCCAATGCCGCTGGGAGTGGAGCGCACCGACAAACAGAACCACCGACCCGGCGAAGATTAGAACAGATACGAGCAAGAGGAATCGAAATATCGTTCTCCGCATCGGGGTTGATCATACAAGAACGGCAGGGAAGGCTCTACCGGGCGGCCGGTTACGGTTGTGCGGCGGCTGTGGCAGCAAGTGGACGATGGTCTACCGCGTCGGATCCTGCATTCGGTCAGGGCGACCCCGGAGCGCCACGTTGAGGCTCTGGGACGTTCGCCGCAGAATTTTGGATTTTTCGTCAAACATTTCGGCCCTCCGAGCGTCCTAACATTATGCAAACATGCGGCGGAGTGAGCAGGTCACTTACTGTAGAAAACCTGCCGATACATGGATTTATATCGATGCAACGTCTCGATCGAGAGGGAGGGGTTGGAAAGCCGTGAATGGGTGCGGGCTGTGAGATTGTAAATTGCTGAAACCTCTTGACATGCAGGAGTTCGACGCGCCCGTGGGCTCGCGGAATCCATGCAACGTCGGATGCAACGTTCGGACGGACGTTGCGTCATTGGTGAAGAGATCGAGAATTTCAAGCGTTTGAGAATGCTGGCCTTACGAATGAACAATATGGGAGTCAATGCAACAAATGCATCATTGGGAACCCGTGTAGCCGGGGAGCTTGCTCCCCGTTTCCGGTGGACAGGGGAGCAAGCTCCTCGGCTAAACGGGGAGCAGGGGTGACAAAAAGGCGTGTTGCGCATCGTTAAAATGGGTAGAATTGTTGTAAATCGATTTGGCTGATTAGTTTGTGGTGAAATGGTGCTCGAAAATCGCGCCACAAAGCGCCACAAAATGTGGGGTTGGACGGGTTGTGGCGGGGTGGGCCGAACGCAGGGCGCGGGGCTATCGGCTGCCGGACTGGGCGAGCGGGCGCGTGCGCCAGAAGCGGCGCATCCGCGAGGGGGCGGGGGCGGGGACCGGGAAGCGCGGCTCGGACACAAGAGACGGCAGGATCGCGAGGGATCGCTCGGCCACCTCGAACGCGGCCCGCGGGCGGCTGAGTTTGCGGGCGGCGGCGCGGAGGGAGGCGAGGCGGCCGGGCTCGGAGAGCAGGGCGGTGAGCTTGTGGCGAAGGGAGGCGATGTTGTTCACCTTCACGGCGGCACCGTTTTCCAGGAGGAAGTCGGCGTTGCGGGTTTCCTGGCCGGGGATCGGGTCGACGACGAGCATGGCGGCGCCGCGGCAGAGGGCTTCGGAGGTGGTCAGCCCGCCGGGCTTGGAGACAATCACGTCGGCGGCGGCCATCAGCTCGTCCATCCGGTCGGTGTAGCCGAGGATCACGCGATGGTGCCGGGCGGGGGCCGGGATCGTCGCGAGCTGTTCCCGCGCCGCCGTGTTGCGGCCGGTGACGACGACGATCTGCAGGGGCAGGTCGGCGTCGAGGATCTGGCGGTGGATCGCCTCGATCGGGCCGACGCCCAGGCCGCCGGCCAGTTGAAGGACCACCGGGCGGTCGTCGGCCAGATCGAGGCGACGCTTGCACTCCCATGCATTGCGCGGGCGGGCGAACAGCGGGTGGACGGGGATGCCGGTGGCGGTGATGCGATCCGGCGCGACGCCCCACGCGGCCAGGTTGGCCCGGCCTTCCTCGGTCGCGGTGAAATAATGCTCGCAGGGCGGATTGTGCCAGAGGCGGTGCGTGTCGAAGTCGGTCGTGACGGTCACCTGCGGGAACTCGATCCGGCCCCACGTGCGGAACGTGCCGATCACCTCGGCGGGCAGGAAATGTGTGTTGATCGCCAGGTCCCATTTCTCGCCGGTCAGCAGGGCGCTGAGGCTGCGGAGGTTCAGGTGTTGGAGGCCGAAGCGCACCTTGTCGACGCCGCGTTCGAGGCGGCCCAGGGGGCGGTCGAGGCGGTCGTAGAGATAGCCGACCAGGTGCGGCGCGGCCGCGACGACGTCGAAGTAGCTCTTCCCGTAGAACCACCGGAACGCGGCGTTGGTCAGGTCGAGCACATCGACGTTCCGCACGGTCGCGCCGGGGCAGACCTCGCGGAGGGCCAGTTCGATCGCCTGGGCGGCGCGGTTGTGGCCCGCGCCGACGGAGGCGGTGAGGATCAGGATGCGGGGGTTCATATGGCGGCGGCCTCCGCGAGGACCGGGGAATGAAAAGCGGGCATGGAGTCGGGACGGGGCGGCGTCGGCGAAGCCGCGCCTCGACTATGCTCGTCGCAGGCAAGCGGCGGAGGCAGGGCGGCGCCGGCGTGCCGGGCGGCGGCATCTTGGGCGGCGCGGACGTGCTCGTCCCAGTAGGCGTCGAACGTCCGGGCCGGGTTATATCGGGCCACCCGATGGGGCGCGGTGCGGCTCATCCGCTGGCGGCGCGGCTCGTCGTTCAGCAAGCCTTCGACCGCGGCCGTCCAGGCGCGGGCGTCGGTGGCGGGGAGGATCAGGCCCGTGACGCCGTCGTCCATCACCTCGCGGGGGCCGCCCTCGTCGCCCACGAGGACGGGCAGGCCGCAGGCTTGGGCTTCCATCACGACCTGGCCCAGCGTGTCGGTGCGGGAGGGGAACAGGAGCAGGTCGCTGTTCGCGTAGAGCGGTGCGAGTTCGGCATCATCGAGGCGGCCGAGGAAGTAGGCGGGCAGCCCGGCCAGTTGCTTCTGCAACGCGGCCTGCTGCGGGCCGTCGCCGGCGATCACCAGGGCGACGTCACGCCGCGTCTTGCAGAGCGCCTTGAACGACTCGGCCAGCACGCCCAGGTTCTTCTCGGCGCTCACGCGGCCGCAGTAGAGCAGGTGGTACGGCTCGCGGATGCGGCGGTCGTGCCAGTAGTTCGGGTCGCGGTGCCGCGGGCTGAACGTCTCGGTGTCCACGCAGGGCGGCAGCACGTTGAGCCGATCCTGGGCGAGGCCCAACTTCGCCAGCGATTGCCCGTATTGCCGGCTGCGGGTGAAGACCGATTGCGATCGCGTGTAGAACCAGCGCATGTACGACTCGGCGGCGACGGTCAGCCGATGGTCGGCGGTGTGGTCGAGCACGTAAGCCGGGAAGTCGGTGTGATAGGTCGAGAGCAGCGGGATGTTCAACATCGACGCGGCCAGCCACCCGACCAGGCCCATCGGCCCGGGCGTGTGGACGTGGATCGCGTCGAACTGCTGGCGGTCCGCCCACTCCAGCACCTCCGCCAGCGGCGGAATCGACAGCGAAAGCTGCGGGTACGCCGGCAGCGGGCAGGAGAACGTCGGGCGGAAGTTCTTGCGGTAGGGCAGGTCGAGCTTCGGCTCGGCGGAGCAGGTGTGAATCGTCAGGTTGCGGCCCTGGGCTGCGGCTTGATGCCCGATCGTCTGGAGAAACCGGCTGACGCCGTTCACGTCTTCGAACGTGTCGGTGAAGACGCCGAGCTTCAGGTTCTCGCGGTTCAGCGCCTTACCGTAGCCCGTGACGCGCGGCAGCAGGTGCCGCTCGCGGTTCTGGTGAAAGAGGGCGAAGTAGTAGGGCATGAGCATGAACTGCTGACAGGCGACGGACGAGAGGGCGTCGAACGCTGGGCCGAGCTTCCCCGCAGCCAACGCCTTCGCGACGGAGTTTGCGATCCCCGCCGTCGCGTCGCGGTCGAGGTCGCAGATCAGGCGGAACATCGCCTCGTGCTCGGCCAGCGGGGCGTCGCCATTTCGGAGCGCCTGCACCAGCGGCTTGTGCGACGAGATCCGGTTTTGCAGCGACGAGCGGAAGATTCGGGAGAGGAGGGCGACGCCGGTGGGTTCGGATTTCTTCCCGCCCAGCGGCCGGCGGATGCGCCGGCCGACCGCGCCCACCGAGTGGCTCAACGCCGCCTTGAAGAGGTCGCGCTTGCGGAGAGTCCGCTCGCCCACGAGCGCCTTGAGCATCGCGGTGGACGACGTCTCCTTTTTCGCCATGCATCGCGTGTGATAGCGGATGCCGACGCTGTAGAAGTTGTGCGCCAGCTTCAGGCTCGACCCCGCCTCGCCGGCCGGGGTGCAGCGGCCCTCGCGCAGGCAGTCGAGCACCTTTTCAATCGAATCGGTGCCGGCCGGGAACTCGGTATACGTGCGGCCGATGTTGAAGAGCCCATGATCGTCCGACCCGGCCGTCCGCGTCTTCCTCCACGGCTCGGGCCACCGCGGCTCGATCCCGTGCCGCGCCGCAAG
Source organism: Tepidisphaeraceae bacterium (assembly GCA_036495445.1). Lineage (GTDB taxonomy): Bacteria > Planctomycetota > Phycisphaerae > Tepidisphaerales > Tepidisphaeraceae > DASXMX01. The sequence goes on from DASXMX010000303.1 coordinate 7,830, forward strand.
CTCCGCCAGCGTTTGCGGCGTCAGCTCATCCAGCAGCGGCTCGAACGCCTGCCGGTGCAGCAGGCTGTGCGCGCCGTTCAGGCATTCGAACCCTTTGAACAGCAACAGCAGCCGCTCGATGTGCCACTTCTCCAGCCGGTCGTTCTGCCGGTAAACCGGATGCGCCACGGCGTGGGCCAGGCGGTGTTGCTCGATGTACTCGGCACACTGATAAATGTCGTGCGCCATCGCCTGCAGCGCATCGTGCTCGGCCTGGCCGATCCCCCAAACCAGCACGTGCATCTTGCAGCGGTCTTCGGGGAAGTAGCAGGTGAGCTCTTCACCCACCAGCACGTCCTTGCGCGGCAGCAATTGCTGCACGCCGGTGATGCAGTCGTGGTCGGTAATGGTGACGAAATCCATGCCGCGCTTTCGCGCCTGGGCATAGACCTCGGCGGGGTCGCTGAAGCTCTCGGGGCAGTTGATCGCGCCGAGCACCGCTTCGCCGGCTTCCGAGCTGGCGGCGCTGTGACAGTGCAGATCGATCCGAACGGGTCGGGCGGCGGGGGGCTGGGAGAACATGGTCCTGCTCCTTTCCTCGGCCGCCGCTCCTGGCGGGCGGCCGGTTCCGTGGAACCTCGCGTGCGTCGGGGATCCGTCCCCGGGGCAGGTGCTGCCAATGTCATGAGCGGCGAACGCCAACACTCCGCCAATCCACTTCCTCCGTCTTCGCCGCATCCTCGCTGAGGAAACTATGCATCCCTTATGTGAATGATCGGTGGATAAGTTGTTAATTGTTTGACAAGATTCCCAATGGATGGAGGGGGGAGGGGAAGGGGGATACGAGATA
>DASXMX010000304.1:0-8282 GCA_036495445.1 Tepidisphaeraceae bacterium
GGTCGTTTTTTCATTGGCGCGTGGGTTGTGTTGCCGCGGGATCGTCGAATTGCCAGCCGCCGCCCCAGGCCTTGTAGAGTGCGACCAAGTCTGTCGCGATGTTGCGGTCGCTTTGCACCAGCGAGTCCTGCGATCCGAACAGTGACTGCTGGGCGACCAGGAGGTTGAGGAAGTCGGTCTGCCCCACGTCGTATCGCTGCTTCGCGAGTGCGACGGCCCGCTTGTTCGCGTCCACGGCATCGTTCAACGCGACGCGCCGCTGCTGTTCCAGCGCGTATGCGGTCAGTTGGGTCTCCACGTCCTGAAAGGCCGTCAGAACCGTCGAACGATAGCTGAGCAACGCCTGCCGCTGCAGCGAATTCTGCACCTCGATATTCGACCAGATCTGGCCCGCATCGAAGATGGGCCAGGAGAACGCGGGGCCGAACGACCAGGCCGGATGGCCCCAGCTCCCAAGGCTCGAGAAGTTGTTGCCGCCGACCGTCAACGTGCCGTTGAACGTGAACCGCGGGAACAGTTGGGCGGTCGCGACGCCGATCTGTGCCGTGGTACTGGCCAATTGGCGCTCAGCCCGGCGGATGTCGGGCCGCCGCCGCAGCAGTTCCGACGGGATGCCCACCGCGACGATCGAGGGCGGCCTGGGGATCTCGCCGGCCGGCGATAACTCCGCCTGCAGCGTCAGCGGTTCCTGGCCGAGCAGGACGCTCAGGGCATAGATCTCCTGCTGCGCTGAGCTTTCGAAGCTCGAGATTTCCGATCGGGTCGTCGCCACCTGCGCTTGGGCGTTGGCGACGTCCAGGGCGGTTGTCGTCCCGCCCACAACCTTCTTCTGCGTCACTCCCAGCGAGTGGATCTGGATCGCAAGGTTCTCCTGGGCGATTACGATCTCCTGCTGGAACCCGCGGAGCGCGATGTAATCGCTGGCGACCTCGCCATAGACGGTGATCAACACATCCCGGCGGTCTTCGATGGCGAAATCGACCTGATACCCGGCGGCCTCGATGCTCCGCCGGACGCCGCCGAAGACGTCCAGTTCCCAAGTCGCATCGAAGCCGCTTTGGAAGAAGTCCCGCGCGTGGGGGCCGGAGGTGAGGGTCGCGGTGTTGCCGTTCGTTCCCGTTACGACGACGCTGGACCCCTTGCCTCCGGCGAAGCTGCGCGTGTACGACCCGTTGGCGTTGAGCATCGGCCAGAATGTGCCAGACGTGCCATTGAGCAGCGCCCGCGCCTGGCGGATGCGCTCGGCCGCGGACAGCAGGTCCAGATTCTGCACCGCCGCCCGGCGGATCAGTGAATCGAGCGTCGGGTCGTTAAACGTCGTCCACCACTGATCGACCTGGAGCGGCTGCTGTACAGTGACGCTGGCCTGCGTCGTCGGCGGGGCAACCCAGGTCGGCGTGGCCTTCTGCTCGGGTGGCCGGTAGTTCGGACCGACCTCACACCCGGCCAGTCCCAGCCCGATCGATGCAATCGCAACAGCAGCGACGGCCAGCAGCAGCGTTCGCTTGGCATCGCGCAATCCGGCGACACTGCCGGCGCGGGAAGAACACGACGTGGTGGATTCCATAGCAGTTGAGTTCGTCAAAATGCGGAGAATGGATGGAGCAGAGACTCAGGCTCAGCCCGGCCGATTCATACAACACCGTCATCTCACTCACAGTCCCGGCTCAATGCAAGTACCCCGCATACTCGCGACCGTTGACCTAACCCGATTAGGGCAACATTCTTAACGCCGCCGGGCCGTTCTTTTCTGCGCAACGGGGTGATTGGCCATTCTTTTCCGAGGCCAAATCCGCAATGATCTTCCCTCCGGCCGTGGTCGGTATTGGCAACGGACCGGCCCGCCCAGTGGGTTTGCAGACGAAGGCCGGCGGTCGTCGGCGGCGATTCGCAGAGTTTTGGGAGAATACGCGTGAACCGAAGGGAAGCATCCGAGCGGCTGCGCCGCGCGGCCAAGGTCGTTGTCGAAACGCTTGAGGGCCGCCAACTCCTTTCCACCAACCCGGCCGCCACGCCGAGCTCCTCGCTTCTCGCGTTCAACGCGACTGCGACAGGCTACAGCGGCAGCGGCGCCAGCCCCGTCCAGGTACTCACGATCACCAATACGGGCGGCAGCACGCTGAACTTCTCGCCGGGCGGAATCACCGTCGTGAACGACCCGTCCGTCGGCACGAGCGACGCGGGCGATTTCACGATCACAAACGTCGCGAGCGTGCCCGCCTCGCTACAGCCCGGCCAGTCGGCCAACCTCGACCTCGACTTCGCCGCCCAATCGCCCGGCCTTCACTCGGCCTTTCTGCAGATCGCCAGCAACGACCCGGCCAACCCGGTCGAGAAGATCGCGCTCCGCGGGCTGGGGACGACTGGCACGGGCGGGGGGAACGAACCGTCGCTGGCCGCCATCCTGCGCGAGTATGAGATCCCGACGATCGTGGGCGACGGCCCCAACGACGCGAACGCATTTGCCAGCACGTACTATCCCGCCAGCCCCGACGCCAGCAGCCAGGAAGCGGCGATGCCGCGGCTGGTGAAGGCCGGGACCGGGCCGGTCACGGTTCAGCTCCTGGCGTCCTTCGACGTCGCCAACCAGCCGGCGCTCCGGTTCGGCACCTACGTCCCGGGCGACCCGAACGACAAGACCGAGCTGTTCACGATCAACCAATCCGACGCCCAGACCGTCAACCCCACGGCCCAGGGGGCGACCAGCTTCGACCCAGGCTCGGGCGAGTTCGGCCTGTATACCGTCTTCCCCGTCTTCACCACCAACGGCCAGCCGCGCGTCAGCTACAGCGAGGACGCGATCAATACATGGGACGCCAACGTTCCGCGGAAAGTGCGGTTCTTCCCGTTCGAGAACCCGGACGGCTCGGTCGTGCCCAACGCGTACGTCTTCGCAGTCGAGGACAACAACATCCCGTTCGGCAACATCCAGCCATACGACTCCAACGACCTGGTCGGCATCATCCGCAACGTGAAGGCGGCCCCGGGCGCGCCAAACGGGGCGGTGCTGGGCCTGACGAACCTCGATGGCGTGCCGTCATCGACGCGGCTGGTCTTCAACCGGATCCAGAACCCCAGCCCCAACGATCCGGCCGGTTTTCACGATGCCGTTCACGACACGGACACACTGCAGATCAACAACACCGGAAACCAGACGCTCGTTATCAGCAGCCTCAGCCTCTCGGACACCACGGACTGGCAGATCGTCAACCCGCCGACGCTGCCCCTGAGCATCGCGCCCGGCGGGAGCGCGAACATCACGGTGAAGTTCGTCGCCACGACGAACCCGCCGCACACCGACAATCAAACCAACGACACGCAAACGACCAACGGCCTCAGCCCGGTCCAGGCGGGCGGCGTGTGGAACGGGACGCTCACGATCGCCAGCAACGACGCCGCCCGGCCGACACGCACCGTGCAGCTCGCCGGCTATTGGCAGGACATGAGCGAGAACGAGAACGAGCCGAGCCTGCAGACGATCATCAACTCGCTCTACGGCTACGGCACGACGATCGCGAGCTCGCAACAGCCGCAGTATCCGAACAACGGCTCGCAGCCGGTTTACTACGGCGAAGAAGTGGCGTCGGCCCTGTGGAACGTCGCCGACGCGACGCAGCCGGTGTCGATCCGACAACTCGCAGCCTATCACACGCAGTATGACCCGCCCTCCGGCACGTATCCCGCGACGACGATCGGCTGGTACAACGCCGGCAGCAGCCAGAACGTCAACATCCTCTTCCAGGACCAGCCGGGAGAAAGCCAGTCGCTGCTCCCGACGGTCTATGGCTCGACTAGCACGCCGGCGGCCGCGACGCTCACGCCCAGCGGCGCGTTCGGGTGGGATATCGATGGCGAATTCAGCCAGGACAATCTGAACACCGCCGACCTAAGCAACGGCCGCTCGGGCCACGCCGTCCGGTTCTATCCCGTGCGCGACAGCGCGGGGAACCTCGTGCCCAACGAGTGGCTGATGGTGATGGATTACGAGAACAGCGCCTACGACAACAGCGATTTCCAGGACAACATCTACCTGGTCAGCAACATGCGGCCCCAGGCGCAGGCCCCGGCGCCGGCCGACGCGCAGGCGACCGCAGCCGCGGCGGGGGGCGTCAATCTGCAGTGGCAGCCGGTCTCCGACGGTTCGCTGGTCGGCTACAACATCTATCGCAGCAACTCGCCGACCGGCACGTTCACGAAACTGAACGGCTCGCCGATCTCGACGGCCCGCTACCTCGACGCGACGGCGCCGCAAGGCGTGACAAGCTACTACCGCATCACCGCCGTGGACGCGTCCGGCGAATCCCTCGGCGCGAACGCCTCGGCCGTCGCGACCGCTTCCAACGCGACGATCACCACGCTCGCGCCGACGGGCGACGCGTACGTGATCGATGGCGCGCCCAACACCAACTTCGGTTCCGCCACCGACCTTCAGGCGAAGGTCAGCTCGGCCGGTTACAACCACGAGTCGTACCTTAGGTTCGACCTCTCCGGCCTGTCGGGCACGCTCACCGGCGCGACGCTCAAGCTGTTCGGCGAACTCGAAACCCCCGGCCCGGATTACGCGATCAACGTGATCCCCGTCGCGGCGGGGAGTTGGTCTGAAAGCACCGTCACGTGGAACACGCGCCCCGCCGACGGCTCGCCGGTCCTCGGGTCGATGAACGTCTCGGGCACCACCGGGCAGTGGTACACGGTCGACCTGACCAGTTACATCCAATCACAACTGGCCGCCGGACACACGACGATTTCGCTCGCGCTGGAAGGGGCCGGCCCGGCGACGGCCGGGTACGCCGATTTCAACTCCCGCGAGGCGGCCGCGAACGGGCCACAGCTCCAGCTCGCGACCGTCCCGACAACCACGACCAATCCCTCGGGCACGGCCACGTTCGTCAAATCGGATTCGACGACCTCGGGCAACTGGACGGGCGTCTATGGCGCAGACGGATACACGATCTTTGGCGGCGCGACGAGCCTCCCGTCCTACGCCAGCCTGTCCGTCACCGGCGCCCAATCGTATACGTGGGCCAATTCGACCGGCGACTCCCGCGGCCTTCAAACCGCGGCCGGCGCCGCCACGCGGATCGCGGCGTGCGACGTCTCGGGCACGAGCTTCACCTACGACCTGAACCTGACAGACGGCAAGATCCACCAAGTTGCGCTGTACGCGCTAAGCTGGGATTCGTGGAGCTACCGGAACGAGACGATCACCGTAAGCGACGCGGCCACCGGAGCCGTGCTCGACACGCGGAACGTCAGCAATTTCGGCGGTGGTCAGTGGCTGGTCTGGAACTTCTCGGGCCACGTGAAGATCACCGTCACCAACAATGGCGGGCTCAACGCGGTTGTCAGCGGCATCTTCTTCGGCCCCGGGTCGGCCGCAGCCTCCGCCACCGCACAGTTCGTCAAGACCGATACGACCACTGGCGGCACATGGACGGGAACGTATGGCTCAAGCGGGTACTCGATCGCCGGCGGTGCGACGACCCTTCCATCCTACGCCAGCCTGTCCGTCACCGGCGCCCAGTCGTACACGTGGGCTACCTCGTCGACCGATACCCGTGACCTTCAAACCGCGCCTGGCGCCGCCACGCGGATCGCGGCGTGCGACGTCTCGGGCACGAACTTCACGTTCGACCTGAACCTGACCGACGGGAAGACCCATCAAGTTGCCCTTTACGCCCTCAATTGGGACTCGTGGTCCTACCGAAATGAGACGATCACGATCGGCGACGCGACCACCGGCGCGGTGCTGGATTCCCGCACGATCAACAGCTTCGGCAACGGCCAGTGGCTCGTCTGGGATCTCTCCGGCCACGTCACGATCACCGTCAGCAACAGCGGCGGCATTAACGCCGTGATCAGCGGGATCTTCTTCGACGAGATCCCCTCGAGCAGCGGCCCCAGCGCCTCATTTGTCAAGACCGACACCAGCACCGGCGGCACGTGGACCGGCGCCTACGGTGCCGACGGGTACTCGGTCATCAACCAGGCGACGAGCCTCCCGTCGTACGCGCAGCTCGCCGTCTCGGGCCAATCGAATTACACGTGGGCCAACCCGGCGACGGACCCCCGCGCCTTGCAGGACAGCCCCGGCAACGGCAACCGGATCGCCGCCTGCGACTACACCGCCGGCGCATCCGGTTCCAGCTTCACGCTCGACCTGAATCTGACCGACGGCAAGCCCCACCAGGTCGCGCTCTACCTGGTCGACTGGGATTCCCGCAACCGGGCCGAGACCGTGCAGATCAGTGACGCCGCCACCGGCGCGGTGCTCGACACGCGCACGGCGTCGAACTTCTCCAACGGCCAGTGGCTCGTCTGGGACCTCTCGGGCCATGTGAAGATCACGATCACCTGCACCGCTGGCCCGAACGCAGTCGCGAGCGGGATCTTTTTCGGCTAGGCCCGGTTCCTTACAATCCCGCCCCGATGAGCGACGAGTCGGCGAAATTCCCGTTGGTCGTTTCCACCTGGTCCTTCGGCATGCCGGCCAACGAAGTGGCGTGGCGGGTGTTGTCGGCGGGCGGGCCGGCGATCGATGCGGTCGAGGCGGGCGTCACGTCGTGCGAGGAAGACCCCAGCGTCGACAGCGTCGGGTGGGGCGGGCTGCCGGATTCGTCCGGCGAGGTGACGCTCGACGCCGCCATCATGGACCACACCGGCCGGTGCGGCGCGGTCGGGTGCCTTCACCGGATCCGCGACGCGATCAAGGTCGCCCGGCTCGTGATGGAGCGGACGCCGCACATCATGCTCGTGGGCGAGAACGCCACGACGTTCGCGCTCGAGCACGGGATGAAGCAGACCAACCTCCTCTCGCCCCAGGCCGCTCATCGATATGACATGTGGCGGCAGCACCGGGCGGAGGACCCGGAGGTGGGGCACGACACGCTGGGGATGATCGCGATCGACGCCGCCGGGCGGATCTGCGCCGGGACGAGCACGAGCGGCATCGCGTTCAAGCACCCGGGGCGAGTGGGCGATTCCCCGATCGTCGGCGCGGGGCTCTACGTCTGGCCCGGCGTCGGCGCTGCGGTGGCGACGGGGCTGGGCGAGGAGATGATGAAGGTGTGCGGCAGCTACGCGATCTGCGACGGCATGCGCCGCGGGCTGGCGCCCCGGGAGGCGATCGCCGAGGTGCTCAAGGAGATCCGCCGGCGCCATGGCGGCAAGTCCGACCGCGACGTCAGTTTCCTGGCCCTCCGCCTTGATGGCATTTACGCGGGGCTGACACTCCGCGCGGCGACGAACTTCACCTACGCTGTGATCACTCCCTCTCAACAGCAACTCGTCAATGCAGCGGCGCTGATCCTGTGACGCCGGACTGGTCACTTCAGTGACCAGTTCCGAGGCGGTTCCAACTGGCCACTGAAGTGACCAGTCCGGCGAAAGCGCAGAAACACCTCGGAAACCATCTGTTTTTCCGAAACTTAATCGGATGGATTCGCACGGCATGCTAAGATGCCCGCTGATTTATCCTCGGGGACGCAAGTGTCGTTTGTCGAAGCGATCGAACCTCGCGTGCTCTGCGCGACCGTCGTGCCCGGCCCGCTTTCGCTGGGGTCGCCTGACCCGGGCCAGTCGGCCCGCGTCGGCAGCAACCCGCTCAGCGGCGGCCCGTTCCTCGGGTGGACGCGGCGCGGTCAGCGGGTGAACTACACGATCGACGCGCCGCAAACCGAGACGTATGCGTTCACGTTCCAGGCCGCGACGGGCTCGAAGAACGCGGCCGTCCATTTCGAAGTGGACGGAACCAACCTCACGGGGACCCTAAAACTCCCCAACACCCACACCTGGTACAACTGGCAGACCGTATCGCTTCCCGCGCCGCTCGAACTGCTGGCCGGCCCGCACACGTTGACGCTGGTGATCCAGTGGGGCTCGGCCAACTTCCAGGGCGCGAGCTTCGGCGAGGTGCCGATCGCGCTGTCCGACCCGCCGGCATCGCCCCCCGCGACCGGCCCGCCGATGCCCGGGACGCAGACGGGGACCGGCCCGGCGGCGCCGCCCGTCGCGGGCAACTGGAGCCTGACGTTCGCCGACGAATTCAACGGCACCTCGCTGGCCAGCCAGTGGACCCCGCATCAGTACTGGAACAACGGCTTCACCGCCGGCGAGGGGCTGGAAGTCTCTGACCCGGCCAACGTCTCCGTCGGCAGCGGCGCGTTGCACCTGACGGCGCGGATCGACAACTCGTTTGGGACCCAATACACCGGCGGCCTCGTTGAGGCGGGCGGCATCGCCAACGACCCGAGCGTGCCGACGTTCAGCTTCCTGTACGGCTA
>DASXMX010000305.1:0-9335 GCA_036495445.1 Tepidisphaeraceae bacterium
GCACGGACAAGTACTCTTGTCCGTGGTGGCTCGAACGGAGACCACGGACATGAGTACATGTCCGTGCCACCCGGAGACGGAGCGCATCGCCAGCATCCGCAGCACGGGCATGAGTACATGCCCATGCCACCCAATGCCGCCCGATCGCGTTGAATTGCCACGTGCGATCGCCCTGGCAGTATGCCCGACTCACGTCGGCCTCTCCTTGCCTTTGGCCCCGCGGGCGACTACTGACTAGCGTTCGTCCGTTCATCGGAAGGCACGCTTTGCAGCACGCTCAACACGGCATCGTCTACCTCGTCGGCGCCGGCCCCGGCGATCCGGGGCTCATCACCGTCCGCGGCGCGGAGTTGCTCAAGTCCGCCGAGGTCGTGGTTTACGACTATCTCTCCAACCCGCAGCTTTTGAGTTATTGCCCGGATGCGGAGGCGATTTATGTGGGGAAGAAGGCGGCCCAGCACTCGATGACGCAGGAGCAGATCAACGCGCTGCTGGTGGAGAAGGGGCGGTCGGGCAAGCGGGTTGTGCGGCTCAAGGGCGGCGACCCGTTCGTCTTCGGCCGGGGCGGCGAGGAGTGCGAGGCGCTGGCCGCGGCGGGCGTGCCGTTCGAAGTCGTGCCCGGCATCACCGCCGCCATTGCAGCGCCCGCGTATGCGGGCATCCCGGTGACGCACCGTGACCTCAATTCCAGCTTCACGTTCGTCACCGGGCATGAGAAGGAAGAGGCCTATCGCGAGGCCGAGGCGAAGTCGCGCGAGCCGGGGGCGGCTTCGGACTTGGATTGGTCGGTTTTGGCGAAGCTGCCGTGCCTGGCCTTTTACATGGGTGTGAGATCGCTTCCCCGGATCTGCCAGAAGCTGATCGAGCACGGGATGGACCCGCAGATGCCGGCGGCGACGATCCGGTGGGGCACCACGCCCCGCCAGCGAACGGTGGCGGGCACCGTTGCCGACCTGCCGAAGCTCGTCGCCGAGGCGGAGCTGGGGCCGCCGGCGCTGACGATCGTGGGCCGGGTCGTGGCGCTGCGCGAGGTGCTCAACTGGTTCGAGCGGCGGCCGCTGTTCGGGCAGACGATCGTCGTCACCCGCACCCGCCAGCAGGCGAGCGAGCTGTCGAGCCGGTTGAGCGAACTGGGCGCGAACGTGATCGAGGCGCCGACGATCGAGCTGACCGTCCCCGCCGAGTGGTCGGCGGCGGACGAGGTGCTCCGGTCGATCGCCGCGTTCGACTGGGTCGTCTTCACGAGCCAGAACGGCGTGCGGTTTGCCAAGCAGCGTCTGTCGGACCTGGGCCTCGACGCCCGCGCGTTCGGCAATGCGAAGGTCGCCGCCATCGGCGACGCGACCGCCCGCGCGATTCGCGAGGAGCTGTTCCTCTCGGTCGATCTGTGCCCCGACAGCTTCGTCGCCGAGGCGCTGGCCGATGCGCTGGCCGCGAAGGGCGTCGTCCGTGGCTCGCGGTTCCTCCTGCTGCGCGCCGACATCGCCCGGCCGATCCTGCGCGAGCGATTGGTGCAGGATGGCGCCGCTGAGGTGCGGGACGTGCCGATCTATGAGACGCGGCCTATTGCCGAGCTGCCGGAACCGCTGGTGGACGCGCTGGCCGCGGGCGAAGTCACCTGGGTCACGTTCACCAGCAGCAGCACGGCCAAAAACTTCCTGGCGCTGCTGGGCCCCGATGCCCGGGCGGTACTCGGAAACGTGAAGATCGCCAGCATCGGGCCGATCACCACCCGCACGATTCAAGAACTCGGGTTCTCGCCCACCATCGAAGCGGAGACGTTCAACGTCGAGGGGCTGGTCGAAGCTCTCGCGCGAGCCGCATCGGCAGGGGCATAGAGTGGATCTGCACGGGTTGGAAACCCGTGTCACGGGCGAGCGAGCGCTCTTGGTCCGGCGTCCGCGCGAGGAGCCATCGGCATGAGGACGGGAAGGCTGGAGGCGTTCAGCGACGGGGTGATCGCGATCATCATCACCATCATGGTGCTGGATCTGAAGATCCCGCACGGCAGCGGCGTGGCCGAACTCAAGCCGCTGCTGCCCACGCTCTTCAGCTACGTCCTGAGCTTCGTGTACGTGGGGATTTACTGGAACAACCATCACCACATGTTCCAGGTCACCGAACGCGTGACCGGGGGCATTCTCTGGGCGAACCTGCACCTGCTGTTCTGGCTGTCGCTGACGCCGTTCGTCACCGGGTGGATGGGCGAGAACGACTTCGCGCCCGTTCCGACTGCGTTTTATGGCGTCGTCCTGCTGATGTGCGCCATCGCCTATGTGTTCCTCCAAATGACGATCCTCAAGGCGCCCGGCGGCAATCCGACGCTGGCCGCGGCGTTGGGCCGGGATGTCAAGGGCAAGTTCTCCCTGGTCCTTTATGTCGCGGGGATCGGCCTTTGCTTTGTGAACCGCTGGCTCGGGTTCTCGATGTACGTGGCCGTCGCGCTGATCTGGCTGATTCCCGACCCCCGGATCGAGCGGCGGGTGGAGCGCGACGTTTGAGCGGTTTCGAAGCACTAAGAATTGTTTGCAAACAACACGCCTGCGGCGGACGCATAATACTTAGGAATGCCCATGGAACTGTCGCCGGCCTTCATCAGGATTGCGCTTCTGCTCGGCAGCGTTGCCATGGCGGCGGTGCCGCGGTTCGCGCGGGCGGCGCCGGCCGTCGACTTCAACCGCGACATCCGGCCGATCCTGTCGGCCAATTGCTTCAAATGCCACGGCATCGACGACGGGGCGCGCAAGTCGAAGCTCCGCCTCGATGTTCGTCAAACCGCGACTTCGACCGCCAAGTCCGGCAAGGCCGCGATCGTGCCCGGCCACCCCGATCAGAGCGAACTGATCCGTCGGGTTTTCGCGAACAACCCGGATGACGTGATGCCGCCGGCGTCGACCAAGGTGACGCTTTCGGCCACTCAGAAGCAACTGCTTAAGCGGTGGGTCGCCGAGGGGGCGGAGTACAAGACGCACTGGGCCTTCGTCGCACCCAGGCAGGTGGCGCTCCCGCCGGTGAAGCAGGCCGACTGGCCGCGAAACCCGATCGATCATTTCGTCCTCGCCCGGCTCGAATCGGAGGGGCTGCAGCCGGCGCCGGAGGCGGATCGATACACGCTCATCCGCCGGGTGTATCTGGATCTGATCGGCCTGCCGCCCACGCCGGAGGAGGCGGACGCGTTTGCGAAGGACCCGTCGCCCGACGCTTATGACAAGCTGGTCGACCGGCTCCTGGCCAACCCGCACTACGGCGAGCGGTGGGCCCGCCGGTGGCTCGACCTGGCCCGATATGCCGACACCAACGGTTTTGAGAAGGATCGGCCGCGGTCGATCTGGCCTTACCGTGACTGGGTGATCAACGCGCTGAACGCCGACATGCCGTTCGACCAGTTCACGATCAAGCAACTGGCCGGCGACATGCTGCCTGACGCGACGCCGGACGACCGCATCGCCACCGGCTTCCATCGCAACACGATGCTGAACGAGGAGGGGGGCATCGACCCGCTGGAATACCGCTTCCGCGCCGCCGTCGATCGGAACAACACGACCGGCACGACGTGGCTCGGCCTGACCGTCCGGTGCGCGCAGTGTCACACCCACAAGTTCGACCCGATCACCCAGACCGAGTACTACCGGCTGATGGCGTTCCTGAACAACGCCGACGAGCCCGAGATGGCCGTTCCGAGTCCGCAGATCGACGCGAAGCGCAAGGCGATCGAGACGAAGATCGCCGCGCTGACGGCCGAGTTGCCGTCGAAGTTCCGCCCCGAAGCGCCGGTGAAGTGGGAGACGCCGATCGCGACGTGCATCACGGAGCAAAGCGACGCGCAGCGATTGGACGATGGATCGTGGCGGTTCGCCGGGCCGTCGCCGGACCGGGAGACGTACACCTTCACGTTCGACACGAAGGCCGATGACGTCGATCGCATCCGGCTCGAAGCGATGAAGGACGGCGACGCCGGCCCCGGCCGCACGAAGCACGGCAACTTCGTCCTGACCGACTTCGCCGCCACCGTCGCGCCGATCGACGCGCCGGACGATGCGCACCCGGTGAAATTCGCCCGCGCCGAGGCCGACGCAGCCCAAAACGGTTTCCCCGCCGCGGCGGCGATCCACGCCAAGCCCGGGACCGGATGGGCGGTGGACACCGGGACTCGTCCCATCCCCGACCACACAGCGACCTTCTTCCTCGACAAGCCGGTCCACCTGGGCCGAGGCGCCCGCTGGACGATCACGCTGAAACAGCAGTACGGCGAGCAGCACACGCTCGCGCGTCTTCGCCTGAGCCTCGGCTCGCCGGAAGCGGTCAAGCCGGGCGATGCGCGCGAGGCGCTCGACCGCGCGTTCCATGCATGGGCCGATCGGGAGTCGTCGAAAGCCGTGAAGTGGACCGTGCTTCGTCCGGTCCGGATGCAGAGCACGACGCCGTTCCTCACGCTCAAGGACGATGGCTCGGTCCTGGCGGGCGGGGACATCAGCAAGAGCGATACGTACGACCTGACCTTCCACGAGGTGCCCGCGGGCGTCACTGCCGTGCGGCTCGAAGTCCTGCCGGACGACAGCCTGCCGAGCCGCGGCCCGGGCATGGTCTACTACGAGGGGACGGCGGGGGACTTCTTCCTCAGCGAGATCACGCTGGACGCGGACGGGAAGCCCGCCAAGTTCGCCAAGGCGACTCAAAGCTTCGCCGCCGGAAAGTTCGTCGCCGCCAACGCGATCGATGGGGACCCACAGAGCGGGTGGTCGGTCGCCGGCGCTCAGGGGCAGCCGAACCTCGCGGTCTTCGCTTTGGCCGAACCGCTGGGCGAGGCGAATGCGCTGTCCCTGAAGATGTTGTTCGAGCGGTATCACGCCGCACCGCTCGGCCATTTCCGCATCTCGGTCACAACCGACCCGCGTGCCGGCGCCCTCGCACTGCCGCCCGAGATCGAAACGGCCCTCGCGACCGCGCCGGAATCCCGGAGCGATTCGCAGCGGGATGCGCTGTTCCAGTACTTCCTCTCCGTCGCGCCGGAATTAGCCGAGGCCCGCAAACAAATCGATCAGCTTCGCGCCTCGATCCCCAAGCCGTCGACCACGCTCGTGCTGGCCGAGCGCCCGGCGGGGCACGATCGCCCGACGTACGTTCACCATCGCGGCGAATTCCTGCAGCGCGAGCAGCAGGTAACGCCCGGCGTGCCCGCGTTCCTCCCGCCGCTGCCGGCCGGCGCGCCGGACAACCGCCTGACGTTCGCCCGCTGGCTCGTTTCGCCCGAGAACCCGCTGACGGCCCGCGTGACCGTCAACCGCCAGTGGCAGGCGTTCTTCGGCCGCGGGATCGTCCGCACGGTGCAGGATTTCGGGTATCAGGGCGACCTCCCGTCGCACCCGGAATTGCTCGATTGGCTCGCGATCGAATTTCGGAAGGAGGGCTGGTCGCTCAAGAAGCTCGACCGGCTCATGGTCACCAGCGCCACGTACCGCCAAGCCTCTCTCGTCACGCCCGAGTCGCTCGAGCACGACCCGCAAGACGTCCTGCTCTCGCGCGCCCCGCGTTTCCGCCTCGAGGCTGAACTGATCCGCGACTCGGCCTTGGCCGAGGCGGGATTGCTGTCGGCGACGATCGGCGGCCCCAGCGTCTTCCCGCCGCAGCCGGCGTCGGTCACAACCGAGGGGACGTACGGCGCGCTCCCATGGAAGGCCAGCACCGGCTCGGACCGCTTCCGCCGCAGCCTTTACACGTTCTCCAAGCGCACGGCCCCGTTCGCGATGTACAACACGTTCGACGGGCCGACGGGCGAGGAATGCATCGCTAGCCGGGAGGTCTCCGACACGCCGCTGCAGGCGCTCACGCTGCTGAACGACACGATGTTCATGGAAGCCGCCCAGGCACTCGGCCGCACGATCGCCGACGAACACGGGACCGACGAACAGAAGGCCGCCGACGCCTTCCGGCGATGTCTCACCCGCGCGCCGGATGCGGACGAGGTCGCGATGCTCACGTCCTTCGCCAGGGACGCCCGCGAGCAGCTCAAGGCGAAGGAAGTAGATCCCGTTAAACTGGCCGGCGGCGGCAAGAAGGACGATCCGGTGGAACGGGCCACATGGACCGCCGTCGCCCGCTCGATCATGAACCTGGATGAAGCTGTGACGAAGGAATGACCATGGATCCGCTCCGCGAACAATTGGTTGGGATTACCCGCCGCCACTTTTTCCGCGACTGCGGCGTCGGCGTGGGCAAGATCGCGCTGGCCTCGCTGCTGACCGGCAGTCTCTCGCGTGCCGCCATGGCAGCGAGCGGCGCCCCTCGCGCGTCGCTTCTGCCGCAGGCGCCGCCGTTTTCGGCCAAGGCGAAGGCCGTCATCCACCTGTTCATGGCCGGCGCGCCCAGCCAGCTCGACCTGTTCGATCACAAGCCGGAATTGGCGAAGCTCGAAGGCAAGCCGCTCCCGCCCTCGGTCATCGGCGGGCAGCGGTACGCCTTCATCCGCCCCGACGCGGCGGTCCTCGGGCCGCGGTTCAAGTTCAAGAAGGTCGGCCACAACGGGACGGAGATCGCCACCGACGTGCTGCCGCACCTGGCCGAGATCATCGACGACGTCTGCCTGGTCAAGTCGGTTCACACCGACCAGTTCAACCACGCCCCAGCCCAGATCTTCTTCAACACCGGCTTCTCCCAACCCGGCCGGCCGAGCATGGGATCGTGGGTCACCTATGGCCTCGGGTCCGAAGCCCGCGACCTGCCGGCGTTCGTCGTGATGTCCACCGGCGCGGGGATCAGCGGCGGGGCCGCCAACTGGTCGAGCGGGTTCCTGCCGACGATCTATGCCGGCGTCCGCTTCCGCAACCAGGGCGATCCAATCCTCGACGTCTCCAGCCCCGACGGGATCGACCCCAGGCTGCAGCGCGACTCGTTTGATCTGATTAGCGCGATGAACCGCCGCCGGCTCGGCGTGGTGGGGGATCCGGAAATCGCCACCCGGATCGCCAATTATGAAATGGCCTGCCGCCTGCAGACGTCCGCGCCCGAATTGATGGACCTCAAGAGCGAGAGCAAGGCGACGCTCGAAATGTACGGGTGCGACCCGGCCAAACCGTCGTTCGCCCGCGCGTGCGTGCTGGCTCGCCGGATGATCGAACGCGGCGTGCGGTTCGTGAACATCTACCACGAAGGGTGGGACGCCCACTCCGACGTCTTCGGCAACCACACCAAGCACTGCAAGGAGACCGACCAGGCCTCCGCCGCGTTGGTGAAGGACCTGAAGCAGCGCGGCCTCCTGGACGAGACGCTGGTGATCTGGGGCGGCGAGTTCGGCCGCACGCCGATGGTCGAAACGAACCCCGCCCTCAACCGCAGCATGGGCCGCGACCACCACCCGTCCGCCTTCACCGTCTGGATGGCCGGCGGCGGGGTCAAGTCGGGCCTCGTCTACGGCGCAACCGACGACCTGGGCTTCCACATCGTCGAAAACCCCGTCCACATCCACGACCTGCAAGCCACGATCCTTCGCCTCCTCGGCTTCGACCACGAACGGCTCACGTATCATTATCAGGGGCGAGACTTCCGATTGACCGACGTGTTCGGAAATGTGATCCAATCGCTGATCGCGTGACCGCGTGAGCCCGTGCCGCGTGACCCCGTGACCGCGTGGTCGCGTGATCGCGTGATCGCGTGATCGCGTGATCGCGTGATCGCATCACCGCATGATCCTCGCGCCTCATTTCCCTCCCCCGGTACTCCGGGGGAGGGTAGGGAGGGGGTTTGCCGCGCGACGTGCGAGTTCGAGATTCCGTTCGTCGGAAACCTCATCAGAGCCGGGGCAGCCGCCCCGGTTGGAACCGGAGGTTCCGGGGTCTTTTGAACGAGCGGTGCGAACTCACAGAGGAACGTCAGACATGGACCTTCGGTCCAGACCGGACCGACACGGTCCGGTTCTGATTAGTTCCTCCGGTCGAAACTGAACTTTAGAGTGAGCGTCGCGCGGTGAACCCCCTCCCCAACCCTCCCCCGGAGTACCGGGGGAGGGAGGATGAGGTGCGGCATTCGTATCCGCGTCGGTTACGCTTCCTGGCCATCGGGCACCACGTGCTTGTCGAAGCCGATGTAGATCCGCGCGTTGGCGCTGCGGGCGAGGTCCTTGAGGGCCTCGAGTTCCTGCAGCCGCAGCAGGGCGGGGTGGGCGGCGTAGGCCTGGGCCGCCTCGGCGCTGCGGGTGAGGGCGGCGACTTCGGCTTCCGTCCGCACGCGGCGGGCCTCGGCCTCCGCCTGGGCGGCCAGCGCGTGCGCCCGCGCCCGCGACTCGGCCTCGATCCGGTTCGTTTCGGCCTTGGCCGCCGCCTCGATCTGCTGCGCCTGCGCCCGCGTCCGCGCCTCGACGAGCTGCGCCTCGCTGGTCCGCTCGGCGGCCAGTACCTTGTTCATGATCTCCTGCAGGTTGCCCGGGAAGACCAAATCCTTCACGTCGGCGCGGAGGATCGCCACGCCGAACCGGGCCGCGGACTCCTTGACGTCGGAAAGGATGTCCTCGGAAAGCTGGTTGCGGTTGGTCAGGATCTGCTCGAGGTTCATGGAGGCCAGCGACCGCCGGGCCGCGAGCTGCACGTCGCTGTACAGGCGCGCCTCGAAATCCTCCACCTGGTGGACGGCCAGCACCGGATCGGTCACCCGGAACTGCACGACGATGCTGACGCGGATCGCGACCTTGTCCGACGTGAGGATTTCCTGCCCCTTGATCGTCAGCTCGCGCTCGCGCACGTCGACCAGGAGGACCTCGACGATCGGCTGCCGCCGGCCCCAGGCCGACGTCTCCTTCGGCAGCTCGTACCGGCCGGCCTCCAGGACGTGCTTCAGCACGCCGTCCTGGTACCAGAGGCCGCGGTGGGTGTCCTTGATGATGATTTCGCGACGACGGGCCATGTTCCCCTCCTGAATCAATAAAAGGCTGGCCCCGTAGCAGGCACGAGGTGGAGAACGGATCGGGCAGATTGGCATCCGACTCAGCCGCACTCGCAATGGGCGGCAGAGATCCCTTTGCTGATCCGCTCCTGAACCTGCCGGGGCCAGTTATCCCAATAGACGGAGCGATTTGCGCGGTTTGGTCGGGGGCGGCAAAAAAGGGCCGGTCGCCCAGTGACGCGACGCAAGTTCACGATCGGGCGGGCTGCGTCGCGGGCACTGAAGGCCGATCCAGGAGGTTCTCTTCCAGGATGCGTTGGGCGAGCAGTTCGCCGACGAGGCGGCAGCCGAGGATCGTGAAATGGTTGTGACCACGCTCCCAGAAGAGCTTCTCACCCCGGTGTGCGGCGAAGACCTTCAGCGGCGAGACGACGTCGAACCGGCCCGCCTCCGAGGCGGCGTCG